>JALVXC010000140.1 GCA_027038275.1 Campylobacteraceae bacterium | reverse complement strand
AAAATGACAGTGAGGAATATATAGAGTTATGTCAAGCAGAAGATGGAATTGAGTTGGTAGATGATTTTTTAGGCTATTGGTTTATAAAAAAAGCTATGTGGTCGAGTGAGAATAGTATAAAAGAGAATATAACAAGCATAAAAAAATTTTACACTTTTATGCAAAGCTTGAATTTAATATCTAAAGAAGATTTGAAAATGTTAAATAAGATAATCAAAGAGAATAAAAATGATTGGATAGATGCAGTTAATCGGTATAATAATATGGATGAAGACTCTTCTTGGTATTGAAGCAGAAGTTGGTAAAGGGATTAGATGATTAAAGAGATTATAGAGTTTGTTAATATTAATGATGGAATAGAAGTCTATTTGGATGCAAGGTTAGATGGCATTTTTTTATATTTTTTATTTAGAGAAGATGATTTTTTAGAGTCAAAAATTATAAAGGGTAAACAAGGTTTTTTTGAATTTTATAAGATAGAAGATAAAGAATTGATTTCTGAAGGTTTAGAATCAAAAATTCAAAAAGTTTTATACTATGCTAAAGTGTACTCTAAGGGTGTAAATAATAATTTTCAAGTATACAATAAGGTAAAATCTTTAGATAGTACATCACCATTTTTTATGAAAGTTGATTGTGATTTTGATGGTGAGAAAATTGAGTTTTATAAATATGATAAAAAAAGAGAAGAAAAAAATGAACGATTGGAAATATCAAAAAATATTGAAGCACACTTTTTTAAGGCTATAGAATATGTTTATGATGAGAATTACAAAAATTATATTTTAAGTTTAAAAGATAAAATAATTAGTTTGATTGTTGATTTCCAAAATGATGATATATTGTATAAATTATTGCACAAAGAGCTTTCAAATAAAAAAGATAAAGATAAGTTAGAGAAAGAAACAATATATGTTTGTATAGATGTTGGGAAAGAGAAGCAATTTAAATTTGATGATTTTTATTTAGAAGAAAAATCATTTAATAAAAAAAAGAGTGAAATGTTGTTCACTAAAGGGCAATGTAGTGGTTGTAATAAAGAGAATCAAGAATTATCAGCTCCTTTTCTTTTTACAAACTATGATGATACTTTTGCTCATAAAAGTGTAGTAGCTAATTATAATTTTCAAGTTTGTCAAAGTTGTGCAAATAAACTAATTAAATTTTGGGAATTAGCAAAATTAAATATCTCAAACCCTTTGCCTCTTATTTTGTATAGAAACAATAAAGAGATTAGTGCATTTAGTGAAGTTTTCAAACTATTAGATGAAAAAGAACAGTCTAAAGGCTATAGAGAAATTATTAAAGAGCTTTACTTTAAATATCCCAAAAGTTTAAAAAACTATTATTTATTTAATTTTAAATTTTCAGGTCCTCAAAAAAAACTTTTTACAAATGATATTGATTATGTTGAGCATTTTGAATATATGACACAATTTAAATTTTTAAATTTTATTGGTCATAAAAATCATACAATTAAAGTCAACAAAAACATTTTAGATTTATCAGATTTCTATGAAAGTTTATTGAGTGTTTTTCAATTTGAAAAACTAATTAATGATTTAGTCTTTCAAGATAAATTGCAAAAAAATTATTTTTCTGATTATAAAGATATTGAGATAAAGTACAATAAATTGAAGTCTCCAAAAAATAGTAATTCAAACAGTATGCTAAAAAATTATCTTATTAAATATAGACAAAATTTCTATGACTATATCTATAAATCACATCAAAGTGCTTTAGAGTTGATAGATTTTAGAGTGATGTTACTTGATATTATTATAGATGATATTAAACACGATGATACCAATAAAGATGGCTACTCTATTTATGAAAATGAGATAAAGGAAAAGCTAAATTTATTGTTTAGTATAGAACAAATAAAAAAGGAGAAAAAGTTGCAAAGCGATGAATTGATAAAACTTAAAGAGAAAATGAAAACAACCCTTGGCTATTGGGAAGAGTATAAAGATGAAAATGAGATAAAAACTAGATTCATTGAGGGTGTTGACCATATTGAATTAAAAGATAAGAATGACAAGTTTTTTGCTTTTTTGGTAGGTCAATTTGCAAGATATTTACTCTCTAAAAGCAAAGCTAAAAAAGAGAATTTAACTCATGCAGATTTTAGTGGATTTTTAGATTGGTATGATAGTAAATTACTTAAAGAGTATATAACAGAGATTTTCAATAAATATGCTCATGAGTTTAGATATAGCAGAAGTAATGGAAAAGTTGAAAATGCCATAAGTATTATTCAAAGTTATAAAGAGGATTTAGAAATGGACAGGTTTAAAGAGTACATGATAGCAGGTTATTTTTCAGATAACTATTTTTATGAAAAAACAGAAACACTAAATGAGGAGAATTAAAATGAGTGAATTTAAAAATAGAGTTTATGGGTGTGTAATAGTAAAAGCGATTAATGCAAATTATAATGCAGACTTTAGTGGACTTCCAAGAAGATTAAAGAGTGATGGTAGCTTTTATGCTACTGATAAATCTTTTAAATGGTTGGTTAGAAACTATATAAAGAAGAACTATAGTGATGAGAAGATACTTTTTACTAAACATTTTCATAATAAGATAGAGACGAATGATTTAAAAAAGAGCTATAATGAAATATTCCCTAAAGATGAATTAAAAAAGATTGAAAAATCAACTAAAGACAAAGATAATAATAAAGATGAAATATTTAAAAACTTAACTAAATGTATTGATGTACGATTATTTGGTGCAACTTTTACACCTGATGGAAAAGAAGTATCGGGTAATAACATTTCCATTCATGGAAATGTTCAAATCAATCATGCAACAGACCTCTATAAAAAAGGACGAGTCTATACAGATGAGATTTTAGCACCATTTACGGCTATTGGTAGTATGAGCAAAGCTACAGAGGCTCACTATATTCATAACTTTTCAGTAAATCCTAAAAATCTATCAAGTTGGAGAGAGACTGTCAAAGATATAAAAGTGTTATCTGATAATGATATAGCTATTTTAAAGAATGCCTTTAATAACTCTGCAACTTTTTATGATTCTCACTCAAAAGCAGGAGTAGAGAATGAGTTATCTATCTATGTGACTCTTGCTGAAGATTCCACCTTAACACTTCCAAGTTTTGCACAATTTATTATATTTGAAAAAGACAAAGAGGGGAATAACTCATTTGATATTACGAAGCTAATTAACTATCTTTCTAAATATGAAAAAGAGATTGAAAAAGTGGAGCTTTTTTATATTGAAGAGCTTTTAGATGTTATAGATAGTAGTAATAAATTAATAGAGAAAATAAAAAAGCATGATTTGTTAGAAATTTTAGAAGTGAAAAAAGATGAAAAAACTAATTAGTTTTACTATTAAGGCTGAATTTGGAATGTTTAAAAAGCCTGATATAAATGATAAGATTTTTGTCTCTTACAATATGATTCATAAGCCTTATCTATTAGGGATATTGGGTGCAATAATGGGTTATGGTGGTTATGCTCAAAGTAGTGATAAGTTTAATATGCCTGAATATTATGAGAAGCTAAAAGATATACGAGTAGCTATAGCCCCAAGTTCTGCCAATGGAGGTATATATAAAAAAGAGTTCATAATTTTTAACAATACCACTAATGGTTCAATCGCCAATATCACAGAGCAGACACTTGTAAATCCTGCTTATAGAATTTATCTTGAACTTGATGAGGTAAAACATAAAGAGTTAATAGATAGTCTTAGAGAAAATAGAGCAGTTTATCCACCATATATGGGAAAAAATGAGTTCTCTTTATGGTGGGATAGTTTTAGAGTTCATGAAAAATTTGAAGAGATAGAATCAAAAGAGAGATTTGAAGTTAGAACTATTATAAAAAAAGATGAAAATTTTGTACTCAAAAATAGTGGTTATAAAGAGAGAACTACAAACTATTTTTATCTTTTTGAGAGATTACCAATAGGATTTGATGAAAAGCTAAAACAGTATGTTTATCATGACTTTTTATATACCAATAGTGTGTTTAAGTCCAATAAAAGTTTACAAAATCTCTATGGGTGTGATGAGGGTGTGATATGTCTCTTTTAACATTTAGTGAATTAGATATAAAGCGTGATATTGAGAGTAGATATTTGGCTCATATATCAAAAGATAATAGAGAGAGTTTAAAAGAGCATATTGATTTGGTCTATGACTACTTTTTACTTTTGGTTAAAGAGAATGGCTTAGAGAGTCATCTTGATACACTTTTTGAAGAGAGTGTGATTTTGCTTGATGAGGTAGCAGATAAAGAAGTGTTTGCAAATTTTGTTAAAAATCTCTTTGCAAAAGCTGTCTATTGGCACGATATGGGAAAAATGAATCCTAACTTTCAAGCAGATAAAGAGAAGATGGATAATAGTGAGTTTAAAAAGATAAAACTTTCAGAAGGAAGTAATCACTCTCCATTGGGTGCATATCTTTTTATCAACCATTCATTACAAGAACTCTATAGTAAAAATTGGGATGAAGATGAGATAGAGATTATAGAGTCTATTATTTATCTTTTTGGATATTTTATCTCAAAGCATCACGGTTCAATTTATCAGAGCAATGAATTTGATTTTAAAGAAGATGTAGAGCAGTTTTTAGAACTTTTTAGTATTGAGAAATCTTATATGAAGATTCATAAGGAAGAAAATAGAGTTTTTTCAACTGTTTATGATTATATTGAGAGCAATAAAGATACGCTATTTTTACTCTCAAAATCCCTCTTCTCCCTACTAATCATCTCCGACTACTACGCTACAGCCCAGTTTATGAATTTTGGTAACAGAGAAGAGTTAGTTTATAATGATTTTGGATTGATAGATAATGAGTTTAGAGATAAGATTTATGAAGAGTTTTATAGAAAACAATTTTTAGAAAATATAGAGAGAAAAACAGATGATGAATTTAAATCTTTTAAAATTTTAAAAGAAGAAAAGCCAAGTAGAGAGAATCTTAATGAGTTAAGAAATAAACTATTTGTCGAAGTAAAAGAAAATCTAAAAATAGCACTAAAAGAAAAACAAAACCTCTTCTACATAGAAGCCCCAACAGGAGCAGGAAAAACAAACCTATCCATAATGAGTGCTGTTGAGATTTTAAGAGAGGATAAAAGTATAAATAAAATCTTTTATGTTTTTCCATTTACTACACTCATAACTCAAACTTACGACTCTATAAAAAATGTTTTAAATCTTGACAATAGCGAGATAGTACAACTTCACTCAAAAGCAAAATATAATGATAAAACTGAAATTGATAAAGATGGTGTTTATGGAGATGATAAAACAAACTTTTTAGACAATCAGTTTATGAACTATCCTATTACGCTTCTAAGTCATGTAAAGTTTTTTAATGTACTAACAGGGGTTAGTAAAGACGATAACTATATTTTTCATCGTTTGGCTAACTCTATTGTCATTATTGATGAGATACAGACCTATAGTCCTGATTTGTGGTCAAAAATAGTTTATATGTTAGATAGCTTTGCAGATAAGTTTAATATTAAATTTATTGTGATGAGTGCTACTTTACCAAAGATTGGGAAAATATTAGCCAAAGAGGATATAGAAGATAAGTTTGTGCGATTGGTTAAGAAGAAAGTAGAGTATTTTAAAAATCCAAATTTTGCAGAGAGAGTCATAGATATTAAAGAGATAAAAGAGAATAGTTATGAAAAGATATATAAGAGAGTTATCAAAGAGAGTAAGGCGTATCAAAATTTAGAGACAAATAAGAGTGGTAAAGTTAAAACTATTATTGAGTTTATAACTAAAAAAGGAGCTGATACTTTTTATAAAGAGGTAAAAAAAGAGAAAAAACTTTTTGATGAAGTCTATATTTTAAGTGGAACAATCTTAGAGTCTAGACGACGAGAGATTATTAATATACTTAAAGATGTCCATGATAAAAATATTTTGCTTGTTACTACACAAGTGGTAGAAGCAGGTGTTGATATAGATATGGACATAGGGTTCAAAGAGAAATCCTTGGTCGATAGTGATGAACAGTTAGCAGGTAGAATTAACCGTAACAGTGCAAAAAAGGGGAATAAGTTATTTCTATTTGAAATGGAGCGAAAAAATGCTAATTTTGTCTATAAAGGAGATAAAAGGCTCAAAGTACAAAAAGATAATAGTCTTTCACTTTTAAAGATAGAGGGTAAAAATTTTGATGCCTATTATGACCAAGTAATAGAAAAAATTAGAGGGATAAATGAGGTAGGTTTTGTAGAGAATTTAAATAGTTATATTGACCATATTAAAAACCTTAGGTTCTCTGAAACACATATTAAGATAATAGAGATGGAATCAGTTTCTGTATTTGTGCCTTTAGATGATAGAGCTATAGATATATGGGAAGAGTATAGAGAGACAATTCAAAATCAAGAGTTAGATTTTACACAGAGACAAATAAAGTTACAAAATCTTGCTTCGACTATTTCAGAATATACTTTTTCATTAGCTACCTATCAAGGTAGTGGAGTTGATTATCTGAAACAGTATGGAAAAGAAGAACTAGGTTATTTATATCTAGAAGACTGGAAAAATAAATCAAGTAACAATATACAGCTTTATACTTATGAAGATGGACTTGATACAAGTGTATTGAGTGGAGAGAATGTCTCTTTGATTATATAGAATTAAAAAATATAAAGGAAACCCAAAAATGATTCCAGCCAATCAAACCTATAAAACATTTATAAAAGAGTTAAAAAGCAAAATCCAAACGGCTCAAATAAGGGCTTCTGTAAAGGTTAATGAAGAGTTATTAAAACTCTATTGGGAGATTGCTAAGATGATTGTTTTAAAACAGCAAGATGCCAAGTGGGGTGATGGTATTATTGAGCAGATTAGCAGAGATTTAAAACTTGAGTTTCCTAACCTAAAGGGATTTTCAAGAACAAATCTTTTATATATGAAAAAATGGTATCTATTTTGGACTAAAGAAAATGTCCCACAAGTTGTGGGAGAAATTTTTAAAATCCCTTGGGGACACAATAGAGAGATTATTACTAAGGTTAAAAACCAAGATGAGGCTCTTTTTTATATTAGAAAAACCATTGAAAATGGGTGGTCGAGGGCTGTTTTGGTTCATCAGATAGAGAGTGGATTGCATAAACGGGAAGCAAAAGCTCTTAATAACTTTAGTAAAAAACTTCCTGCGCCACAGTCCGATTTGGCGAAAGCGACACTCAAAGACCCTTATGTGTTTGATTTTTTGAACCTTACCCAAAAACATAATGAAAAAGAGTTAGAGAATGCATTGGTTGAAGATATAACCAATTTTTTGCTTGAACTTGGAAACGGCTTTGCGTTTATTGGCAGGCAGTATCGGCTAGAGATTGATGGAGATGAGTTTTTTATTGATTTGCTTTTTTATCATGTTAAGTTAAAGTGCTATGTGGTTGTAGAGCTTAAAACGGTAAAGTTTAAACCCGAATTTGCAGGGCAGTTGAATTTTTATGTCTCTGCTGTAAATGGGGAGTTAAAAGAAGAGAATGACAACCCGACTATTGGCATACTTATCTGTAAATCTAAAAATAAAACAGTAGTGGAGTATGCATTAAATAGCATAGAAAACCCGATTGGCGTAAGCGAGTATCAGTTAATGAGAGAGTTGCCAAATAGTTTTAAATCGGCTCTGCCAAGTATAGAAGAGATAGAGGCTAAGTTGGGAGATAAAGTATGAACCAAATAACAGGAACCTTAATAAACTACTATTTTCACTGCAAAACCCAATGTTGGCTCCATGCCAACCGAATAAACCTAGAGGACAATAGTGAAGATGTTCGTATAGGTAAGGTTTTGCATGAGTTGGCTGAGGAGAAGAGTAAGAAGGGTGAGGTTAGTATTGATAATATTAAGATAGATAAGATTACTAAAGATTATTTGGTTGAGGTTAAAAAGAGCGATAGTGATACAAAAGCAGTGAAGTGGCAGGTGCTTTTGTATCTGTATAAGCTTAAACTTAAAGGGGTGGTTAAAAAAGGGAAGATTGAGTTTATCGAAAAGAGTAGACAGAGTAAAAAGGTGCACTATATTGAACTTGATAAGGGTAATGAAAAAGAGCTTTTAGAGGTTTTGGCTGATATTGAGAGTTTGATAAATTTGCCAAAGCCACCAAAGCCTAAGTTTGAGAAACATTGCAAGAAGTGTGCTTATTATGAGTATTGTTTTATTTAACCCATATTATGTATTAGAATTACAAAATTTTACACAAATCATTGTACTGTGGACATTTATAGCACAAGCATTTGGCAAA
>JALVXC010000139.1 GCA_027038275.1 Campylobacteraceae bacterium | reverse complement strand
AAGGATTTAATGCAGATTCCTGTTGTTCCTTTGACTCGTAATCCATGGAACTTTAATGGAACACACTACCAAGATGAGTTTATTGAGACAGGGTTTAAAGATATGTTGGTGCGTGAAAGTATAAGTGGTTATGTTCCAAGCTCTGGTGTAGCAACCTCATTTAGTCCAAAAGCTATTGAGACACTCTCAAGACTCAATAATGGTGTTGTATTTAATACAAAAAGTCTAACTGAAGATTACGACATTGGTTATCGTCTCCTAAAAGAGGGGCTTAACTTAGCTTTTGTTACCTATCCTATTAAGGTTATTAAAAAGGTTAAAAATATTTGGGGAGTTGAGAGAGAGAAAGAGGTTACAGAGTATATTGTCTCAAAAGGATATTTCCCTACAAAGTTCCAACAAGCTGTTCGACAAAAGGCTCGTTGGATGGTAGGGATTGTCTTTCAGGGGTATCGCGATATTGGTTGGACTAAGAGTTTAGGGCTAAACTATATTTTATATCGTGATAGAAAGGCTATCTTTACTCACCCTGCTAATCTCTTTGCCTATATTATCTTGGCTAATTTGGTTGGGCTATCTCTTTACTATATGTTAGATAAGAGCAGTTGGCACTTTCCAGAGTTTATTCCTGAAGGGAGTTGGATTTGGACACTTATAGCCTTTAATGCACTCTTTTTGGGTAGTAGGCTCTTTCACCGTTTCTATTTTGTTAGTAAACACTACGATTTACTACAGGCATTTTTAAGTCTTCCTCGACTTATTTGGGGTAACTTTGTAAACATGAAAGCACTCTTTGCTGCTTTTGAGCGTTACCATTCGGCTAAAGAGGAGAAGAAAGAGGTTAAGTGGGACAAAACAGACCATGAGTTCCCAGATGAAGATGAGATAGAGATATCGAAGGTGGCATAAGATGAGAAGAGTTGTTTTTTTATTAACCTTAAATACACTATTGCTTTTGGCTAATCCTGTTGAGACCTTTACAACTTGGTTAGATAAGGGCTATAAAGAGTTTCGTACACATCCAAGAATAGATAAAGCTTATACTCTAATAAAAGAGGGAAAAGATAGTGAAGCTCAAAAGTTACTTAAAAAGGTATTGGAGATTGATTCTCAAAATAACCAAGCCAAAGAGATGCTACTAGAGCTATGCATAAAGAGAAAAGATGAGAGTTGTGCTGATAGATATCTTTCTGAAGTAGAGAGTAAAAGTAGTAGTGCAGGGTATCTTCTTCTCTATAAAGCCAAAAAGGCTAAAAAGAGTAAAGATTATAAAAAAGTTTCAGAGTTTGTTCAAAAGGCAATGCAGTATTCTCTAAAAAAAGAGGATAAATCATATGCTAAAGAGTTACTTTTTGAGGCTTATTTAAAACAAAAAGAGTACCTCAAAGCCGATAATCTAATAGGGAGAAATACTCTCTCTATAGATGAACTCTTTAAATGGTCAAAAGTAAGTAGTTACCTAAATGAAGAGGATTACGCTTATGCTCTTGCTTTAGGACTTCCCAACAAAGAGGAGTATATAGAGTGGAAACGAGACCTCTTATTGGCTAAAAAAGAGTATAAAAAAGCTTCGATATTAGCTAAGAGACTTTATGATTTAGAACCAAAAAAGAAGAGATTAGAGGAGTTAATCTATCTTTATAAATTGACTCATCAAGATGAAAAAATGAGAGAGATTTATAAAGAGAAGTTAGCAAAAAGATGTGACTCTTATGCTCTACTCTATCTATTAGAAGACTATAAAGATAAGCCTAAAAAAAAGTTAAAACTTTTAGATAAAAACTATCCATTTTCATGTTTAAAAAAGAGTCAACAAGTTGTTTTAAGCCAAGAGTTAGTTCATCTTTTAAAACCTAAAAATCCAAAAAGAGCAAAACATATTGCAAACAAGATTAGCAAATATATAAAGAGTAGAAAAGAGCGTTTAGCTCTCTTTCAAGAGAGTGGTCAGATTGATAAAGTGAGAGACATTTATCTTCAACGTTTAGAGCACGGTTGTAATAAAGAGGCATTAAACTTTTTATTAGATTATGAGAAGAGAAACAAAGAGGGGCAACGAGTACTTTTAGATAGAACCTATCCTTATGAGTGTTTCTCTCCCAAAAAACGTGCAGAGCTAATGATGCAGTTGATAGTGTTGTCAAAAAAACTAGAGCCTAAAGAGTTAGAGAGTTTGCTAGATGGAATAGATATAGAAAAACTAGATAAAAAGCACTACTTAAATGTAGCAAATCTATATAGAGAGCTTAATCGTTACAAAAAGAGCAATCGTTATCTGTTGGGTTACCTTAAAAGTTACCCAAATAGTGCTAATGCCCTAAAGAGTCTAGGCTATAACTATCTATCTCTTGGTCAAAAAGATATAGCATTAGCCTACTTTTTACAGGCTTCAAAGTATGACCAAAATAATAGAGAGCTTTTAAAAAGTATAGGTTATCTATGTTTAGAGTTAAATCAGCCTAACGAAGCTGTTTCATATTGGAAGCGTTATTTAGAAAAGAGCCCTAATGATGCAAAGATTATATTAGAGGTTAGTAGACTTGATACAAAACTTCAACGACCACAAGAGGCTATGATTTATCTCTCTAAATATGAGAATATGAGAGCTAAGCCAAATAGTGATTACTACTGGTTAAAAGGAAAGTTGGCATTTGGTCAAAAGGATTGTAAAGAGGCACTTAGAAACTATGAGACTCTACATAAAATGAAGCCAAGTGAAGTTGTTGACTATGAGTATGTTCAGGTATTAAAGGGGTGTGGTAGAGCTAAAAAAGCTATTGATATTTTAACTAACTTAAGTGATGAACACCCAAATAAGATACGTTATAAAAAAGAGTTAGCCTATCTGTATAAGTCTGAAAAAGAGTATGATAAGGCAATAGAGAAGTTTAAATCTATTACAAAAGAAGAGCCTGAAAAGTTTGCAGGTTATGTGGAGGTTGCCTCTTTGGAACAAAAAAGAGGAGCATCTAAGAAGATTGTGGCTGAAGCTTATAAAAAGGCACTAGACAATGCAAAAGATATTCCTCTTAAAAAGCGAAAATATCTTAAGAGAGAGATTGCCATGAGTTCTAAAGCTTTTCATGTTTATGCTTCAGAGGTAGCTCGTTTAGATGGCGACAAAGCAAAAGGGGCTTTTGCACCTGTACCAAATGCTCTATATGATGGGTTTGGTTTTGTAGAGTTTGCTTTTCAACCTCATTTTCTTCCAAAAGAGGTAACACTCTTTGCCAATGTTATTCACGACCAACACAACTTTAAAAAGTCACTACAGCCAAGTGTAGGGGTTCGATATAAGCCATTAAAAGAGAAAGAGTTCTACCTCTCTGCACAACAGATGATAAAGGCAGGAGACAACACAAGAAATGAGACACTTCTTCGTGCATCACTTGGTATCTCTGGTAAGCCTATTGAGGCAGACTCAACCATCTACAACAACCTCTATCTTGATGCGAACTATTTTATAAAAAATCGCTCTAAAGTTCTATATGGAAACTATGAGATAGGCAAGGAGTATCGTCTAAATGACCATACAACTATATCTCCATATATTACTACAGGAGCTAGTTTAACGACCGATAATGCAAAAAAGAGAGCATTGAGTAACTTTGACATTGGTGTAGGAGTAGCATTACGTAAAGAGTCAGATGAGACACGATATGAAGATGCACTCTACACAAACCAAATAAAATTAGAGGCCCGACAGAAGTATGCAGGTAATAGTAAAGATGAAAATACAATGCGTCTTCAGTGGGAGTTCTTCTACTAATTAAAAAATTTAAAAAGGATAAGATATGATTTATAGATTATTTTTAACAATATTCTTCTTATTGATTTCACTAAATAGTGTAGCAATGGGAATAGTTTACGAAGATGGAGAGAGTGGTGTAGAGAGCTGGACTCTTTATGATAATACTCCAGCAGGAGCTTCAATTTCAGTACTATTTGACCAACAAAAACAGAGTAGTGTCATTGAATTTAATACATCAGGAGTTGACAATGGTTATATGTTGGGTTCATTTACCCTTGAATCTTCTTGGAATAATACAAATGATAATCTAATTGATTGGGATATGAAGTTTAGTGAAGATTTTATTATCTATCTTTTAGTTAAGACAGATTTAGGCTATCGTTATCTCTACTATACCCCAATAGATGCAAGTTATGGAAAAGGTAATGACTCTATATTTGTTCATTTTGGATTGGGTAGCCAAGCCAAAAATGGAACATGGCAACACTTTAGGCGAGATATTGCTCAAGATGTCAAAGCCTATGAGCCAAATAATAACTTAGTCTCTGTCTTAGCTTTTCTAATACGTGGTAGTGGAAGAGTTGACAACATAGTTATGTCAGGTGGAGCAGATGTAACCCCTCCTACCATTACTCTAAAGGGTGACTCTTTTGTAACTGTACGTCAAAATAGTAACTATGTCGATGCAGGAGCAACTGCATATGATGATGTTGATGGAAACCTTACAGCCAATATTGTAACTACTAACAATGTAGATATAACTCAACTTGGAACTTATACAGTTAAATATAATCTATCTGATAGTAGTAACAATCAAGCTGTAGAGGTAGTACGAACTGTTAAAGTTGTCTCAGACCCAAAACAGAGTAATCAAGTTCTTATTCTTTATGATAATGCAGGTGCTTATGGAAGTATGGGAGTAAAAAATGCTATCTTTTTACAAAATCTATTGGGACACTTTGGTTCACTTAATGTTATATCAAAACCAGTCTCAAGTTATGTAGCAGGTGAGATGCAAAATGTAAGAGCTGTATTCTATTTGGGTACAGTTTATGATGTATTGAGTCAATATGATAATGATTCAGCAGAGGAACAGGCATATTATGCTTTCTATAATGATATTGCAACAACAGGTCGTAATGTTGTTTGGATGAACTACAATCTTAATCTGCTAGAGTCGTATCAAACTACTCACAACCCTAATGGAATGAGTTTTGCTCAACAGTTTGGGTTTAAATTTAAAGCTGTTACACAAGGAGATTTTAACCGTGTAACCTATAAAAATACAGAGTTATATAAGGGAGTCATACCATTTGCAACCCCAGGGGTTGATGTATCTCTCTGTAAAGATGAGGGCTCAAATAGATATGCTTGTGACTTAGAGACAAATGAAGTTAAAGTTGTAGACTCTACTAAAGTAGTTGTAGATGCTACTACCTACTCAACACTCAACCAAGCAACTCCTACAACTCCTTATGTTCTTCATGGAAACCATTTTTGGTTTGTTGGAGATATACCATTTAGCTATATGTCAGAAGAGGATAGATACTTAGCATTTAGTGACCTACTACACGATATGGTAGAGATACCACATGCTGAGGTACATAAGGCAATTATGCGTTTAGAAGATGTAGATGCAAGAACAGAGTTAGATGATTTAAACTCAATTGCAAACTATATGCAGAGTAAAGGTATACCATTTTCAGTAGCAACTATTCCTCAATATGAAGACCCTTTAGGTGTAGAGAATGGTGGTGTAGCAACAACAGAGTTATTATCTGACTCTATCATTGGACAACGCCTAAAAGCACTTTATAACCAAGGTGCAGTATCTATTGTTCAGCATGGAACAACCCATCAGTTTCACAATAGCATTAATGACCCTATAGATGAGATTAAAAATCCATACAATGGTTTAAGTGGTGATGATTTTGAGTTTATGCGTGTAGTTGAGACAAATCCAAATGAACCATATAGTTATCTTCATCCAACAATGAATGACTCAGCACAACTAGCAAAAGATAGAATCTTAGCAGGAAAAGCAATTCTTGATAACCTTGGTATAACAGCCTTTTGTTGGGAAGCCCCACACTATATGGCAGGTCCAAATCACTATCGAGGTATTAAAAGTGTTTACCCTGTACAGTATGCAAGAGTGCTATACTACCCATTTGAAAATAGTAATGATGACAATAAAAAATATAAATTTATAGGGCAGTTCTTCCCATATATGATTCAAAAAGACCTATATGGCTACAAGATTATTCCTGAAAATATTCACAATATTGAAGATGACCCAAATGTAGGTTATAGACCTCTTTTTCCTGCTGATACTATTCGCTTTGCAAAAAAGCTGAAAGTAGTTCGTGATGGAGTTGCAAGTTTCTTCTACCACCCCTATTTAAGAAAAGGTTATTTAAAACAAATTGTAGAGGGGTTAGAGGCAGAAGGGTATCAGTTTGTAGGTGCTCCAACATTATTACAGTAGGATAGGTATGATGAAAAATTGTATATTGAAAGTTCTCTCTTTTATTGTATTATGCTTAACTATCTTCTCTTGTAGTGGAGATAATAGTATTAAAAATGAAAGAGAGCACAATAAAACAAAATTATATGGTGTTACATTAGATTCCATAAAAGAGATAGAGCCAACTATTGAGGCTTTATCTTCTCTTTCTAAAAAAGTAATGGTGCGTGTAGTGTTTGATGAAAATATATCTGCTAATAGTTATAAAAAACCATTACAAAAATTAAAAAAAGTCTCTTCTATTATGGGTGAGCTTTTTGATTCAGAGTATCTACCTCACTATAGTTTTAAAGCCTATAAAAAGCGTGTTAATGAGTATCTTGATGTTTTAGGAGATGTCGTTGATGTGTGGGAGATAGGAAATGAGGTAAATGGTGAGTGGACAGGAGAACCAAGCGATGTAGCTAAAAAAGTAGCCTATGCCTACAGTGCTGTAAAGAAGAGAGGCTACAAGAGTGCATTAACACTTTACTATAATGACTACAGTTATAATGATGGTTGTTGGGCAAAACCCGAAGAGAAGATGCGACCATGGGCAAAAAAATATTTGGACAAAGAGCTAAAAAAGGGGGTAGGTTATCTTTTTATAAGCTACTACGAGGAAGATTGTGACAACTATAGACCAACTAAGCTAGAGTGGGAGAAGCTTTTTAAAGAGTTAGGAGAGATGTTCCCCAACTCCAAGCTTGGTTTTGGTGAAGTAGGAACAAGCAACCCATTAAAAAAAGCAGAATATTTAAAACGATACTATACTCTTGATATTAACGCCTCTAGGTATGTTGGTGGCTATTTCTGGTGGTATGCAAAAGAGGATATAGTTCCAAAATCTAAACCTCTTTGGGGTGTTTTAGATGAGGTTTTAAAAAGAGAAGAGAAGTAGTGTTTTATATATTCCTCTAAGAGAGTGGATAAAGTCCGATTTTAAGGGCTTTGTTGGTCGTTTTTAGACTCAAAACAATTTACAAACTTTTTAGCTAAGTTTATTTTAAGTTAAAATTGAGGAAAAGCCCTATATTTCGGGGTTTTGTATATTTTTACCTCTTTTTCAAAAAGTTTGTAAGTCTCACTTTTTTAGGAAAGAGTTTTTAGACTTACAAACTTTTATTTTCGCTTAAGTTTCAAATGCCTATTTTTCGGGGGTTCTGAAACTTAAAGTTAGCTAAAAGTTTGTAAGTCTCCTGATTTGTATGCGACTTAAAGAGACTTACAAACTTTTTTTGAACAAAAGAGTCCGAAATTTTGGCACTTTAATAAAAAATTAAGCCAAATTGGTGTATATTTTCCCTTAGACTTACAAACTTTTTCATAAAGTTCTATAATTTGGTAATGTTAAGTGGTTTGAAACTATGAGGTTTTTTAATGTTTCCCACAAAATAAGCTAATTTGACCCGACTGCTTTGCGATAGGGGATTGAAACTAAGTAGACGTTTAACTCTCTATCTACACGCATGTAAACAACAAAATTTGACCCGACTGCTTTGCGATAGGGGATTGAAACGACAGGTTTCAAACCTAACTCTTTGCATACATCTACCATTAATTTGACCCGACTGCTTTGCGATAGGGGATTGAAACACAATATCAAGGATTACCTCAACATATTCTGAGTGTAATTTGACCCGACTGCTTTGCGATAGGGGATTGAAGAAAAATAGTATAAATAAAATTAATTTTAAAAAAATAATTAAAATATATTTTTGATATAATTCTAATAAATAATATTAGGATTATATATGAAGATTAAACAAGACCTATTTGGTGCAATAGGTTTAAATGAACATGCACCTATTAAATCCATTTTTATAGTTATTTTATTTTTATCATCTATTGGAATATTTGCTGATGGTATAGTTGATATTGTTGAACAGCAAGTTTTTACAAAGCTTATTATTGCATTGGTTATGTTTTTAATAGTTTATATTGCCTACTACTATTTGGGTAAACAAGAGCTAAAGATTGTAAAGGAACTCTCCTCTAACAAAGAGATAATGATATTGGTAACTCCATCTAATGTTAACCATCT
>JALVXC010000138.1 GCA_027038275.1 Campylobacteraceae bacterium | reverse complement strand
CTCCATCTCTTTGGGAAATAGCTCTGGATATTTGAGATAGTATTCATCTACATATCTCCTAAATTTGTTAGGCTCTTTTATTAGCTTTTCATGCTCTTCTTTGCTTATTGGTAGGCGAATGACTTTTGATAATGGTGGTGTAATCGATTTTATGCTATTATTTTTTTGGGTGTCTTTATTCATAAGTATTATTAAATACTATAGATACCCATTTTTAGCTTATCCCACACAATCCGTTATAATCAGAAATTTATCAATGTTTCCATGAAAATAAAAACTTATTAGAGATAAAAAATTCAATAGTTGATACAGTTTACTTACCATTGTATGGAAAAAATAGAATAGTTTCTAAAAAAAGTGGACTTAATCAATGGAATGCTTCAGGTAGAAAAAGAGATTCAAATGAAATTTATATACCTATTCCTGCAAAAGTTCATAAATATTCACCAAACTTTTTTCCTCCTAGAGACAAACCTTTTTTATTGCACCTACCTAATGGCAAGATTTTAGATGTGAAAGTTTGCCAAGATAATAGTAAAGCTCTAATGTCAAATCCAAATAAAGCACTTGGAAAATGGTTATTAAGAGATGTCCTAAGATTAAAAGAGGGGGAACTGTTAACCTATAAAAAATTACAAGTTATAGGTATAGACTCTATTCAAATTGATAAGATTGATAACAATAACTATAAAATAAATTTTGTCTCTTTAGGTCGTTTTGAGGAGTATTTAGAGCAGTATGAAAGCTAGAGAATATTTAAATTTTTGGTTTATAGTCTAAGTCAACTTCGCTATAATCTCGCCAATATAAATTATGAGATAAAAGGTAAAAATAGATGGCAATTTCAACAGTAAATTCAACAGATGAGTTTAAAGCGTTAGTAGAAGAGGTAAAGGCTCAAGATGGTTACAAGGAAGCAATGGCATTTGGTATTGCTAGGGTTGACAGAGGGCAGAAAAATGCAGACAAAGTACTTCAAGCTAACTTTGGGCTTATTAATTGGAAAGAGAACTACGGTTCATCGGCTGTTTATGTAAAGGCACTTCAAGAGGCTGGTATAGAGGTAGATTTTTCAGGTTCTGAGTTTGTAGCAACTATCAACGATGAGTTTGTTAAAAATGCAATGAATGCTTTTGCTCCTTATCTTGATGAAGCTATAGACAATGTACACAAAAACGTACAAGTTATTAAGACTTTAGCTAATATGGAAGATTTGGCTCAAAACTTTAGAATAGTATTTTTATTTGAAGATAAAGCACCACAGAGTGTTGAGGCTGTTTACCTAAAACTTTATGCACTCTCTCTAGGTAAAGCAGAGCTTAGAGGTGTAAACCTTAATGGTGCATTTGGAATCCTCTCAAATGTTGCATGGGTTGGTAGAACACCGTATGAGTTAGAGTATCTAAGAGAGAATGAGATTGAGATGAAGCTTAATGGAACTTATCCAAATGTAGACTCTGTTGATAAGTTCCCAAGATATCTGCAACACATTATTCCTGCTGATAACACAAGAGTATTAGACTCTGCTAAAGTTAGAATGGGAGCTCAACTAGCAGGTGGAACAACAGTTATGCCAGGTGCATCATACATTAACTTCAATGCAGGAACACTAGGACCTGTAATGGTCGAGGGTAGAATCTCTAGTTCTGCTATTGTTGGTGCAGGTTCAGATGTTGGAGGAGGAGCTAGTATCTTAGGAGTACTTAGTGGAACAGATGGTAACCCAATCTCTATTGGTGAAAATACACTTCTTGGGGCAAACTCAACTTGTGGTATTCCTTTGGGTGATGCTTGTATTTTAGATGGTGGTTTGGCTATTTTTGCA
>JALVXC010000137.1 GCA_027038275.1 Campylobacteraceae bacterium | reverse complement strand
CGTGTATTTATTCCAAAAAACTACCGATTAAATCGAGGATTTGTAGAGAGTTATGATAGATTTGAGTTGCACCTAGAGGGGTATTTGAGCTATTTTGAGCTAAAGTTAATGGAGAAGATAGCTTACTATAGACCCTTTATTGTCCATATTCACACCTCAAAGTTTAACCTTAAGATACAAGAGCGATTTTTAGAGATGGGGATTGAGTTAGAAAATAATGCCTATGTTAGATTTGATTTACAGAGTAAAGAGGTACTATATAGCACTCCAAATGAGAGTAAAATCCAAGCAGAGGTCTTAGCTGTAGAGGAGCGTTTTGCTCAAATTCCATTGGTTTTAGAGTCTGTACAAAAGATGGTAAACTCTGGTATCTCTCCTGACAGTATAGTTGTGATTTTACCTGATGAGAAGTTTAAAGAGCCATTAAGACTATATGATAAACTAAATAACTTTAACTTTGCCATGGGGTTTGACTATGACAAGACAAAAGAGTATAAGAAGTTAGAGGCTATCTATAGGCATTGGCAGAGCTTTTCAGATGAAACCACCTTTTTACTTAGAAAATACGACATTGCAGTAGAGGAGGTAAACAAGGTTAATCTAAAAGAGAAGATAAATTTAGATAGCTTCTTTGCACTTCTTAAACATCTCCAAGAGGAGAGATTAAAAGAGGTAGTTTTAGAGAATATGGCAGAGTTTAGCTCGGTATTCTCTAAAGAGCTTATGACCCCTAAGTCGTGGCTATTTTTGTGGTTAAAGAGGCTATCTAAGATACAGCTTGATGATGTGCATGGTGGAAAGGTAACGGTTATGGGTGCTTTAGAGACTAGGGGAGTAAGTTTTGATGGTGTTGTAGTGGTTGACTTTAACGATGGCATTGTTCCAAGCATTCCTGCAAAAGATAACTTCTTAAACTCCTCACTACGCAAGTTTGCCAATCTT
Source organism: Campylobacteraceae bacterium (assembly GCA_027038275.1). Taxonomy (GTDB): domain Bacteria; phylum Campylobacterota; class Campylobacteria; order Campylobacterales; family Sulfurovaceae; genus UBA1140. The sequence continues at coordinate 893 of JALVXC010000137.1, read as the reverse complement.
CCTACAAAAAATGACCGTGAAGCACTACAGAAACAGCTCTACAAACGTATTTTAGAGCAGTCTAAGATGGCAACTATTATCTACTCAAAAAGTGAAAACAGAGCTCCTGCCTCCTACCTCTATGAGTTAGGGCTAAGTTTAGGTAAAGATGTCGAAGCCAACTTAGAGTTACTCTACAATGAACCAAATAGAGTTGTAGAAGAGAGTGACCCTATTATGAGGTACTTTGATGCCTCAGCTATTAGTTGGTCAGCAACAAGGCTAAATATCTATTTAACTTGTAAAAGAAAATACTACTACAGCTATGTTCTAAATCTAAAAGCAAAAGATGAAGAGGAGATAAACGAGGGGCGTTTTTTACATAAACTCTTAGAGAATCTCTTTAAAAACAGAACTCACTTTGAGACAAAAGAGGAGATGAAGAGTCAGCTAGATAGACTTTTAGATGAGTTATTAGAGACAACTTCCTCTAAAATAGCCTACTCTAAGCTACTTTGGAAAGAGAAATTAAAGGCATTGATAGAGGCACAAATTGACCACTTTAAAGCAGGGTGGAGAGTAGTAGAGCGTGAAAAACACATTGTTGGCTCTATTGGTGGCATTAACTTTAAAGGTGTAGTTGACCGAATAGACCAAGATAGTACAGGAACATTTGTTCTTGACTATAAGAGTGGCTCTGTTGCCGAAGCAAACAGAACTAAAAACCTAGAGAAGCTTACCGATTTTCAGATGAGTATCTACTCTGAACTTCTAAAAGATAAGTTTAAAGATTTAAAGTTAGCATTTGTTGAGATATTTAATGGAAAAACTACCGAAATAACAGCTCTTGAAGAGAAGACAGAGCTTCTATATGAGATTGTTGATGAGCTAAAAGCTACTAAAGAGGTAGTAGC
>JALVXC010000136.1 GCA_027038275.1 Campylobacteraceae bacterium | reverse complement strand
GTAGCCAAGAGGTAAAAGACGCTTGTGTGGCTTATGATGGTATCTATTTTGGTGCAACAGGTGGAGCAGGTGCTTTACTTGGTAAACAGATTCGTTCAGCAGAGGTGATTGCATACCCTGAATTAGGACCAGAGGCAGTAAGAAAAATTACAGTAGAGGATTTTCCTGTAACTGTAGTAAACGACACAAAGGGTAATGATATTTACCAGATGGGTCGAGAGCAGTATGAAGTAAAGTCTTAGGACTTTACTTCTCTATTTAACCCCTATTTACAAGGTACTTTTGTTTTATTAGCGTCTTTACCAAGTGTCTCCAAGCCACCTTGGTTACAACCTTTAATAGGTTTATCTGACTTTTCGATAATTGGCTTACCGTTTTTATCCCAAGTAACCTTAGCAGCATTTAGTGCCACAACCATTGTCAATAACAAAACTATTGGTAAAAATCTCATGTCAACTCCTCAGTTTAAGATTAATTTCCCCTTTTAATTGTTTGTTAAACATTTATAGTATATCAAGTTTTTTTAAAAAAATATACTAATTTTTTAAATAATTTTAATTTTATTTAAAGTTTTAACATGCTATGTTCAATTGAATATTTATGGTATTTTTCTAATATAAAATCTGTTAAATTAAGTAAGAAAAAACACTATAATTAGTAAATAAAATGAGATAATATTAAGTAACTTTTGGGTTTAAATTTAATTTTTATATAAAATAAACTTATTTTATTAAAATTTAAACTTATATTAGGTAGACACTTATCTCTCTTATACTATTTTTGGTAAAATTATTAGATGAAAAATTTAGAAAAAGAGAAACTAAAAACACTATTGAGTATTATAAAAGAGAATCCATCTTTAGATATTGCGCACTTTACAGACCAAGAGAATTTACTTGTTGAGTTACTAAATGAGTATACTACTCAAAAAAACTATGGCTATCAACTAAATCTACTAAATAGCTCTATAGAAGAGCCTATGAGACAAAAATATAAATCTAGCTCTACTTCAATAAGAGTATTCCACCTACAACGTAAATCATACCTTATTCAAGCCAAACAGTACGATTTTGTCTTTGTAACAGCAAATATAGATTTAGATATGGAGAGTGACTTTTTAAAGCGTATACATCAAATTATTAGAAATGCTGGGCAACTTATTATATTTATTAAAAAAGAGGATTATAAACTTCGTTATAGATGGATTGAACTCTTAGAAGAGCATAACTATGTAGCAACTAATACTATTGATAATCTATGTAATAATTATGATATTGTTATTACAAAAAAGATGCACGGCTGGGGAAAATAATAAATTGGTGCGATAGCAATCGCACCCTACTCACATTGGGTTACAATAGCCCCTGTAAGGTCAATAAAGAGTGTAGCTGTTCTCTCATCAATATCTTGGTCAACAACTGTTCTTGAAATCTCTTTTTCCAACTCATCTTCTAATCCACGCTCTTCTAACATGCGTTCTGCAACTGCTAGTCGTCTAAAGACCTTCTCTATCTCATTTTCAACAATATTTTGATTAGCTGTACGTGCAATCTCAAAATAGCTAGATTGTGGTGTACGACCAAAAAAGTCATCTAATCCATACTCTTCGTATTCATCATCTTCTATATCTTTACTCATAATAATTCCTTGGGGATTTTTTTAATATTGCTCGTTCTCATGCAAGAGCGATGGGAACGAGCTGAAGTTTTTTATAAATTAAATTCTAATATTCATTCCCAATGAGGACGTTGGAAATGAGTATAAAGGAGAACTATGCTTCAGCCATAGCCTCAGTTGCATATTTTTTACCTAACTCATAAGCTTTTTTATTTAACTCATGAAATCTAGGAGGAACTTTACTAAGCATAGTTTCAACAAGAAGATTCTCATCTAATGCTTTTGTATAAGTATTTGCAATAGCAAGTGCAACTACTGATTGAGTAATTACATTTCCTACCTCCTCTTTAGCAATAGTAATAATAGGAATCTCAACAATATTCCATCTCTTTCTATCTTCTTCAGTTGGGTGTACAAGATTTGGCTCAATAACGATTGTTCCACCATCTTTTACACCATTTTTAAATTGCTGGTAACTTATATCTGCAACAGATAACATAAAGTCAATCTCACCATCAATAGCATAAGGGTAGAAAATTTCATTGTCATCTAATTGAATATCAACAACTGTTGCTCCACCACGAACTTGTGATGTGTAGGTAGCAGTTTTTACACCGTACCCACCCTCTTTAATCTTTGCAGCAGCAAAAATTTCACCAGCAAGAAGAACACCTTGTCCACCAACACCAGTAAATCGCATTACAATTTTACTCATAGCTCTTCTCCTTATATCTTTTTCTCGAACTCATCTTGAGTGATTGGTTTTCTCTCACCTTGATGTACTTTTTTAATCTCTTCATACAATTCGCAGTACTCTTTTGCTTCTGTATCATGTTTTAAAACACCTGTAGGGAAAACATTCTTTTGCTCTTCTGGAGATAATGTATCATATTTCTTTTTAGAAACAGTAATAGTATCAATCCAATCAAGATTTGCCATAGCAGACTGCATCTTATTTTTTCTACCAAGGTTAATGTGACAGTTAGATTGAATATCTAAAAATGAGAACCCTTTATGCTCCATAGCCTGAATCATAAGTTTCTCCATCTTTTTAGGAGAGTTTACTGTCTCACGACCAACAAATGATGCTCCAGCTGCCTCAGCAAGTTTACAAGCATCAAAAGTTGGGTCAATGTTTCCTGCTTTTTGAGAAACTGTCCAAAAACCTTGTGGTGTTGTTGGAGATGTTTGAGAGTTAGTCAAACCATAGATAAAGTTGTTAATGAGAATCATTGTAATATCAATATTTCTTCTACAACCATGAATTGTATGGTTACCACCAATAGCAAGACCATCACCATCACCTGCAACACATACAACATGTTTGTCAGGATTTGCAAGTTTAATACCTGTTGCAAATGCAATAGTTCTACCATGTGTTGTGTGTACTGTGTTGAAGTCTACATAAGAAGAGAATCTTCCAGAACACCCAATTCCAGATACTAAACAGATGTCATCTTTCTTCCAACCAAGTTTATCAACTGCACGGATAAATGATTTTAAGATAACACCATCACCACACCCCCAACACCATAGTGTTGGCATCTTGTTTACTCTTAAGTATTGATCATAATTAAATGCCATCTTATAGCTCCTTCACTTTTTCAATAATATCACTAGGAGAGAATGGACGACCATTTGTTTTAGTAAGTTTTGCAATGTCCAATCTACCCATACTTCTTTGAATCTCTTCTAAGTACTGACCTTGGTTAAGTTCAACAGAGAGAACTTTATCAAATTTTTGACCTAGTTCATGTAGTCTTTTCTCTGGAGATGGCCAAAGTGTAATTGGTCTAAACATACCAACTTTAATACCATCTTTTCTAAGCATATTAATTGCCTCTTTAATTGCCAATGAAGCTGAACCATAACCAATAATAAGAATATCTGCATCATCAATCATATACTCTTCATTTGATTCAATCTCATCTGTATACTTTTCAACTTTTTGGAAAAGTCTGTCAATTAGTTTTCTACAAGTCTCAATCTCTTCAGTTGGGAAACCAGAAGCATCATGGTGAAGACCAGTATAGTGGTATCTGTACCCTGTAAACATTGGATTAAGAACTGCTGGTTGGTCTTGCTCTACACCATAAGGAAGATAATCCTCTGGAGCGCCATCAAATGTTTTTCTAGGAACAATTCCCTCTTTTACTGCCTGGGCTGTTGGTATCTCAGCTTTAGCGTGCATATGTCCAATAGTCTCATCAAGCAACACAAATACAGGTTGCATAAATCTATCTGCTAAGTTAAATGCTCTTACTGTCTCTGTATAACACTCTGCTAGGTTACCTGCACAGACTGTAATTGATTTGTAGTCACCATGAGATGGATTTTTTGCTTGAGCAACATCACCTTGAGATACACGAGTTGGAAGACCAGTACTTGGACCACCTCTCATAACATTAATAACAACCAATGGTACTTCACACATCTGTGCAAGACCTAAGTTTTCAGCTTTTAAAGAGATACCAGGACCAGAAGTTGCTGTTAATGTTCTAACACCACTCATACCTGCACCAATAGCTGCTGCTACACCTGCAATCTCATCTTCCATCTGAATTGCAGCTCCACCAACTTTTGGTAAAAGGTCTGAAATAACATGCATAACTTCACTCGATGGTGTTAATGGATATCCACCAAAAAATCGACATCCAGCATCTACTGCAGCCATTGCTGCTAATTCATTTCCACTTGAAATTACTTCTCTTGTTGCTGACATTAGTTAGCCTCCTTATAATCTTCAGGCAATCTATATCCATTTTTTACAATCGCCTCTTGTCTAGCTTTTGAGCTATCGGTCAATTTAGCAAATTTAAACTCTTTTCTTGTTGCTACATAAATAGCAAAATCTGGACATGAGAGTTCACACTCATTACACCCAATACATGCTTCAGGAGCTATTACACTAATCATTGCACCTAAAGTTGAGGTTGGTTCTTGTTGCATTGAGAGTACACCTGCAGGACATGCGTCAACACAAATATCACAAGCTTTACATCTTGATGTGTTAACCCATACTGGAGTATTCTCAGGAGCTATCATTGCTGCCATGGTTTCCCCTTTAATCTTTAAAATTTTAAGTGAGATATTTTCTATCACTTCAAGTAGAATATCGAAGTTTTTGTAATGGAGTGTATAAATAACTCACTATTACTACTATGATAATAATGAGTGTTACAAATAGGCTCAAAGAGCCTTTTAAAGTTTATTGCTATTTGGAAGCTGAATAATATCTGGATTAGGGTGATAGATATTGTCACCATTCATTTGAGGAATAGTTTTACCATTAAGTTCATCTAAAACAGAGAGTAGTTTTTGCTCTGTTTCAAAAGAGAGGTTACCTGTAGACAAATATGCCAAAATACGCTCTGCATACTCTTTTTTAGCCATCATCTCATTGTAACGCTCCTCTTTCTCTAACTCTATTTGAGAGAGCTGTTTTTGATGTCTTAGATATATATATAAAAGTAAGAAGAGAAAGAGTGCAATTACAATCATTGTTGCGTTATCTTTACTTTTATCTTCTGATTTTGCTTTTACTTTTATGGCAGTTATCTCTTGATTAAGTTGATTATCTAACTGCTTCATACGTACTTTAGTCTGATTCTCTTTCTCTTTAATAGCTATTTTTTCATAAGTACGAAGTCTTTCTAGCTTTTGTTGATTTTCCAAAGCAATGAGCTCTGCTTCATGAGCATCATGCTGTTTACTAAATGCCAACTCTTGTGTTGCTTGAGCATTCATTTGAGGTCGTTCTATAATCTTCTTAAAAGCTTCTTTTGGAGTTTCACTCATGGAGATAGCAGAGAATATAATATATCCCAACAGTGCAGACATAACAACTAAAACAATCTCTCTCACCTCAACTCCTTTGTAAATAAGAAATAATCATAAAAATATTTGAACAACTTATAACATAACTTCTCAATTATATAACATTATTTCTTAAAAATTATATCATCTTTTTTGAATTTTGTGCTTTTTAATTTCACGTTTGGAGCAAGTTTAAGAGAATTTTTAGGGGAAGAGTATCATTTCCCCCTTAAAAGCTATTATATTTTATATGCTTTTTGTTAACAAGCAAATAGATAAAATAAAGAGTCAATTATTTTTTATAAAATAGATTCAATAAAGCAGGTAATAGTACTAAATCTAGTAATAGTGCTATATTGAGTGCCACAACAGTCACAATAGCAAAGTTAACATTTGGTACAAAACTGCTCACTCCAAAAACACTAAATGTAAAACTCAAAATTAGAGTAGTCAGTATCATTGCATTGCCACTATGGCTAATGACATAGTCGATACTCTCTTCAAAACTCATAGTTTTAATAGCTTGAAAATATTTAGAGAAGAAGTGAATAGTATCATCTACTGCAATTCCTAAGATGACAGAGGCTGAGATGGCTACGCCAATGTCGATACTTCGTCCTAAGTATCCCATCACTCCACCCACCAATATAATAGGAGCAATATTTGGTAATATAAATATCCATAGCATCTTTATATTTCTAAAGATAAAGAACATAGCAAAAACAACAAGTAGTAAAGTAGCAGAGATGGAGAGCAAAAGGGTATCCATTACACTACTTTGCATATAGGCAAAGATAGAGGTTTGCCCCTGTACTGTAGCCAAATAGTCACTGTTTTGCTTCCACCAACTCTCTATCCAATCTATCATCTCCAAATCTTTAGAGGTATCTTGAATATTGCTATTGATACTAAGTCTCAAATAACGCTCATCTATATCTATCTTATCATTGATTCCCATATCTTGGGGTAGGCTCATAGAGTAGAGTAGCAGATATTGGGCTATGGCATTTTTACTATTGGGTATAGAGGTCGTTGAGTTTCTATCAAGAACACTGTGCATTCTCTCTACAATATCTTTGATTGAAGTGGTAAAAGTGATATTTGAGTACCTCTCTAACAATGCCTTTTCAAACTCTACAATTTTACTAAAAAGTTTAGGAGATTTTGCTCCTCCATCTGCTTTAGAGTCTATAACAATCTCATATATCATTGACCCTGAGAGTTTCTCTTCTATAAACTCGCTTCCACTTCTTACTGTAGTGGTTTTATCAAAATATTTAATGCTATTGCTATCTATTTTGAGATTGGTTAGTCCATACCCAACAACAACCATTATCAACGTAAAGCCTAAAACGATGCGTTTGTCATTTCTTACTATAAAAGCTCCATACCCTCTACTATTAATGAGATTTAAAAACTTAATCGGTTTAATTTTATACTCATCGTTTAGTAGTAACAGTATCGCAGGAACTAAAGAGATACTTAGCAAGAAAGCGATTAAAGCCCCTGCTGAAATAGCTATCCCCAAAGTAGCAATAGGCTCAATAGCACTAACACTTAATGTTGCAAACCCTATCGCAGTTGTTAAAGAGGTCATAGCAATAGGCATAAAGTTGTTTTTAAGAGCTAGGTAAACAGCCTCTTTATTTGTTATCTCTTTTGTTCTGTAGTAAACCCATGCTAAAAAGAGGTGCATTGAGTCTGCTATGGCAATAGCTGATATAAAAGAAGGGATATTGACTGTAAAGTTATTGAGTTTATGCCCTAAAAGCATCTGCATACTTAGTACCAATAAAAAGGTAAAAACTATCACCACAGAGGGAACAGCCACCCCAACAGGGTCTCTAAATAGTAAAAAGAGCAACCCAACAACAATAACGACTGCAAGTGGTATAAGCACCAACGCATCATGCACAGCAACATTAACCAAAGATGCCGTTACAGCAGAGAGTCCAGAGATATAAAAGGTGTAGCCTGTCTTAGCCTCATACTCCTCGCGTATCTTCTCTAACTCTCTCATAACATAGAGATTTACCTCTTCATCAGAACCAACCAAAGAGGAGAGTTTTAAGACTATCATTGTAGCAGTAGCATCATCATTAATAAGCTGATGGAGTATAAGCTTGTCATGTATAGCAATCTGCTTTTTAGCACTTAAATCATCTTTGGCACTAGAAATAAAGTCATCTACCATAATATCGTCATCTTTACTATGGACATACTGATAGTTAGTAATAGAGTTAACCTTCTCTACCCCATCTAACATCTTGAACTTTTGTGTAAGCTCCAAAATTGTACCAATGGGTTTCTCTCGAAAAATCCCCTCTCTATCCTCAAAAGCAAAGATAAAGTTATCATCTCCACTAAAGGTTGAGCGAAATCTATCGTAATCTTTTATAATCTTACTAGATGGGTCAAACCAGATACGATAACTCCCCTCAAAGGCTAAATCTTTTAACGATACCGATAAGAGAGTTACAATTAGAGTTATGAGTAGTATCAATTTTATTTTGTGTTGCTCTACAAAGTTCAAGTATTGTCTCATGCTAATTCCTGATTGTTTTTATATGTAAACAATGTTAACATAAGAGAGCTTAAATGTAAACACCGTTCACATTATATTTTTTGCTATAATACTCTTATGAAAAGAAATGACTACCACCACGGCAACCTCAAAGAGGAGTTTTTAAAGATAGCATTTGAGTTTATACATAAAGAAGATGTAGATAAACTAACCCTTAAAGTGCTTTCAGATGCTACAGGAACATCTCGTTCGGCTATCTATAGACACTTTAGCTCCAAAGATGCACTGATGGAGGAGATAATACGGCTAGGATTTGAGGAGTTTGATAGTGTAACTTCACCTATTTTAAGAGACCAAGAGCAACCTTTAGTTGATAGGTTCTATAAAACATCTAAAATCTATATTAACTGGGCAAAAGAGAACCCTAACCTCTATCGACTTCTTTTCGGACGTAGATACGCTTATATTAGAGAAGAGACATTGAGCATTAAAGATGAGAGTTGTGATGCCTTTGGTGCATTGAAACATGCAGTAGAAGAGGGGCAAGAAAAAGGGATTTTAAAAAAAGATGATAGTCTGAAACAGAGCGTGGTTATTTGGGCTTCACTACATGGGTTGGCTTCTTTAATTATTGATGGATTTATGAACGTAGCAGAGCTAAGTGATGAGTTAGTAGATGATATGTTTAGAAGTCTCTTGGCAGGGTGTGTAAGCAATAAGGTTAAAATAATATCTACAATTCCATTTGTTAGTGGGATTTTAGAGCCTAAACCGTAGGGTGTTGTCCCTGACAACACCATCAAAAAAATAGAGACAAGGCAAATAAATACCTCGTCTCAAAAAGAATAACTTAAGAAAGAACCTTCTTAACAGCCTTACCAATCTCAGCAGGACTTACAACAACTTCAACACCAACAGCTGAAAGTGCGTCCATCTTCTCTTTAGCTGTTCCAGCTGTTCCACTAATAATAGCACCAGCATGACCCATTCTTTTCCCTTTTGGAGCAGTTTGACCAGCAATAAATGCTACAACTGGCTTAGTTACATTCTCTTTAATGAACTGAGCAGCTTGAATCTCAAGGTCTCCACCAATCTCACCAATCATTACAATCGCTTCTGTCTCTGGGTCATCTTGGAACATCTGAAGAAGTTGCTTGTAGCTAAGACCAATAATTGGGTCTCCACCAATACCAACTGCTGTTGTAATTCCGTAACCTTCATTAACAACTTGGTTTGCACCTTCATAAGTAAGTGTACCTGACTTAGAGATAAGCCCAACATTTCCTTTTTTGAAGATAGCTCCTGGCATAATACCTATCTTACACTCATCAGCAGTGATAATTCCTGGACAGTTTGGCCCAATAGTCATCATACCATTTTTAGTAGCACACGCTTTAGCAGCTTGCATATCTTTTACTGGAGCTCCCTCTGTAATAATAACAGCTAACTCAATTCCAGCAGTAGCAGCTTCCATTACAGCGTCACCAACAAATGCAGGTGGAACGAAAACCATAGATACAGTAGCACCCGTTGCTTTAACTGCCTCTTTAACTGTGTTAAATACAGGTTTACCTAAGTGTGTTTGACCACCTTTACCAGGGGTTACACCACCTACAATATTTGTTCCATACGCCATACACTGCTCAGAGTGGAAAGTCCCCTCACCACCTGTGAAACCTTGAACAATTACTTTTGTATCTTTGTTAACTAAAATACTCATTATTTCTCTCCTTTTGCTGCTGCTACTGCTTTTGCTGCACCATCACCAAGGTCAGTTGCTGCAATAACATTGTCAATATTTGCATTTTTAAGAATCTCTGCTGCCTCTGGAGCATTTGTTCCATCGAGTCTTACAACTACTGGTACATTTACATCTACCATCTTAGTAGCCTCCAAAATACCATTTGCAATTCTGTCACAACGTACAATTCCACCAAAGATATTTACAAAGATAGCCTTAACATTTGGATTTTTAAGAATAATCTCAAACCCTTTTGCAACAGTCTCTGCACTAGCTGTACCACCAACATCAAGGAAGTTTGCAGGTGTTCCACCCATGTAGTTAATAGTATCCATAGTACCCATCGCAAGACCAGCACCATTTACCATACAACCAATCTCTCCATCAAGAGCGATGTAACTAAGACCATATTGAGAAGCCTCTCTCTCATCTGGGTCCTCCTCTGAAATATCTCTCATAGCCTCAATATCTGGGTGTCTTCCTAGAGCAGAATCATCAAAGCCCATTTTACCATCTAACGCTAAAAAATCTCCAGAACCAGTTTTGATAAGAGGGTTAATCTCAATCATCTCTGCATCTTTATCCATGTAAAGATTATAGAGCTTAGATGCAAATTGAATCATCTTCTTCTGCTCTGCTTTATCAGTAATTCCGAGACCAAATACTAGCTCTCTACCGTGGTAACCTTGAAAACCAAATGCAGGGTCAACAGCTACTTTGATGATTTTTTCAGGTGTCTCTGCTGCTACAGTCTCAATGTCCATTCCACCTTCAGTTGAAGCCATAATAATTGGCATCTCAGCAGCTCTATCAAGTACTACTGAAAGGTAAAGCTCATCTTGAATATCAGCACCCTCTTCAATATATACTTTTTGAACCAATTTTCCCTCTGGTCCTGTTTGGTGAGTAACCAAAGTCATTCCCAAAATCTCATCTGCAAGTTGTTTTACCTCTTCAAGAGACTTAGCTAGTTTTACACCACCACCAAGTCCTCTACCACCTGCGTGAATTTGAGCTTTTACAACCCAAATGTTTCCACCAAGCTCTTTTGCGTTAGCAACGGCTTCGTCTGGTGTGTTTGCTATGATACCTCTAGGTGTTGGTACACCATATTGAGCGAAAATCTGTTTCGCTTGATATTCATGAATATTCAATGGAGACTCCTTAATTAATTTAAAGTTGAAATCATTATACGATTATAGATAATAATCTTAAATTAATACTAATATTATTAGGAGTGATTTTCTCTTAGTTGTTGAATATCTACACAATTAATTTTTTAGAAACCGAAGAAACAGGGAACAACATAATTTAAGAGTTAAAGTATGTTGTTATTGGTGTGGAAATAAGTAACATATAAAGAATATTTTCGATTAAGGATTCCCTCTAAGTAGTCGTTTATAAGCATCTACTAAAGATGTATAAGGAGGAACAAACATCACTTTTGATTTGTTACCAATTTTAATAGTTTGCTTCATATCAAAATGAAGATGAATTGATGTTGGTGTTTTACCCATATAGTTAGAGACTAGACCTATTCTCTGCCCTCTTCTTACCTTTTGTCCTCTTCTTACCTGTAGTGTCTTAGGGTCTAAGTGCAAATATCTATAGGTTCGTCCAGATTTTCCACGTAGACTTACTGTATACTTTCCAATGGAAACAATCCTTCCATCTTCAACAGCTACAGCATGATACTTCTTCTTTTCGCAAGTTGCAGTACGAATATCATCTCCTTGATGTCCTTTTCCTCCACTACAAAGAGGCATTTTCCAACCACGCTTTTCACAGTAGTTATCGTGCCATGGATACTGATAGTTTCTCTTGTCACAAAGAGAACCTTTCTCTCCTAAGTAGCCACCAATACCATAAACCTGAGAATTTATATAAGCAGGAGCTTCCTCAATAGGAAAACGAATACCAGGTGCATAGATATAGGTATCACCTACTCTACCCTTTCCACTTTTTGCAGGAACTAACTTTCCAGCAGGGGTATAAGAGAAACCTCTTAACTTCTCTACTCTTTTTTGACTACAAGATGTAAAAAATAGAATAAACCCTACTAAGAGTATATATCTCATGGTCTACCCCCTACTATAGTCAATGAGTGATATAAAGATGAGATAAAATCTATCTTCTGACACCGTTTATCTTTTTTTGGGTCTTCACACTCTATATTAATACTATAGTTAGCTCCATGACGATTAAACATTGCACTCATAATCCCCTCAGCAGAGTTATACTCTACAGGAGGTGTTGCTTTTGCAATCTTCTGAAACTCTGGGTTTTTAGGTGAAACACTCTCTTGATATGTTCTATCACCACTAAATGTAACCACAGCTTCATCTAAATCAATAGTAATTGTATAGAAATCTTTATCTGCTACTACGCTCATATTTTTATCATAAGCAAATTGTCTGCTTAGATATACGGGCAGATGAACATCTTTAATCCCCTCTGTTAAGACTTTTGGATAGGGTGCAGAAGGCTTCTGCTGAATGCTTTTAGGGGCTACACTAGACCAGTCAATATCTAAAATCCCTCCCCCTGCACTTAAAATTGAAAATGAAAAGACAAATATGTAGATATATCGCATTACTTATTCCTTTTTTTAGTTTTTATATCTTATTATACTATAATATTGTGGAGGGAACTGTACATTTGTATAATTTAATATTTTACTTGTATGGTGCGATAGCAATAGCACCCTACCTAATAAAAGCTAAAACCTCATTGCTTGGCATTGGTCGAGCTATGCCATACCCTTGAGCTTGGTCACAACCAAGTTTTTGTAAATCGGGTAATTGCTTCTTATGCTCTACCCCAATAGCAACAACTTTATAGTTAAATACCTTTGCCAGTTTAATAGAAGCATCAACCATAGTATGACTCTCTTTATCTTTAAGCATATCTATTACAAAGCTTTTATCTATCTTAATTGTGTCTATATTAAAGGTTTGAAGATGGTTAAGAGTAGATTGACCAGTTCCAAAATCATCTAAGGCAATTTTAAAGCCCATCTCTTTTAGCTCTTTTATAGTACTCTTTTTTACATTCGTATCTTTTATAGCTGTTGCTTCATCTATCTCAAATATAATATCTGAAGTTAAAACTTTAGGATACTCTTTAAGTAACTGTTTAACAATAGATAAAAATCGCTCTGAATGAAACTCTACAGAACTCATATTAATACTTAACTTTACAGCTCTTCCACTCTCAAGCCATCTCTCATATTGAGAGAAAACAGACTCTATGACCCACTCACTAAGATAACTTCTTGTCTCTAAATTGTCCCAAATATATGTTAAAAATTTATCTGGAGTTAAAAGCCCTTTTTTAGGGTGATGCCAACGTAAAAGTGACTCAAAAGATACTACTTTTTGAGTTTTAATATCAATAATTGGTTGATAAAAAAGAAGGAACTCCCCTCTTATAATAGCATCTTTTATCTCTTCTGATTTTCTAGCTCTAACCTTAAACTTAGACTCCTCACTTGGGTCAAAAAAGGTATATGGTATCCTTAGCTCTTTAGCTCTATACATTGCCTTATCTGCTTCTCGTAAAAGAGTGTCAAATGAGCTATTTGTACAATTATTACAAAAGGTAATTCCCATACTAAAAGAGATATCTAGCTTATGTTTTATGCCATCATCATCTCTATATATAACAGGTTCTAAAAAGTTTCTCTCTAAGCGTTTTAAAAATTTTAAAATATGGTTATGGTTTTTTAGAAAGCCTACTGCCATAACAAACTCATCTCCTCCAAACCTAGAGATAATATCTGACTTTCTAAGTGATTTTTTTAGATATTGAGCTACTTTTTTTAATATAATATCTCCAGCATCATGACCATAAGTATCATTGATAGGTTTAAAACGGTTTAAATCCATAGAGAGAATTGCTATAGTCTTTTTCTCACGTAAAGAGTCATTGACCATCTGCTCTAAACGACTAAAAAATAGTTTACGATTTGCTAAACCTGTTAGGAGGTCATGGTTTGAAGCAAACTCTAAGTCCTTTTTATAGGCTTCACTCTCTCTCTCTTTTTTTAACTCAATTACAATCTCATCTAAAACCCCAAACATCTGCTTTGTGTTTAACGGCTTCATAATATATTTATCTATCTTCATATTAATAGCTTTAGATAGATACTCTACCTCATTGTAACTAGTAAAGAGTACAACCCTTTGATTTGGATTTATCTCTCTAATCTTTTTACACATCTCTAGCCCATCCATCTTAGGCATAGATATATCAGCTAAAACAATATCTGGAGATTTTTTTTGATAAAGAGTAAGACCCTCTTTACCATTGTTTGCAACATATACCTCTTTAAAGTACCCATCTAAGACACTCTGGACTATCTTTTGAGTAAGCTTGTCATCTTCAACATATAATAAAGTAAAATTATTGGCTTGATTAAATATGATATACTCTCTTTTTTTAATGCTAGTATAGCATAATATAAATTATTAATTAAAAACATATTAAAAAATGTTCAATATTTCTTCTTCAAAATAACCAAATAGATAAAATCTTTAAGTGCTAAAATAAAACAATACCACCACAAGATATTCATAACTAAATTGGAATCATAGTCAAGTCCAAAGTAGAGAATAGGAAGCCCAATTAATATGGGCCATTTAACATAATAGAAGAAAATAATTCCTACTCCATAAATCTCTTTTAGAAATTTCATCATACCAAAATCCTATATGTAATAAAACTAAATACCCAAGCTGTAACCGTAGTAAATACAAATAAGTAAGCTAGATACTTATAGCCTCCTGCCTCTTTAGCAAAGACCATTGAGGCTGCCAAACATGGTAGATAAATCATAACAAAAACAATAAATGATATTGCTGAAGCAAAAGAGATATTTTTCTTTAACTCTCGTGCTAAAGCATTGCTATTCTCATCTACCTCATCACCAATAGCATAGAGTACCCCAAGAGTTGAGACTACTACTTCTTTAGCAGCTAGTCCTGTCTCTAATGCAACAGTCATCTTCCAGTCAAATCCAAGAGGTTCAAAAAATGGTTCACTAGCTTTTCCTATCTGACCTAAGTAACTCATTTCTAATTTTTTCATTTTGAGTTGATTCTCTAATTTTTTTGCCTCCTCTTTACTACTCTGCTCTATCTTTGCTTGATACTCTTGCTCTAAAATAGGCTGATTTGGATAGGTTGCAAGTACCCATATAAGCACCGAAGCACCTAAAATAAATGTACCTGCTTTTTTAACATAACTTTTAGCATTATTGTAAACTGTATGCCAAATAAGTGTAAATGATGGAAAACGATACTTTGGCATCTCCATTACAAATGGTTCATCTTCTCCCTTAAATACAACTACTCTTAAAATCTTTGCCATTACTAGACCAAGCATTGCCCCTGAAATATAGATAAGAAACAAAATATTACCAGCTTTGTCTGCCCCAAAAAATGCCCCTGTAAAGAGTACATAGATAGGAAGCCTAGCCCCACAAGACATAAACCCTATAATAAATAGCGTAATAAGTCTATCTTTCTCACTCTTAAGTGTTCGTGCAGCCATATATGCAGGAACAGAACAGCCAAAACCTGTTACAAGAGGGATAAAACTCTTACCATGCAATCCAAACTTATGGAAAAACCCATCTAACAAAAAGGCAACACGGCTCATATAACCTGTCGTCTCCAAAAGAGCTATTCCTATATATAAGATAATAATATTTGGTAAAAAAAGCAACACAGCCCCAACCCCTGCAATAATTCCATCAACAATAACATTTCGCATAAACTCATTGCTAATATTTGAGCCTACCCAATCACCAAAAGTACCAATAGCTCCATCTATTAAATCCATTGGTATTGCACCAAGGGTAAAGGTGAGTTGAAAGAGTCCCCACATCAAAAAGAGGAAAATAGGAATTCCTAAATATCTGTTAATCAACACCTCATCTATCTGTTTTGTTAAGCTCTTTTTACCTCTGTCTCTTTGACACTTTACAGTTTCAAGGTGAATTCCACGAGCGATTGCATGGTACTCATTGGCTTTTATCTCTTGAACATTTTTAGTATCATGATGAGTATATAGATGTTGCAAAGCTTTTAAAATAATAGGTTGTAACTCCATCATAATAGGTTCATCATGCAACTCTTTATAGATGTCTTTATCTTCAAAAAGAAGCCTTATAGCTATCTCTCTGTTTGATAAGTCTCGCAGAGCAAACCCCTTTTGGTCTAAAAAGCTCTCTATAGCTAAAATCTCCTCCTCCATAGCATCACTATAGAGAATATTTGACTTAATTCTTTCATGACTGTCAGCTACCTCATGTACCTTTTCAAGTAACTCTTCTACCCCCTCTTTGGTATTAGCAGATACTAGAACCACAGGCACACCTATAATCTTCTCTATCTGTTTAACATCTATCTCAATCCCCTCTTTTTTAGCCTCATCAGCCATATTTAGGGCAACTACCATCTTTTTGTTTAGCTTTAAAAGCTCTAATGTAAGTAGTAAGTTTCGCTTTAAGTGTGTAGAGTCTAAGACATTAATAATAACATCATAATCCTCATTAACCAAATAGTCATGTGCTACCTTCTCCTCTTGTGAAAAACCACGAATAGAGTAAGTACCTGGCAAATCAACCATCTCAAACATGTGACAGTGGTGTTCAAAACAGAGTTCAGTCTTCTCTACTGTTACCCCTGAAAAGTTCCCTACCTTTAGCCCATTTGAGCCACTCATAGCATTAATAAGCATAGATTTCCCAACATTGGGTTGCCCTGCTAAGACAATTTTAATTGTATCCATTATATTTTTTCCACCTCTATCTCTTCTGCCTCTTCTGCTCGAAGTCCAATAAATGTGTCATCAACCATTATCTCCATGGTCTGTTTACCTATTGAACAAGCCTCTACACTCAACTCGCTTCCTCTTACCACACCAAATGAAGCTAGTCGTCTCTTTAAATCTTCACTACTATCTATCTTCTTAATAATTGCTCTGTCACCTTTGTTTAATTCTGAAAGTTTCATATTTTCTCCCTTTAGATAATTTTACATAATCATAACAGTTAAAAATTATAATTAGCAAAAGCTCTTAGATGTTTTGCATCATCTTCACCTACACTGTGACCCTTTAGGTTTGAAGCAATAGCATGAATCTCAAAAGCATCACTCACTTCATAACTCAAAACCAAATCAGCCTCAGTCGCCTCTTGTTTCGCTTCATTAGTTAAAGTAATATACTCTAACCCAACACTTAACCCATCAATACCAACTTTAGAGGCATCATACTCTGCACTATATAAGAGTGCTGTTCCATCTTTTCCTGCATTGTCTAAAATAAGGTATTCTGAGTTAGAGAAAAATGGTCCACCACCAAAACCTGAACTTGCACTATTGTCTTTTGCTTTTGAGTAGGCTGTAGCAAGAGTTAAACCTATATCGTTTGCTGTAGCACTTAGAGTTCCACTATAGATATTTGCATCCTCATCATTCAGATACGTCTCTCCAGCATACTGTAACCCTACTCCATAAGTCATAGCCCCTAACTCTTTTTCATAATTGGCTTCCACATAAGCAATACTATCTATCTGGGCATCTTTTAAGTTGTAGTACCAAGCCCCAAGAGATAAATCTTTAATGCCCCCATAACTCACACCCAACACCTGCATGTGGTTAGAACCATTTAGATTGGTAAAATCATCAACCACTTCAGCATCAACTCCTGCCATTTTTTGAATTTGCCCTAAAAAAAGGGTTGTATCAGCTATGTCTCTATTTTCAAAAATAACAGCCTCAAAGGTGTTTGGAATCATTCCAATATCATCTACCTGTGCAAATGGAGTATCTATCTCTTGACGACCAACTTTTAGCCTACTCTTTCCAAAATCTAACTTCATATAGGCTTCACCTAAGATAGTATAAGATTTATGACTCTCACCTCTTAAGGGAACTAATCCTCTGTTATCATAATTAAAAAGAGCATTAGAAGAGTAGAGACTAGCCCCAAGACTCACTCCATAAAAAGCACCTGTCTCAAGATGAAGTTTACCTCCTGAAGCATCATCTCTATAGGTTCTATCATCTTCTACATCATGCACCTGATATGTTGCTCTAACATACCCATCTACCTTTGTCTGCTCTAAAGCACTACTTAAACTCTCTGCCTCTACACTTAAAATGCTACATAGCATTAGACTTAATCTTTTCACTATTTTTATCCCAATTTTTATATTTTAAACTGATAACAATTATCGTTTTGATTTTGTATCTTACTCTTTTTTTTCTTAAAAAATAATAAAAGTGATAATTGTTATCATAAATAGATTAAGAATCTTTAAGTTACAATTTTTTATGCATATTCTAGTAGTAGACGATAACCAAGAACTCCTTTACGGTTTAGAAAAACTCTTAAAAGAGGCTAACTTTACCTGTGACATAGTAGATGACCTAAAAAAAGCCACTAAAGCATTAGAGCAGATTAACTATGACCTTATTATATTAGATTGGATTCTACCCGATGGTTCAGGCATAGATTTTCTAGCCAAATGTCGTAAAGAGTACCTAACTACGCCTGTGTTGGTTCTCTCCTCAAAGCAGGAGATAGAAGAGAGAGTTGAGGCTCTTGATATTGGAGCAGATGACTACTTAGCTAAACCATTCTCAAATATTGAGCTTTTGGCAAGAATAAGAGCCTTGCTTCGGCGTGAAAGCTCTTGTAAACAGACCATTATAGAGCTAGAAAATCTCAAAGTCAATCTAGCAACTCACCAAGTAACAGTAGATGGCAAGAGCATAACCCTCACCAAAAAGGAGTTTTCTCTTTTAGAGCTTCTTCTGCTAAACCAAAAAGTTGTACTCACTCGCTATCAACTCAACGAACATCTCAACCCTGAGTTTGACAGCCTAAAGAGTAGTAACCTCGTTGATGTCCACATTAAAAACCTGCGTAAAAAGCTAGGCTCTGCCTCCTCTTTGATTGAGACGGTTAGAGGTGTTGGGTTTAGAGTTAGAGTGAGATAAAACTAAATGTAGCCGTTACCCCTTTTCCTCTACCCTCACTAAAAATCTCTATATTCCCCCCTATCAACTTCGCCACCTTTTGACTAAGTGCTAAACCTAACCCTGTGCTATGTTTTATCTCACTCTCTCCTATGTGAGCTTGATAGAACTCCGAGAAAAGCTCTTTTTGTCTCTTTTGTTCTATTCCTACGCCTGTATCTTTAACACTCAATCTATACTCTTTATCGAACTCTACTAGCAAAACCTCTATGCTCCCTCTGTTTGTAAACTTTATGGCATTGGACAACAGATTCATCACCACCTGCTTAAAGAGGTTTACATTGCTCCTAATATCTGCGTTCTTTACGCTAAACTCTCTTTTTAAAACCAGACTCTTCTCCTCTATCAATGGCTCTACCAGCTCTAACATCTCCTCTATGGTTTCGACAAGGTTTATCTTCTCTTGTTTTATCACCATAGCGTTTGATTCTAGTTTAGAGAGTTGAAGTAGATTGTTTATCATGCCCAAAAGGTGTTCTGAGGCGTTCTCAATGCGACCTAACATCTCTATCTCATCATCTTTAATGTTTGGACTCACCATAAGGTGCTGTGTAAGGTTTAAGATAGAGCCTAAAGGGGTTCTAAGCTCATGCGACATGGTCGAGAGAAAGGTTCGTTTTAGGGCTAAAACCTCTTTGGTATGCTCCAAGATTTTTACCTGCCGTTTAGAGAGCGTCCAGACCACAAAGAGCAGTAGAAAAAGAGAAATCATAAAGATAACAAAGAGAATTTTCTCTATCTCTTTTAAACTTTTGAGTGCATACTCTTTTTCATAAGACAAAAAGAGCCTCTCCTCTTTGCCTAAAATATCTACTTTTTGAGAGACCACAATCTCTCTGTTAGCATACTCCTCTTTAGGAAAAGAGGAGAGCCAAAGATGGTAGTGAGGGTTGTGCATCGTTAAGTCTGCAAGGTTTTTGAGGGGGTAGAGTAGCTGTAGCTCTCCTATCTTCTTTTTTCTATCAAATGAGGCAAAGAGTGCTACCTCTATCTTTAAAAAATCAGCTACACGATACTCCTGCGTCGAGGAGGCGACAACCCTTTTGGTATTGGTAGCAACAAGAACAATCCCCTCTGCTAAATCTTTTGCTTTTTTCTCTAGCAAAATGGTCACTCTTTTGTCCACATCACTAACCAAAACATCGTCCATAAGCTCTAGGCTACTTAAAAATTTTAGCTCTTTTTTTAGGCTATTGAGGTGCTTTTCCAAATCTTTAGCCTCTTGATGTAGTGCATAAGAGAGGTTCTTACGCTCCTTGTCCAAAAGCACTTTTGACTCAAATTTCCAAATGTAGATGAGTGTGCTAAGTTGAATAAGAACAATAAGCAGAAGCATTGAGATTGAAATCTTGTAGGTGTCTGATAGTTTTTTCCATAGGGTTTTCATCTTAATGTATTATATCATATAATTTTATTTTAACATCATATATGCTATCATATTTTATGAATGTAGTCATAGATACAAATATTTGGATTTCAGCACTCATAAGCAAAGATGGTGTTAGTTGAGAGATTATACGACTTGCTCTACAAGAAAAATTAGTACCTCAAATAAGTACGACACTATTTCTTGAATATGAAGCTGTAATGAAACGAGGAAAGATACAAACACTCTGTGCCTTAACCCAAGAGGAGCAAGAGGAGTTGTTTCAAGCATTTCTATCTACTTGTCAATGGAATGAGATATTTTATCTATGGCGACCAAATCTTGATGATGTGGGCGATGACTTTTTAATTGAATTAGCAGTAGCTAGTAACAGCAGAGTTATTATTACTGATAATGTTAAAGATATAGCCTTTGGAGAGCTTCATTTTGATATTGAAGCTCTAACCCCAAAAGAGTTTTTAGAGAGGTATAAAAGATGAGTACACTAACCCTACGAATTACAGATAGCAAATATGAGCGTCTTAAAAGCTACGCTAAGAGTAAAAATATCTCATTAAATAAGCTTTTTGATGAGTTTGCAACCATTGCTTTGACACAATTTGACGCTCAAACACGCTTTAAACTCATGGCTTCAAAAGGAGATAAAGCTAGAGGATTGGCCCTACTTGATAAGCTTGATGGTAAAAACTAATCACACCCAACCCTATAAAGCACCTTAACCTCTCTATTAGAGGTAGCATTTGCATCCACATATCCAATTGAGGGCTGAACCGTTTGCAGATATAAAAAGAGCATCTCTTTAGATGTAACAATCTTTGGTGGGCGTTTTCCTTTGTAGTAGGCTTTTCTCCAATACCTCTCCAAAGAGGCTTGGCTCTTTTTTAAAATATGCTTCTCAAAACATCTACGAAGAGAGCTATTTACCTCAAAGTTCATCACTAACACCCTCTTACCATCTATAAAACACTTTTTACTCAAAAAGATAGACTGAATCTCTTGCAGACTAAGACTCTGTTTAGGAAAATTGCTATTGCCAACTACAACTAACTCTCTTGCAAAGAGTAGTTGACAAAATAGTAGTGCTACTACAATATATCTCATTAAAAAAGCACCGAAAAGGAGTAGACAAAACGATTTAGAGGCGACTTAGTATGGTAAATATACTCACCTTTTAGTGTCATATTGCTCTTCCCATTAAATGAGATATGCGAAAGCTCTACCTCTCCTAAAATATTAAAACGCTCATGTTCACTTGAAAAAAGCATAGCAATATCATCAAAAAGAAACTTCTCTTCTCTTTTGTCGTCATAGGTCATGTCCAAGTACCCACCAACATTAACCGAACTGTTAGGAATGTCCCAACCGTACTCTCCCATATTGTTAGCAGATAAAAATGAGAGAATAAGGGGTAGAGTTAGTAGCTCTCTATACATTTCACTTCCTATCTAATCACTTCCTATCTAAATGGTGCATATAAAAATAACTAGCACTCTGATAATAGCCTATAGTATCATCTATCTCCTTTTGTTCACTTTTTACCTCTTTGTATCTGTTACTTTTTAGCTTTAGCTCCTCTACCTCAAAACTCTTTACCGTAGCATTAGGGAATAAGATAGTAAGCCTGTTGTTTTGATACAAGCCTAATTTTTGGTAGTTTCCTATCAATGCTCTTGGTGTAAAGTCACTGCTTAAGATATCTTTTCCATAAAACTTACTCTTGTAACTCCAATTCATTAAAGAAAAGAGTGTTGGAGCTAGGTCGATTTGAGAGGAGAGCTTTTTAACCTCTTGTGCTTTTATGAGCTTTGGAGCATAGAGTATCAAAGGAATTTTATAGCGATAGAGTGGAAGTTCACTCTTTCCTGCACTCCCTCCATTGTGGTCGGCAACAAAGATAAATATGGTATTGTCAAACCAAGGCTTTTTAGAGGCTTTTTTAAGAAACTCATTTACAGCATAGTCGGTGTATTTTACTCCACCCTCTCGCCCTGTATGGCTTGGAATATCTATCTTTCCTTCAGGATAGGTGTAGGGTCTATGGTTTGATGTGGTCATAATAAAAGAGAAAAAACTTCTCTTTTTAGCATACGATAGGTCTGCCTCTTTAATGCTTTTGTCAAATAAATCTTCATCGCAGACACCCCAAACATTGGAAAAGTGTATCTCATCTTTGGCAAAAGAGACTCTATCGACAACTTGAAATCCATTGTTTGAGAAGTACTCATTCATATTGTCAAAATATCCATGCCCAGCGTAGATAAACTTGTTCTCATAGCCTTTGGCTTTAAAGACCCAACCCATACCAAACATATTGTGGTTGTTGGGGCGTTTTACAATGCTTCGCCCAGCTGTTGGAGGTACAGACATAGTTACAGCCTCCATTCCCCTAACGGTTCGTGTACCTGTAGCAAAGAAGTTAGAGAAAAAGAGAGACTTTTTAGCTAAAGCATCTATATGTGGTGTAAGGTTTTGGTCATTGCCATATAGGTTCATATAGGAGGCACTTAGACTCTCTATCATTATCAACATTACATTGGGTCTTATCTCTTTGCCTTTGGCTACAACTTCTCTTAGAGAGTTATTTAAATCTTCACTTACAAAGTGGCTATTTGGAGTAGATACAAGCTCTCGGTAGTGGCTTAGTACCTTTTTGTCATCTTGAGTTTTATAGAACTCATAGTAGTCTAGCTCATTGTTTCTAAAGGCAGAGAAGAGTGAGTAGAAGCCATTTTTAGATAACTCTTGGTTGTATCGGTTGTTAGAGACCATTGTCGTTAGCGTCTGCTTGTTTAATATATTAAAAAAGAGAACAGGCACTAAAAGTAGCACTACGGTTACTTTGGCTCTACTTTTATAGGTGCTTTTGTCTTGAAAAGAGTTTCTAAAAAAGTTGCTTCTCTTAGCCATAAAATAGAATGGAATTAGAGTGAGTAGAAATATAATGCCTATCAGCAGAGGCATAGGGTAGGACTCTTGAATATTGTGAATGACCTCATGGGTATAGACCAGATAATCTACAGCAATAAAGTTAAACCGTTTACCAAACTCATTCCAAAAAAACCACTCTGAAAAGGCGTTAAAGACCACACTATAAAGTGCTACAAAAAAAAGAGACAATAGAACAGCTTTATGAACTTTAGAGTTAAAAAGAGGAGTAGGCACAACAAAAAGGTAGAGAACAAAAGGGATTATGGCGTAAAAATAGGCAACAGTATCATAAAAAAGACCCAATCCAAAGAGCTTTGCTAACTCCCACAAACCCATATCTATCTCACTAAAAGAGTAGAATAGCAAAGAGAGCCTTGAAGCAAAAGAGACAAATAGAAAAAAGACAAAAAAGTACCATAAAAATTTATAACGGTTCATTAAAGTTATCCTTTATTTAAAAGATAACTCTAATATAGTTTTATGAAGATTTTATGAAGAGATTTTATAGTATAAAATTTTACCCTCCATTAGCTATAATACTAAAATTCTTTTAAAGAGGTACTATGCAACACCTACTCGATACAAGTGACTTCAATGATGCACAACTGCAAAAGATTATGGACGATGCATCTTCATTTAAAAAACAGATGCCATCTAAACTTTTAGAAGATAAACTACTCATTACCCTCTTTTTTGAGAGCTCAACACGAACTCGTAGCTCTTTTGAAGTGGCAGCTAAACGTCTAGGAGCTTCTGTGGTACACCTTGACCCATCGAAAAGCTCTACAAACAAAGGTGAAAGCCTTGAAGATACCTTTGAGAACTTAGCAGCGATGAAACCAGATGGGGTGATTATTCGTCATGAGTTTAACAATACACCTAAAAAGTTAGCTAAAAAGGAGTTAACTCCTATTATTAATGCAGGGGCAGGAAACTACGCCCACCCTACCCAAGCTCTTTTAGACTGTTTTACTATGATGGAACACTTCTCTTGCAAAACACCACAAGAGTTAAAGGGAAAAACCATTGCTATTGTGGGGGACATTGTAAGCTCTAGGGTTGCTAGTTCAGGAATTCGTCTCTTTGACAGATTAGGAATGAACGTAGCACTTGTTGCCCCAAAACCATTTATGCCTGACAATGACCTACCAAAATATGAGAGCTTAGATGAAGTTATAGATAAAGTAGACATTATTATGAGTCTAAGAGCACAACTAGAGCGACACAAAGCACCTATTTTTGAAGATTATGATGAGTATGCTAAGGAGTATTGCATTACAAATGAGCGTTTAGGTGACAGAGATATTTTACTACTTCACCCAGGTCCTGTTATGCGAAACATAGACATTAGTGATGAGATGCTAAAAGATAAACGCTGTAAAGTGCTAACACAAGTAAACAATGGTGTCTATGTTCGTATGGCTATCTTAAAAGCTATTTTGTTGGATATCTAATGGAGAGTATGGACAGACTAGCTAAAAGAGGAGAGCCTTTTTTATTTGTTCTCTCCTATGACCTCAAAGAGCAGTTTGTTCAACCTCTCTCATCTCTTGATAGAGATATATTTTTTAAAATTGGCAATCAGAGAAACTACCCACAAGAGCCACTAAAAAAAGATTACTTCTTAAAAAAAAATCCTATACCCTTTTTACAATATAAAGAGGCTTTAGAAAAGGTACAAGAGCAGATACGCTCTGGCAATACCTATCTTCTTAATCTTACATTTGAAACTCCCATATCCTCAAACCTCTCTCTAAAAGAGATTTTTACCTACGCTAGAGCCAAATATAAACTCTATTTTAAAGATAAATTTATCTGCTTCTCCCCTGAAAAGTTTATAGAGATAGAGGGAGATACCATCTCTACCTACCCAATGAAAGGAACTATTGAGGCTTCAGTACCAAATGCTAAAGAGAAAATCTTAGCTAATAAAAAAGAGATGGCAGAGCATGTTATGATAGTTGATTTAATGCGTAACGACCTTGGAATGGTAGCTACCAATGTAAAGGTAGAGAAATTTCGCTATGTAGAGAAGATAAAAGCAGGAGATAAGGAGCTACTTCAAGTTAGCTCAAAAATCTCTGCAAAACTTCCTACTAATTGGAGAGAGAATATAAGCTCTATTTTAAAAACCATACTCCCTGCTGGGTCAATTACGGGTACACCAAAAAGAAGTACTGTAGATATTATTGATAGTATAGAGAACTATAAACGAGGGTTCTATACAGGTATATTTGGTATTTTTGATGGAGAGAATTTCTACTCTGCTGTTATGATACGATTTATTGAAAAGAGAGAGGAGAAGCTATTTTATAAAAGTGGAGGTGGCATTACTATAGATAGTGATGCTCAGAGTGAGTATGAGGAGCTAGTAGATAAAATCTATTTTCCTTTTTAGTCATTTTTTATTGGTTCTAGGGTGATTTGTTAACTTAAGTACTCTTATGTTAAATTGTCACAAAAAAATAAAGGAAACATTATGAATGGTGAACCTCACTCTCCCAAATCAAAGATTATGGGAGAGGCTTCATTTGTCATGAATACGAGATAAAAGGAGTAATACTTAGCAGAACTAAGCAACCTCTCTTAACTTAATTAACGAAGACAAATTATGACTGATTCTGTCTACAAGCCAAGGAACTTTTGCCTCAACTTGCAACCTTAACTTTTCAGACAAGGGTTTTATGCTGTTAATGTTTTATCTGATTACAGCTTTTATATCTAATCAGAACCACATACATTAAGATGTTAAAGAACTTACAAATAGTTAATTAAGTCTTTTTCTTTTATTTCAGGACAGTGCTTAATTAATAATTCCGTGTTATTATATATTTTTTTATATTATAGAAAACTTATTTAGAAGACAAACATTCCCTTAGGTATTCAATGGTTCTATCTAGGTGCTATTCCTCTTATTGCAGGTTTAGTTAACTTCTGTCCTCTTTGTAAGATTACAGGTCAGTGTGATATATTTGGTAGAGAGTAGTCGTCTCTTTTTACCAAGGCTTTAGGTTATTTACAAAACTAAAGTCACTATTTTTTAATCTTAGATATCTTGCAAAACTCACTTTTATAACCCTTATCCTTCTACTAAAATTAATAATCTTATAAACTCGTCGAGTCTACTTATTTAAAAAATAATATATTTTTTTTATCTTTTGGGGGAATTTCTCATTTCTTGTTCGTATATATTGTTGAGTGATTAAAAATATTAGTATTTTTTGTTGCTGGATTTTATTTAAATTAAGGAATGTTATGACAAAGATTATGAGTTCAATAGCAGTAATTACTTTATTGCTAAACTATGCAAATGCTGATGAGACTACTAAAAGTTTTTATGGTAGTTTAAAATACTCTAATGGTAGTGGAAAGGAGACTTATGATTTTTCAAATGGAGGAGAATTTACTGAAAATTTTGATATGAGTGAAATCTCTTTAGGATTAGGTTATATATTGTCTGATAATTCTAGAGTAGAGTTTAACTATAATACAATGGATAGTGGTGGTGGTAATGATCTTAAAAGTTTTGGTTTAGGCTACATTTTACGATTAAACAATACTTCTTTTGATGCAGGAAGTATGAAAGTGACACCTGAAATTGGTGGAGCATTGAGATATTATAATAATAATGTTGATGGTATTGATAGAACTGCTTTAGGTGTAAAATTAGATTTAGGACTCTCATTAGATGTAACTACTGCGTTAGAAGTTGGAATAGGATATGAATTTCAATATATTAGTTGGGAAGATGTCGAAAGTTATTATGGAACTGAATCTACATCAGATGTTATTAATGGATTTAAACTCTTTACTAGATATAAATTTTAATACAAGGAGGCACAAAAAAAGGGACACATAAAAAAAATAAGAAACAAAAAACAAAACGTAATTTTCACTTTTCTTCTTTCTCCGAGAAAAAAAGTATGATGGGTTCTCCACCCATCAAATTTTTAAGCAAAATTCAGATTACACTACAAATTATTTACAATTTTTTTGGATTTAATCCTAAAATTGGAATTTTAGTTATTTATTCGTATTTTTCTTAATAAATAGCTAATTTGTCGGGATTTTTGTTATTTTGTTTAGTATAGCATATAAATTTTTAATAAGTTATTGGTTAGCAAATACAAAAAAAATGAGCAAAAAAAATAATCTTTTTGGGGAATTTCTCTTTTCTTGTTCGTATATATTATTGAGTAATTAAAAATATTAAAATTTTTCATTACAAAACTCTATATTATAGGAGGAGAAGCAATGAAGAGATAAATTTTTAAATAGAACGGAGGTAAATAATGATTTTTAAAAATAGACTCTTTCTTTTTAGCATGAGTTTACTGTTTGTTGGTTTTTTCTATTATTTACTTTTTCGTCAACCTGTTCTAGGCTCTTACTATTTGGGTGTGACATCTTGGCATAAAGAGTGGTTCTCTGACTCTTTTTTTAATTGGCTACCTAGTTTTGTACATCAGCTCTCATTTGTACTTTTGACTTGGTTAGCTTTAGATAGAAAGCATAAGTGGTTTGCTCTATTCTTTTGGATGTTTGTAAATAGTATTTTTGAGTTGGGACAGTCGTCTTTTTGGGCTAACGATACTCTGTTTTTGCCTAAGGT
This sequence comes from Campylobacteraceae bacterium, assembly GCA_027038275.1. Taxonomy (GTDB): domain Bacteria; phylum Campylobacterota; class Campylobacteria; order Campylobacterales; family Sulfurovaceae; genus UBA1140. The sequence continues at coordinate 3,610 of JALVXC010000136.1, read as the reverse complement.
GATTGAGGAGTATTTGAAAAATGGTACATATAGTAATGGTGATATGGGAGCAATTTTTGTTGCTACTTTTGTAGCTTATCTAATTATAAAACATATAGAAAAAAGGGAATCAAATGTTTGAATTTATAAAATTATTTGTAGTTTTAGTTACAGGAATGTTACTGTTGGTCGGTTCAGGTGGCAGTTCAGGAGGTGGTTCAGATGACACAACACCACCTGTTATTACACTAAAAGGTAAACCTACAGTAACTATTGAACAAGGTACAAAATATACTGACGCAGGGGCAACTGCCAAAGATGATGTTGATGGTGTTGTTGAAGTTACAACAAGTGATAGTGTAGATACTTCAAAGGTAGGAACTTACACTATTACCTATACTGCAACAGATGAGGCAGGGAATGAGGTTACCAAAAAAAGAGTTATTAAAGTAGTGCCAAAGGGAACACCTATTGACAATACACCACCTGTTATTACACTAAAAGGTGAGCCTACAGTAACTATTGAAAAAGGTAAAAAATATACTGACGTAGGGGCAACTGCTAGAGATGATGTTGATGGTGTTGTTGAAGTTATAACAAGTGGTAGAGTAGATACTTCAAAGGTAGGAACTTATACTATTACATATACCGCAACAGATAAAGCAGGTAATGTGGCTACTAAAAAGAGAACTGTTAAGGTGGTAGCAAAAACTATTGTTGTAGATAAAACAGCACCTGTAATTACACTAAAGGGTAAACCTACAGTAACTATTGAAAAAGGTAAAAAATATACTGATGCAGGGGCAACGGCTAAAGATAATGTTGATGGTACTGTTAAAGTTATAAAAAGTGGTAGTGTAGATACCTCTACTTTAGGAGAGTATACAATTACCTATACAGCAACAGATAAAGCAGGAAACAAAGCGACTGCTACTCGTAAAGTTAAGGTAACTCTTCCACCTGATACTGTAGCACCTGTTATTACAATAATTGGTGACAATCCACTAGAGATTAGTCAAGGTGAGACATTTTCAGACCCTGGGGCTACAGCAAAAGATGATAGAGATGGTGTAGTAATCGTAATTCCTATTGGAGAGGTAGATATGTCGACTGTAGGAAGCTATATTATTACCTATACAGCTAAAGATAAAGCAGGTAATGAAGCTAATGCTACAAGAACTGTTATTGTAAAACGTGCGGATGTGGTAAGAAAAGTATCAAATATACAAGAGTTTAGAGAGGCACTAGAAAAAGCTTCTGCCAATGGTGAAAACGATAGAATTGTATTGGCTAAAGGGACATATAATGTTACTAGTGATGGTTTAGGAACATTGGAGTTTGATGATGATGAGGAGTTTAATTTAACTATTCAAGCAGAGGAAGGATTAACTTTTAAAGATGTTATTTTAGATGGTAATAACTCTACTCAGGTGTTTAATTTTGACAATAAGGAAAACTCTACATTGGTTTTGAAAAATATTTCTGTTGTTGATGGTAACTCTTCTACAAATGGTGGAGGTGTTTATAGTAATCAAAATATGGAAGTTTTAGATTGTAATATTTCTAATAATGTTACTTCTTCTAATGGTGGAGGTGTTTATAGTAGTCAAAATATGAAAGTTTTAGATTGCAATATTTCTAATAATAGAGCTTCCTATAACGGTGGTGGATTTTACTCTAGTGGTACTACTAAAGTAATTAATTCAACTATATTTAATAATCATTCTTTTTATTATCGTGGTGATGGAGGTGGTTTTTTCTCTAATAGTGAAACAATAATAGATAATTCAACTATATCTAAAAATAGTTCAGGTGGGCATACTGGTGCTTTTTCTGCAAGAAAAACAACAATAAACAACTCAACAATATCGAATAATAGAGCAGTTCATAAATCTGGAGGATTTTCTGTAGGAGAATTAGAATTAAATAATTCAATAGTATCTAATAATATTGCAAGTAGTCAAGGTGGTTTTTCTTCTTGGGGAAATACAAGAATAATAAATTCAATTATATCAAATAATCATGCAGATAATAATGTAGGTGGCTTCTCATCTTATAGTACAACAACAATAACAAATTCAACTATAACTAATAATAGTGCAAATAAAGGAGAAAGTGGAGGTTTCTTTTCAGATGGTAAAGCAGTAATAACAAATTCAACTATATCCAATAATAGTGCTAATACTAAAGGAGGTGGATTTTATGTGAGTGATACAATAATTTTAACAAATTCAATTATATCTAATAATAGTGCAAATATTGGGGCAAGTTTTTATTCTGCTTCTTATGGAGGATATCCTTATCCTCCATATACTATATATGTGAGTAATAATACTTTTGTGGGAAATAGTAGTTCTATATATGCTAAAGGCATTTTTGTCAATAATATTTTTGATTTAAATGATGAAGATATTACTTTAAAAGGCGACTCAAAAATCTACAACAACTATATAGATTATTCTGAAATAGAAGACAACGGTCACAATGTCATCAAAAAACACAACCTACAACCTACATCAGTAGGAGATGTCAATCTAAATGAAGATAATGAAACATTAGAAAGTGACTCACCTGTTATTGACAAAGGACTTAACCCAAGTAGTGCAACCTATAAAAAGATTATAGGTAACGATAGTATCTATAACCAAATGCTAGAACTCCTAAAAACCGATAAAGTCGGCAATAAAAGAGTTCATAACGGTACTATAGATATGGGTGCTGTGGAGTTTGGTTCTAGTAAGTAGAGGTTTATTTAACCACTAGTGACGAAGCTTCTGCTTCGTTGCTCAATATTGGCATTACAATAGCTTTGTTTTTTTCTTTCTGATATCTCTCCTCACCATAATCAAAAATAAATATATTTTTGTATATAATACAAATATACAAAAGGTAAAAAATGGAATTTGACTGTTTAGAGGCAGAGTCATTAACTGGTTTTGATTGGGATGATGGCAATGTGTATAAAAATGAGAAAAAACATGGTTTAAACTATAAAAGAATAGAAGAGATATTTTTTAATGAACCTCTTCTTATAGTTGAAGATTTTTCACACTCTTATAATGAGTGCCGATGTGTTGCTTTTGGACAAGATAATAAAAATAATAAAATTATGGTTGTTTTTACAGTAAGAAATAATTTAATACGAGTTATTTCAGCTAGAGAGATGACTAAAAAGGAGAAAAACTTTTATGAAACCAACAAAAACAATCCCTACCTTTAAAGATGAAAATGAAGAGAGAGAGTTTTGGGAAAAGAGTGATACTTTAGACTATTTTGACACCTCAAATGCAAAAGTAGTACGTTTTCCAAACTTAAAAAAGACCACAAAAAGTATCTCTATACGATTGCCTGTAGATATGCTCGATGAGCTAAAAGTAAGAGCAAATAGTATAGATGTACCTTATCAGTCTTTTATTAAAATGTTATTGCAAGAGGGGTTAAGTGCTAGAGGTAATATTTAGAGCTTAATAGCTTTGCTATGATAACTTGGGTTATTATAATAAAACTCACTCCACGACATTTACAAAAAAAAATGCTAAACTTATAAAAAAGTAAAAAAATCATGGAAGATATAGAAGAGTTACAGAAAATATTTGAAAAGTATTATCATTGGCATCCATCCCGAGTAAGT
>JALVXC010000135.1 GCA_027038275.1 Campylobacteraceae bacterium | reverse complement strand
AGAGGCAATTTTTAGAAACTCTACTACAATCAAAACAGCAATTTGTCTCTAACTCTACTCTTGAATATACTATTTGGGAAGAGGAATCTTTATCTAAAGATTGTAGTGGTCGCTTAAAAGCTTTAATCAATAGTATTAGAAAAAAGTTACCCCCCAAAAGCATTGTAAATGAGTATGGTATAGGCTATAAAATTACAATCAATTAAAGCATACAAACTATTATTCTTCTATGTAGTTATCTATAGTTAACTTTAATCCAAAATAGACTACTATTCCTTTATGAAAAAAATCCTAATAACAAACGACGACGGCTTCGACTCTCCTGCTCTTTTAGCTTTGGTTGAAACATTAAAACCTATAGCAGAAGTAATTACAGTTGCCCCAACTTTAGAAAAATCGGCTTGTGGACACTCACTTACACTTACCAAACCTCTAAGATTTGTAGAACTAAAACCCAATTTTTATAAACTAGATGATGGAACACCAACGGACTGTGTCTTTTTAGCTCTACATAAAATCTATAAAGATGACTACCCTGACTTAGTAATTTCAGGCATAAACATTGGTGCAAATATGGGTGAGGACATCACATACTCAGGAACAGCTAGTGGAGCAATGGAGGCTGTACTACAAGGTGTTCCTGCCATTGCTGTCTCTCAAGACTTTTCTGATGATATGAGAGAAAAAGAGGGGTTTGACTACAGACTAGCTACCCAAACAGTAGTAACTCTAGTTGAAAAAATCTTTAATGGCTCTTTTCCTCTTGGTCTAAGAAAGTTTTTAAATGTAAATGTTCCTGCTCTTACTCCAAGTGAGTCAAAAGGTTTTAAAATTACTAAAACAGGAAGCCGAGTCTACACTAACGATGCAGACTCTCATATTAACCCTAGAGGTCAAGAGTACTTTTGGATAGGCTTAGTTAACCATAAGTGGAGAGAGACAGAGGGTCAAATGAGCGATGTTCAGGCTGTAAAGAGTGGGTATGTTTCTATTACTCCTATACATTTGGATATGACTTCACATAATGATATTGAAAAATTGGAACAATGGTTATGTTAATTTGCATACAAAAAAATAAAAGGAAGATGACAATGAAAAAATTATTACTAATTACACTACTAATCACTGGATTATTTGCCAATAAAAATGTAGATAAAGCACTAGAATATATTAAGAAAAAAGAGTTTAAACAAGCTCGTATATTATTAGAAAAGGAGAGTAAAAAAGGAGACGCACAAGCTCAATATATTTTTGGATTTATGTTTTATAATGGTAAAGGAGCAAAACAAGATTATAAAAAAGCTTTAACAATTTTTCAAAAATCAGCTGAGCAAGAGTATACACCTGCAATATTTATTCTTGGCGTTATGTATGATGTAGGACAAGGAGTACAACAAAACTTTAAAAAAGCAATAGAATTTTATAAAAAATCAGCAGACCAAGGGTATGCACAAGCCCAATACAATCTTGGCGTTATGTATGACAAAGGTCATGGAGTAAAACAAAATTACAAAAAAGCTGTAAAATTTTGGCAAAAATCAGCTGACCAAGGATTTGCATTAGCTCAATCTAATCTTGGAAATATGTATGAAGTAGGACAAGGAGTCAAACAAGACTATAAAAAAGCTTTAGAACTTTATAAAAAATCGGCTAACCAAGGAGTTGCACAAGCTCAGTATAATCTTGGATTTCTCTATTTTCATGGTAAAGGGGTCAAGCAAGATTATAAAAAAGCTTTAGAACTTTTTCAGAAATCAGCAAATCAGGGATTTGTAGAAGCTCAATATTATCTTGGATTTATGTATATCAAAGGTCAAGGAGTAAAACAAGATTACAAAAAAGCTAGAGAATATTGGCAAAAATCAGCTGACCAAGGAGATACAAAATCTCAACATAATCTTAATATTCTTTGTAAAAAATTTTCTTGGGTTTGTAATCAATAAATAAATTTAACAAAATTCCGTAGGTGTGACCATGTCACACGCCAAATTTCAGCTTGAATTAAATGGATATTTATAATTTTTATTTATGCCATGTTTGATTTTGACGTGTGACATGGTCACACCTACGATGTAAATTATTTACCCATCTCCTCCAAAATCCCCATAAGAACTAACTCAGCCCCAACCAAATCCTCCCCAAAAACCATAACCCCATCTTCATGCCCTGCCATAACAAACTTTGGATTGCTAAGAGGCTCGATATTAGAGAAGATTCGATTAACCTCATCTATCATCTCTACACTTCCATACTCTACAGCTTTGGTTTTTAGGTAGTCATGAGTTAGCATAAAGTTCCATATCTCTTTAGAGTGTATATGAATCACTGCCCCTATCTTAGAGGAGAGATTATAGATTATCCCATGAGTCAAAGCCTCACTACTAGGTTTTATGCTTCCTGATGATTTTAAGTAAAATTCTTTATCGTTATACTCTTCTACTAATGAGTAATGCTCCCCTGAAAGTTTAGCTAAATGCCCTGTTTGTGTTCCTGTAATAACAAAGGAGTTAGCATCAATTCGCCTACTAATATTTCCAAAACCAATACCCTCTTTGGTCACTCCTATGAGATTCAAATCATAAAGCCGTTCTCTAACAGACTCTATCTCTAAATAATTCTCAACACTCAATGGCTCTGATTTAGTAAATTGAAAATCATACTTAATAACCCCATCTATCATATCAAGTCCTCAAACATCTCACTAATCGCTTCTGTATTAGCTTCACACACTCCTCGTTCAGTAATTAGAGCCGTTATAAGCCGTGCAGGGGTAACATCAAAACCATAATTTATAGCAGGAGATTTACTTTGAACAATCTGAAACTCTTCTAACTCTCCATCTCTATTTATCCCCCTCATATATTTCACCTCATCTTCACTCCGAATCTCTATAGGAATCTCTTTTACCCCATCAAGTATCTCAAAATCAAAGGTTGAAGCAGGAAGAGCAATATAAAAAGGAATCCCATTATCTTTAGCCGACAATGCCTTTAGATAAGTTCCAATCTTATTGGCACTATCCCCATTTCTAGCCACCCTATCTGCTCCTGTAATAACCATATCAACCATACCATTTTGCATAAGATGACCACCTGTATTATCAGCAATAACCGTATGTTTAATATCGGCTTTAGAGAGTTCCCAAGCAGTTAAATTTGCCCCTTGGTTTCGTGGTCGAGTCTCATCTACCCAAACATGAATATCAACCCCTCGTCTTTTTGCCTCATAGATAGGAGCTAAAGCAGTCCCCTCATCAACAATAGCCAACCAACCTGCATTACAATGGGTCAAGATATTAAAACTCTCTAACCCTTTTTGTCGCATTATCTCCTCAATAATATCTGCCCCATACTCTGCTATCTTTTGGCTTCGTCTACAATCTTCATCACAAATCTCAATCGCCTCTTTTAGCAATAACTCTGTAAGTGCTTTCCCCTTTGCATTTGAGTCTCTTGCAACTTTCATCATTCTATCAACAGCCCACATAAGATTAACAGCAGTAGGTCGAGACTCTCTAATCTGTTTGGCTAAAAGAGTAAGTTTTTTAAGCTCTCCACCAGACTCTCTACAAGCCAAATAGACACCAAACCCAGCCACATTACCAATAACCCCTGCACCTCTAACGGTCATATTTTTAATCGCTTCAATGCTCTCTTGGGCATTGGTTAGAGTTACTGTTTTCTCTTCAAAAGGTAAAAACCTTTGGTCTAAAACTACTAAATTGTTTTGATTGTCAAGCCATAGGGCTTTGTATTTTCCTTGCATTTTTTATCCTATATATATTTTAATTGCACTCTTATATCAATCCTATTTTTCTTAAAAAATAACAGAGAGAGTCATTATTTTTAGCTTCTATATCTTTTTTTGAAGTTATAAACTTTTGAAGTAACTCTTTTTCATTTAAAGATTTTTTAGCTTTAAAATGTCTCTCTAAATCTTGTTTTGATTTTTTGTTACTATTTTCCCAAGCAGAAAGCATCCACGCCTCTATCTCTTTAGAGACAATAACAACAAAAACACTACTCATAGATTTTAATGAAACTTTTTTTTCATACCACTCTCTCAACTCCACAATACAAGTAAACTTTTGACCATTATCACATTGAGTATCTAAATCAACTAAAATATAAATTTCTTTGCATCCTCTAGCAAATAATGCTTTTATGTCTTGTTGTATTTTTTGTCTATTGAGTATTTTACAAGTTCCTTTTTTTCCAGGTGAGGTAACAATAATATCTCTTTTAAAATTTGGTTTAAAATATTTTTCAAAAAAATCTTTGTCACTATCACCCTCAACAATTAAACCTATTTTCATGACTCTTCCTCTAGGTTTAAATCATCTAAAATTCCTGTTTTTAGTATTTCAACCAAATCATTTTTATAAATTTCCATAATTTTTTTTATATTATATATATCTTTGGCTCTTTTACTTTTAGTATCTCCACTATAATCACGATACAAAAAGAGAATCTCATCAAGCTCTAACTCTTGTACCAATTCCATACTATGTGTTGTAAAAAATATCTGTTTATCACTACCTCTCATGGTATCTACAATATAAGATAAAACTTTCATGTGCATATGTCGTTCAGGCTCTTCTATAATAAGTCCTATAGAGTTTTTATTACCCAAAATAGCACTCATTATAGCAATAAAATGAATAGTACCATCAGAAACATCATTTATCCCAATATCAAATATTTTTCCATTAAGTTCCTCTTTGAAAATAAGGTCTGGTGTAAAATTATCTCGTATCTCTATAGCATTAATAAGCTCCACTTCACCAATAAGAGAAGTTGAAATATCTTCAAATAGCTCTTTGTCTATTCTCTTTAGATAGTCTTGAATATTTGTTCCATCTTCAAGAAGATAAGTATATCCTTGAAATGGTGTAATGCTTTGTTTTGTTTTTATGGTATGTGGGTGAAAATAGTGTGAAGAAAAAAGAAAGAAATGATTAAAAACAGAGTCAAATTCAAGAGGTTTTTTGAGTAGATTGGTATTCTCATCTATTTTTAAATTAAAAAGACTAATAATCATATCTCTTGTGCTATCATCTGTTTTCATTATATAGTTTAGACTATTTTGATTGCAATAAAATTCAAATTTTCTATAATTTTTTTCCTCTAAAACTCTACAACGCTCATCAAAATTAACTATAATTTTATCAAAATCATCAACAGATATTCTCTCTATAAGCATATTATCCTTATCAATTTTCTCAATCTCTATATTTTTAACTTTTCCTGATATTGAAATATCTGTATTAAAAACTCTCTTTTTAGTATCAAATATAAATGAGTATATACACTTTACATCATAATCAAAAAATTTTTCAAAAACCAAAGCTCTCTCTTTGATAGTAAAAACAGCTTCTATTTTAACCTCATCTTCATCATAATGATAATTTTTAATCTTTTTTAATCCAACTCTATTAATAGCCTGTTGAGGACTTTTATAAAGTAAATCATTTAAAAACATTAAAGCTTCCACCAAATTACTCTTACCTGCATTATTAGGAGCAATCAAACAGTTTAGTTTACCAAACTCAAACTTGCTGTGCCAAAAGCTCTTGAAGTTGTGGATGTGTAGTTTTTTTAGGGTTACTGACATTTAAATTGTCTCCTTAAAATAATATTTTTACTATATTGAGGGCTTTAACTTCTCAATAATATCAAGTTTTATCTTTTCTATGTCTAACATTTAAAACTTCTTGTATAGCACATTAATCATATTTGGTCTACTATTATACTACACTTTATTACATCAAACAACTCATCAACACTATCAATCTCCTCATAACTCAAAATCAAATCTTTCCCAACCCTCAAAGCCATCAACTCTGCCTCTTTTCGTTTCTGCTTATCTTCAATACCTCGAATATCCTCAACCCCAGCTATGCCAAAAACTCGTCGTGCTATTTTACACCCTGCAAAACCAACACTCTGTCTAAAGATATTTTTCATAAACTCTGCTTTGAACTCATCAAGCTCTTTTTGAGCTATAAAACCCTCTTTTAACAGAGCAGAGTTAGGATATTGCGACCAAAGTTCTAAAAATTTCATCTCAAATTTTGTATATATCTCTTTTATTGTCTCTAAAATCCACGCTTGATACTCACTATCTCCACTCCTATAAAAGTGAGAGATATAGGAGTTAATCATATTGGCAATCAATGCTCCAATATCAAAACCAAATGCACCAACAAAAGCAAATTCTGGGTCTATAACATAAGTCTCATCAAGGTTTATCATAATAGAACCTGTATGTAAATCACCATGAAGCAGTGCATCGGTTTGGGTCATAAAGATATATTTGAGCTTTAGAACATTTTTTTTGAACTCATTTTCACTAAAAAGCTCTTGGGCTTCTGCTAACAAATCAGGGTTTATATCGTTAGTCTCATCTTCCATAAAAGGCAAGGTAAATACAAAATCTTCTGTTAGTTTACATAGCTCTGTATTGGAGTTAAATCTATCAATCAATTTACGCTTTTGGGTACTATCTAAATAGAGTGACGAAGAGTAGAAGAGTGAGTTTGCTAAAAATGTTGAGATATGCTCTGAAAAGCTTGGATAGATAGTCCTGTTGATTAACCCTTTTCGCATAATAATATGGGTTGAAAGATTCTCCATAACGACTAAACTCATCTCTTCATCAGCATAGTAAACCTTAGGTACAAAGTTAGGAAGCAGTTTTTCATAAAAGTCTAATGCTCGAATCTCATAATTCATTCGCTCACGAGACAAAGGAAAACCCTCTCCTGCTATGCGTAGATAAGGCACAGCCTGTTTAACTATTAAGCTTTTTTGATTGGTGGTATTTTTTACAATATAGACAAAGTTTAGGTTTCCATCGCCTATCTCATCTACTTCTATTTTGCCCTCTTCTAGGTACTCTTTGACTGATTCTATATTTAATAAGTAGTCAACGACTATATCTGATATTAATATTTTGTAGCTCATTTTTTCCTCTTGGTTTTTATGGTGGAGCATATTTTAACATAGTTTTTAACCTAAAAAAGTATATTATTCTCTCAAAGTTACAAAGGTATAAAAATGAATGACAGATTCCAACGCTGTAGACTTCTCTTTGGAGAAGAGGATTTCGCTAAACTACAAAAAGCAAAAATACTTATTTTAGGTGTTGGTGGTGTTGGCTCTTACGCTCTTGATTGCCTCTTTCGTACAGGGGTTAAAGATATAACCGTTGTAGATTATGATACTTTTGATGAGACCAACCAAAACCGTCAGATTGGTTCAGAGGCTGTGGGCGAATATAAAGTTGAAGCTTTAAAAAAGCTCTACCCTTGCATTACTACTATTAATGAGAAGATGGACATGGCATGGGTAGATAACTTTGACTTTGAGCCTTATGATTTAGTGCTTGATTGTGCCGATACTACAAAAGTTAAAATTGAAGTTGCTAAGAGATGTTATAAGAAGCTTATTATGTCTTTTGGTACTGCTAAACGTTACGATACCTCTAAAATAGAGGTCTCTTCTATTTGGAAAAGTCATGGTGACGCATTGGGTAGAAAAATAAGAAATGAGCTAAAAAAAGCGAAGTTTGACCGAAACTTTACTGTTGTCTTCTCTCCTGAAGAAGACAAATGTAAGGAAAAAGGCTCTTGTGTGGCTGTTACAGGAGCAACTGGATTAACTGTTTGTTCAGAGGCTATTAAAAAAATATTAAGTTAACATAGTAAATACTATCTATAAGTATTAAAACTTATTCTTTGACCTCTAAGGACTTTTACTCTTAAACTTCTCTCTAAACTTGCTAAGTGAGCCATGGCTTGTCTATGTCCTGCTTTAGCAGCTAATTTAAACCAATATCGTGCAAGTTGAGGTTGCCTCTTTACACCTCTACCTTGTGCAAAACTAAGACCCATATAGAATTTTGCCTCCGTATGGTTGTTTCTTGCAGCTTTATGAAACCATTTAAATGCTTCTCTTTCACTTCTTCTTACACCATCACCTCTTGCATACATCATAGCTAAATCAAATTGAGCTAGAACATTTCCTTGTGCTGCTGCTCTTTGTGCATAGATAAATTTTTGTGAAACTTGTTGTTGAACTCTTCTTGCATCTATTCTCATATAATTAAATGGATTTGCAGATAAAATCATAGTTGAAATAATTGTTAATAATAAAATAACTCTTTTCATTTTTTATTCCTTAATATTATATTAATATTATAATATAATATATATTATTAATTTTAACTTAAGTAGATTAAATTTTAATAAAATAGAACGTATAAAAAAGTATAAAAATCATGGCATCCTTCACACCCCACTAGACAATTCAAAAGAATAATGTAAAAAATAGAATCAAAGCAAGAAAAAACTAAAATATCAATCCACTCAATAAATCCACTTATTGAGTGAAATAAACACCTAATC
>JALVXC010000134.1 GCA_027038275.1 Campylobacteraceae bacterium | reverse complement strand
AATTAGATACTATCTATGCAAGGACGAATAATACACGTCTGACATAGACATAATAAAAGCAGCAAAAGAAAAACATGGCATGTCCCGGAGCAACATTGTAGCTGCTCTTGCTGGAATTGGAATAACAGGTCTTGGGATATGGATGGTATTCGCTGCCATAGCAGATCCTGAACCAACATCAAAACTTGGTCTTTTAATAGTTGGTGGGATTATAATTACTCTAACGGGCTCCTTGGGAACACTTGCTGCTTTGGGGATAAAGTTTTCTGTGTCAGCTAAATCTCCCCAAGGACATGCCTTTGAAATTAGACCTGAGAAATAATGATTTTAATTTTCTTATTTAACAGGCAGGTATCGTGCTTCAACTATTATCTTCGCCCAAATCCTTCGCTATCGCTTAGGACTTCAGATACCCGCCCAGCGTTATATGAAATTGTGCCTGAAATAGAAAAAATTGGGAGGAGGAAATGTTCAAAATATCTGACTATACAGATGTTAAAAAAAGAGCTCGGGAGTTAGGATGTAATATACCCACTTCTATTGCAATATTGCCTCGTAATTTTGCAACCGCAGCGTCTAAGGAAGAACCTATCCACGAAAGCACAACTCCAACTGTAAGAGTGCTTTGGCGACAAAATAGCATCGCTGAAACACCCCTTGAACAACCAGAAGAAAAATTTCCTCTTGCAGCTGAACATTCATTTGAATGGATTGGACCAACTATTTTCATTTCAGCGATGTTATTAAGTCAAAACCAACATTTGGTGACAATCACACTAAATATTATTTCAAATTATCTATCAGAATGGTTTAGAGGAATTCCAAGAGATAATAGAAAAACAAAGCTTTCCATAGTTATAGAGACTAAAAACGGACTTTATAAAAAAATAGAATATGAAGGGCCACCAGATGGATTAAAAGACCTTCCTGAAATAATTAGAAAGGTGCACAATGGATGAAGTAAAATCTTTCTTAAAAGAATTTAACGAAGTGATAAGAGAATGTGGTAAATTTTGTTATATGAGCAGAGGTAAAGAATTTCAGCAGGAAGCCGTAAAAAAATTAATGACACTCAAACGGAAAGCTATGTCTTTAAAGGAAAAAATGATAAAAGTTGAAAATGAAGATTTAGCCAATACCATGTTAAGCTTAGAAAATTTAATAGATGCGATGATTAACGAATTAAAGATGTGGATTGCTTTAAAAGAGGATAAGCCCAATGAAGCTTGGGATTTTTTAATAAATGCTCAATCTGCAGTGAGAACAGCGGCACAAGCTCATGAGATAGCGATTAATTTGAATGCAGAAGGATATGGAAATAAGTTGCACTTGCTAGAAAAACTTCTTTTCCCCCCTCAAATCTTTTTCAGCCCTGGTTTTGTTATTAAGAAAGCTGAGTGTTCAATATGTGGGAAGGAATATGGGGAATGTGAACATGTTGTGGGGAAAGCTTATATGGGGAAAATATGTTATAAAATAATAAAAGAAGTTGAATTGAGAGAAATATCAATAGTGGAATATCCAGCAGATAAACACGCAAGAGCACTTCAGTTTACTGATGACAAAGGAGTAACTAGAGATTTCATGACTTGGAGGAGAATTGAGAAAGATGAATGAGAACACAACTTCACATAGCAAGCAGTTATCTGCCTCCACACTTTTGGTGTTTCACCCAAATGCTCCCCACACTCGGACTTCACATACTCGCCAAACATTAGATAAAACCTGAATGCTCACAAATCAACCCTCCCCCACCCTCATATAAAAATCCACCTCCCTCTTTATATTCTCGCGAATCGTGGGAAGGCGTTCAGCTGTTTCCAGAGCCCCCTGCGATAATCTGTTTCTGAGATTTTCGTCCTC
>JALVXC010000133.1 GCA_027038275.1 Campylobacteraceae bacterium | reverse complement strand
TGGTTTTATCTTTTAGGAGTAGCCCATGTGTTGAGATATGTAAGATTTTAGAGCTAGGAGCTGTAACTAAGTTGGCAATGGTAGCATTGCTCTCTTCAAAAACAGTAGCATTAGGGTAGTACTTTTTAACAATATCTATCTCACTTCGTCCTAAGTTGGTAAAGATTTTTTCTATTTTCTCTTTATGTGGGTTTCCAAATAGCATGGGAGCTTTAACAATAGCATCAAAGTTAGCATTAGCAAAAATAGTCATGCTCTTTTTGGAATTTTTTTGGTAGAGTTTGGTTTGCCTTATAAACTCTTTTCCTGAAGAGATGTAGTTGATGGTATAGTTTTCAACAAAATAGTGCCCCTTATGGTAGAGTGCTTCAAAAGGAAAGTAGTTTAGTAGCCCATCAGAAGAGATAATAAGTTGACTAATACCTTTAAGCTGTGTAGGCAGATACTCTTTTACAATTACATCATAGAGCTTTGATAAAACTTTTTGTGCCTCTTTTATGGATTGTTGCTCTTGGTTGGCTGTTATGGTTTTGAGATTTTTAGCCATATAGCTACAGTTCTCTCGATAGGCTTTAATATATTGGTCAATAAGTTTAGTTTGGTTTGCCTCAATCTCTTGAAAGGTAACTAGGTTTTGATGGTCAAGTGTAAAGAGGTAGTAGTTGTCATTGCCTCGTGCAAAGTCAATATAGAGTTGATGAGGTTTGAGTGCTTTAGCAATTTGTGAGCTATTTATATCATTTAGTTGAAGCATATTTTTAAAAGCCTCATTTTGTTTACTTAAATTGACTTCAATAGTGTGAATCTGCTCCTCTAAAGTTTTGATTTCCTCTTTGTTTTGGGCTTTGCTTAAACGGATATTGGTATAGTTTAGCTTCTCTATAAGATTTTTGGTCTTTTTGGGTGTTTTGGGGTTGTTTTTTATCATGGAGAGGATATTTTGGTACTCGAAGAGTGTGCCTTTGTAGTTTAGCCAAAAATTGAAATTTTCATTATTAACATTTACTATATTTTGTAAATGAGTGGCTGATAATTTAAATAAGTCATCAATATTTATAGCATATTTAAGATATTGTTGTTTTTGTAATGAATTTAAAATCTTAAATGAATTATTTCTCTCTTTAAGAAAAATATCAAAGAATAGTTTCATGTGCGAATAGGCTTTTAGGTATTGCTTATTTTGAATATATAATAAACTTAAGTTATAGTAGCTTATCCCTGTTTTAATATGATTATCTCCTAAAATAGCTTTTGAAAGTTGTAGTGCTTTTTTATGAAAAAATTCTGCTTTTTTTTGATTTCCCATTGAAGAGTAGAGTAATCCTAAATTATTATAGTTAGTAGCTATTTCAATATGTTCTTCTCCCAAAATAGTTTTATTTAGATGTAAAGATTCTAAATGATACTCTAATGATTTATTGTAATCATTAAGTGTTTCGTACAAAGCTCCGATATTATCATAGGTTGTAGCAATTCCTAAGTAGTCTTTATCTGCCAAGCTCTCATATTCTTTTAAAGCATAATTATAATATTTAAAAGCTTTTTTATATTTACCAATGTCAACATAAATAGCACCAAGGTTATTATAAATAGACCCAATAGAAGAGTTGTTTTTTTGAGACAAATTTTTATATATTTCTAATGCTAAATGATAGTACTTTATACTTAAATCATAACTGTTCATTTTATTATATAAAGAGCCTATATTGTTGTAAAGAATTGCTACTTTGGAATGATTTTTAGTTAAAATTGGAAGATAGCATTTTAATGCCATATTATAGCTCTCTAATGCTTTTTCTGGATTTGAAATATCTTCATATATTGAGCCTAAAGTATGGTAAACTGCTCCTAAATCTTCATTGTTTATTGATAGCTTAGTATAAATATTTAAAGCTTCTAATGAATATTGTAAGGCTTTTTTATATTCTCCTAACTTTTGATAAATAGTACTTAAATTATTGCTACTTATTGCTATTTTTATATCTATTGGATTAAGATTTTTTTTATAAATATTTAGTGATTTTATACCTATTTCTAATGCTTTATTAAAATAACCTTTTCTTTTATAAGCTAAACTAATATTATTATAATCACCTGCAACTTGAATTGAATCTTCTCCATAGTTTTTTTTATTAATCTTAAGAGCTTTTCTATAGTAAGTTAAAGCTTTAGATTGATTATCTGTTGCATAATATAATGCTCCTAAATTATTATAGCTTATGGCTATATTTGGATTGTTCTTATCTAGTTTATTTTCTTCTATTTCTAAAGCTTTTTTATAATATTTAAAAGCTTCAGGATAATTATCTATATGGTAATAAGCAGAGCCTAAGTTATTATACTCTATTTTGATAGATAGATTATCTTTTGTTATCCTTTGCTCTTTAATAGAAATAATTTTTTTTAAGACAACTATCATTTCTCTGTAATTTCTTAACTTTTCTAATGCTTTGTATTTATCATAAAGAGTATCAACATTTTTTAATTTTTTATAAAGCTTTTCCCATATCTTTTTTCCTTGAATTATAAAAGATGTTTTTTGAGTATAAATATGAGAAAGTAGTCTAAAGTCTTCTTCTATTCCTTTTTGTGGTTGATGGTAAATTTGGATAAATTTTTTATAATACTCTTTAGCCTGTTTTAAATCTCCATTTAATAAGTAAGCATGAGCAATATTTGCATATATAACACTACTTGATGTGTTGATATATGGCTTTAATTCTATAGTTTTATTAATATCACTTAATAAATAATACCAAGAGGCATCATTAAAATCCTTAAGTTTAAAATAGTAATTAGCTGTTTTGAAGCAACTATTTTGAATAATAGAAGTATTGAAATCTTCTTTTAAAACCTCCTCATCACAAACCCTCTCAAAATCCTCAATCCCATACACTTTAAATGGAATCACTATTACTAAAATAGTAACAAGTACTCTAACCTTCCATCTCAATAAACTCACCAATTCTCTCCCCAAATTCACAATTCATCTTAAGCTGAACCTCACTTACATCGCCCAATATCTTTTTGACCATCTCAACATCTAATCTTCTGTTGGCAAAAAATCCAAAGTTGCACATCTTACGGTTAACATGGTTTCGTTTAGAGGCGAGTGTAAAAGGAAACATTCCATAACGCACCTGCATATTGTCAAAGGTTATAGAGATTAGATTTTTACTATTTTCTGCCTCTTTAATAATCATAGACTGCATCGTTCCAAAATAGACTCTACCAAAATTACCATTTTCATCTATGACCGAGCCGTCCTCTTTAATGGTTGTCTTAATAGAGTAAACTCTATCGGTAAAAGAGTTGCTAGGGTAGAAGTGAGCATACCAATCACCCACTAAATAGTTTAAGAGTTTTTTATCTTCTCTAAATATCTCTTTTTGTTTGTTAGATTTATAGTTGTCTAAAAAGAGAGTAACCTTCTCTTCTGTGTTGAGCTTTTTGTCTTTAAAGACCTCATAGGGAACATCATAAAGATAACAAAAACCAAGTAGATGAATATTTTTAAGTTTATTCTCTTGGTTATTGACAATCTTAGACATCTCCACCTCTGTTACCTCAAACTCATCGGCTAACTTCTTTTGACTTAGTTTAAAATATTTTTTGATTAAAAACTTTAGTTTTTCCTCTTTTGTCTCTAGTAGTCCAATCATTTTAAATCCTGTAGGGTGCGATTGCTATCGCACCAATTTAAATTAAATATTGTCTTTATGGTGTTTTCAGGGGAAAACACCCTACATTTCTATTTGTAAAACTTTCTATAGAGTTTCCAAACACTTTAAAAAACTTTTTTACAACTTACAAAATGCCTTAAAAATCTTGCATTTTACTTCCTTTACTCTTGCTTAATTATTTTTTTAATCTACCAATATCTCACACTAAAGGATTTAAAATGACCTATCCAATTCAACACAAAAACATCGCTTTTGAAGTAAACACTCTTCTAAAAGAGTACCAAATAGAAGCTAAGTTAGAAGAGATAAACAAGTTATCTACAACTATTAAAAAGATAATTGAGTTTAACCAAAATCTATATAGAGTTGGCACACTAGAGGGTGTCTCTTTGGCAACCACCGTTAAAGATTTGATAGAGATTTTTATGTTGCGTAGTGAGGTCTATCAAGATATGGGCTATAGTAATGAGTTTCCTGAGCTAATCAAAGGATTAAACTTTGATGAGTATGATGAGGTTTCAGCCATTCTCTATAGTAAACGAGGAACAATGCTAACAGGAACTTGCCGACTTATTTTCGATACAGATAAAAAGTTACCTATAGATGAAAAGTTCTCTTTGGACTATTTACGAAACCAAAAACATAATTTAGTTGAAGCTTCGCGAGTAATTATTAGAAATATAGAGGGGTTAAAGCCAGAGTTTAAACTTTTGACCATTGACTCATACAGAGTATTAGCCTCATATAGCATGAATGCCGTCTCTGTTATGACACAAGAGCATACAAAGCTCTATCGAAAATTTGGTGGACTTAGTATAGAAAAGAGATTTGAGCATTATGGAACTTTAAATCAAGAGTTCTTTTTAACGCTTTGGAACACCTCAAAAATCTCCCCTTTTTTTAAAAGAGCCTTTTTAAGAGTAGAGGTCGCCTAAGCCAATTTGTACCCTAAAAATGGAATATTTACAATCTTTTTAGACTCTAACCCTTTAAGCTTTTTTCTTAGACTCCTTACCAATGTTCTAAGTGAACTTGGTGCAGGGGTTCTATCTGTCCATATCTCTGACTCTAATTTATGAGATGAGATAGCCTCTCCTTTTGCTCTAATGAGATGTTCTAACAGACTCTTTTCATTGGGGCTTAGTTTAATAAATTTTTCCCCATGAAATAGGGTACAACTGTTAAAATCATAGGTAAAATTATCGCCTAAATCTACCAATTCACTACTTTTTAAAGCTACTTTAGTTATCAAAAATTTTAGCTCTTCTGTTTTTATTGGTTTGTAGAGGTAACCATCTGGTTGGGTAGCTATCATCTCTTTAATAGACTCTTCATCACTATTGGCTGTAATGTAGATAACAGGAATTTTTTTAAAGACCTCTTGAGTACTTGCTAGGTCAATGCCACTATATTTACTATTTAAATTAATATCCAACAGTATTAAATGGGGTTTGTCACTCTCTATAGTGCTTAACGCTCTACGATAGTTTGTTGCAATACTAATTGAACTGTACCCCATCTTTTTGAGTTCACTCTCTATCGCTCGTGCTGTTATGGCTTCATCTTCGACAATTAAAATCTTAGTATCTCTCTTCATCTTCTCTCCACCTAATAGTAATCTTGACACCATTTTGTTTTTTTATCTCTACTTGACCATTGAGTTGTAGGGTTGCTAGAGTATCTATAAGCATAAGTCCTAAACCATCTTTTGCTCTCTTGCTAAAACCAACTCCATTGTCTTGAATGGTCAACAGATAGTTGCTATTTTTTCTCTTTAGCACAATATTAATTGTATCACAATTTGAGTATTTAAAGGCATTGGTTAGGGCTTCGTTGACAATTAAACCCACATAGGAAGCCTCTTTTGAGTTCATTGTGCTTGTAGCATTAATATTTGTTTTAATCTCTTTTTGGAAACTCTTTTTAAGATTATTGACAATAATAGTAAAATAGTTATACATATCAACCGTCATTGAGTCCTCTTTTATGCTTAAGAGCGTATATTGGTCACTTATGGCTACTACTCTTCTCTCTAAATCTTTTAGAGTCTCTCTACTTTTTTGGTCAATCTCTCCATTTTTTTGTAGCGTTAGCATAGAGAGAATAATCTGCATATTGTTTTTAACTCTATGGTTAAACTCTTTTAAAAGAAATCTGTTTTTTTGTGCATTGAGTCTCTCTTCTTGTAGCATTTTTATTTTAGAGGAGACCAACCATGAAAAGATAAGAACTATAGCCACTAATGAAAACTCAGGGTAGTAGGGTAGTTGGTCAAAAATGCTCTCTACTCCTAGACTTGAAAGGTACATTGCTATACCTCCACTAACAAAGAGTAGCCAAGCAAAAAAGAGTAGAGGGGCTGTTTTGTTTTTTCTAATTAAAGCATAGAGAGTAACTGCAAAGAGGTAGAGAAGTATAATTATAAAAAATAGACTACGGAATTGATAGCTATGTGTTATCTCAATAACAACAATAAAAATAGGATAGAGTAGAAGAAGTGCATTTAGGATTTTGTTGATTTTAGGGTACTGTTTGAGTCTGAGTATATGTTGTGTAAAGAGAGCCAAAGAGATGGTTGGCATAGCTACAATAACAGAGGAGTAGTCGATTAAAATTCTCATGGTCTCGTTAGAGAAAAGATAAACTCCTGCTACTCCTTTATACATAAGATGATGAAAGCTAACGCTAACTAAAAAGAGAACATAGTAGAGGTAACTCTCTTCTCTTGTAAGTATATAAATAATACTATTGTAGAGAATAATAATCCCCATTGCCCCAAAAAAGAGAGCCAATATAGTCTGTTTTTGTAGCTCTTTGTGATTAAACTCTTTAAGACTCCAAAGATTAAGTTTTATGCGTAAAGTGGTAATTTTAGAAGAGACTTTTAGATAGTAGGTTTTTGTTTGATGAGGTTGCAGTTCTACTCTCAATATAGGATTTAAGCTTTTCCTCTCTTTTGAGAGTTACAGTAACCCATCTCTCTTTTTTAACGCTCCATCTTCATAAAACTCCACATAAGAGCTAAGAGGGTTACCATACTCAATAATCTTCTCAACAGTTTGGTCTGTTCTATTTGTCAAAGCAAAACGAATCCAAACAGCATAGCTAGGTGAATAGCCATAGCCTAAGAGCTTTTTACTATTGTTTTCAAATTTTCTCTTTTGTATGCTTTTTATGGTTTCAGATTTATTGTTGTCTATGTAGATTTGGCTGTGCGATAGGAGTTCGTTGTAGGGGGTTTGGTTGTCTATGTTTATTGGGAGGAGGTAGGTTGTTGAGAGTATTAACATAATTAGTATGGTTTTTAACATGTTTTTCTACCTCCTTTTCTGTTTTTTATTATATAGTTTTTTTGTTGAAAGTTTTTGTAATTTTTTGACGGGTTTTTTGACGGGGGTTAACTATAATCAATATAGATTAGTTTTTTTTGATTTTTTTTGGTTTTAAAAAATATTCTTTTTTTAAATAAGAGAGTAGATAAAAAAGGAAAAATAGACATGAGTAATTTTAATTATGATTTTATAACTAGTGACTTAGATAGACCTTGGTCATTTAAAATATCTGAAGATGGGAAAATAGTCTTAATAGGGTTTGGAGATGATGAAGGTCAATTAACACAATTTGATATAGTAAAAAAAGAAGTCTCTAAATCTTATTGGACAGAGGGAAGTTATACTTTAAGTATAGAGTTTCTATCTAATAAACAAGCAATTATTGGAACAAATAATGGTTTTGTTATATTTATTGATTTAGCACGAAAAGAGATTTTAAATAAAAATAAAATTTCAGATAAATCTATTAAAAATTTGAAATTATCAAATGATAAAACTTTAATGTTTAGTATTACATCTAGTGAAGTTTTAGCTTTTAATACTAATACTTTAGAGTTGATGAATAAAAGAGAAATAGATTATAATCCTTGGTGGATAACAACTATTACGGATAAGGATTTAATTGCTATAGGTGGAAGTAAAAATACAATAGAATTATTAAATTCCAAAAATCTTGAAGTTATAGATTCCGTTATTTGTGGAGAAGAATATAGAGATGTCTCATCTTTAATTTATGATGATAAAAATTCTTTATTAATTTCAGGAACAGAATCAGGTACATTAGATATGTGGAAAGTTACTATGGAGGGTTTAAAAAAAGAAAAACAACTTAACATTGGAGATAATATATTGTGGTTGCAATATACAGATGAATGTATAGCATTTGCCACAATGAATAAAAGTATTTTAGTTTATGATATTAGTGAGGAAAAATTACTAACTGTTCCTGATGCTATAGAAGAAGGTCGTTTTTCTTTAAAAAAAATAGGTGAAGAGTCATATTTATTATACCAAGTAAAAAATGGAGGATTATCTTTAATTAATTATACACAAAGAAGTATAGTTTTAGATAATCCAATTAATGTATCAGGTATAAAATTTATGGGTTTAACCGTAAATGGAGATATTATAGGGGTTTCATCAAAGGGAGTTGTCTTATCAAACTTTATAGATAAAGAAGAAGTCAGCAAAACAGAATATGATTTTAATAGTAAAGAAAAAAATATAGTTGTTGAGAAATTTATAATTAATGAAATAGATAAATCAGTTCTGTTAGAATGTAAAGATAAGACACTAAAAGTTGTCTCTTTGAAAGATAAAATTGTATCTGATATAAACTTTTCATTAACAGATACTTTTAGTGATACAATAGATTTTTACCAAGAATATATTTTGTTAAAAAGTCATGAATATTTCTATATTACTACACTTTAGACAAATCACCCCGTCATTTCATACCCTCCATCTAATCCAAACCCCAAAAACTCATTATTTACATAAGTTTCATCAATCTTTTTATCAACTTTAGGGAAAAATAAGCCAATATGT
>JALVXC010000132.1 GCA_027038275.1 Campylobacteraceae bacterium | reverse complement strand
CTTTTCCTCTTCCTCATATTCATAATATTCATAGTTGCGTTTATCTGCCAAACCTTTCATGAGCAAACCGACTGCGGTTGCATAAATAGGACTTTGCAGGTCTTCTTCGGTGCCACCGGCAAGGTGTTGCATGGGTTTACCGACGCGGGTGTAAAGTCCGGTGATCAAGTTAACCAACTGCGGTAAGTGTTTCAATTCGGCACCGCCACCGGTTAAGACAATACCGCCCAATAACACCGGATCGTTGCTGATTTCTTGATAGCGCTTGATTTCGGCATCAGCCAATTTGATGATTTCTTCCACGCGTGCTTTGATGATTTTAGAAATGCTTTTTAAGCTGATTTCAACCGGTGGTCTGCCCGGCAATCCTTGTATGGCAACCACTTCCGTATCACTGTTTTCTGCGGGCCAAGCTGAGCCGAATTTGACTTTGATAGCTTCTGCGTTGCGTTCCAATACATAAATACCGTTTGCCAAATCTTTGGTGATAATATTACCGCCGTAAGGAATAATTGCCGTATGCCGGATAATATTGTTCTTAAAAATAGCAATATCCGTTGTACCGCCACCTATATCGATTAATACCGTGCCGCCTTCTTTTTCTTCATCTACCAAGACCGATTCGGCAGATGCCAAAGGTTCCAAAGTGATGTCAACCACTTCTAAATTTGCCATTTCAACACATCTTACGAGATTTTGAATGGAAGCCACTTTACCAACAACCACATGAAAATTCGCCTCCAAACGCGTGCCCGCCATACCGATAGGCATTTCGGGAATGTTGCCTTCGTCATCGACTTTAAATTCTTGGGGTAGCGCATGGATAATCTTTTCGCCCGGCTCAACATAAATGCGTTTTACTTGATTGATGAGTTTATCAATTTCGTCCATCGTAATGATATCTTCAGGATTATCACGCATGATGTATTCGCTGGTTTGAATACTGCGGATATGTTGTCCGGCAATACCGACTACCACTTTTTTAATATGGATTTTGGCATTGTATTCGGCTTTTTTTACAGCCTCGTTAATGGCTTTCACGGTTTCGGACAGGTTGATTACCACACCGTTTTTAACACCTTTGGTGTTAGGGGCTTTGCCGTAGCCTAAAATTTCTACTTTTCCAAATTGGTTTTTACGCCCTACAATGGCGACCACTTTGGTCGTTCCAATATCCAAGCCCACTACTTCGGTGCGTTCGTCTTGGTCTCTAAATAAGGACGTTTGTGGCTGTCGTCCTTCGTCGTTGGTAAAGTTTGATGTGTTCATAGCATTCTATATTTACGGTATTTATATTTATTTGCAAACGGCTTGATTTTGAAATCTTATATCTATTTGCCGGTAGGTATTTTTCTTATTTTGTTTAACCAAATAGCTGTAAATAGCTTTGAGTTTGTATAACTGCTCGTCAATATTTTCTTTTAAATCTATCTTGATATTGGCTGACAATTGGTCGGTTTTGAGCCAAACAGCCGGATAGCTTAAATGAATTTCAGACACAATCTCATTGAGAAATTTGTCCTGATGGATGTCTTTAATCAACTGGATTAAACCATCTTTTTGTGCGGCATTAACATCTCCGAAAACCAATATCACTTTTTCGGTATAATGACCGGATAAGGGTTTTTTAGCCCCGTTTTCATCTAAATAATATGATGTGTTTCCCATCACTCGGGCAATGGGTTTGTATTGATCTACTTCGGCTATCAATCTACCGTTCAAGTCTTTATAAACTTCGGCATTGCGGATATAGTCATTTTGTTCCAAAGTTTTTTCCAATTGGACAATGTCAATGTTTTTATAGGAACTATCTTTTATTTTTATCAACTTTTTAACTTCATCCGGCATAATAAAAGTTTTAGCCAAAGGATAAATATGCACTTGTGCGGTATGTACTTTTTCTTTT
>JALVXC010000131.1 GCA_027038275.1 Campylobacteraceae bacterium | reverse complement strand
AACATATAACGCCCAAGAGGTGTTTTAATATTTGTAGGGTCAAGGTCTTCAAAATGTTCTTGGTTAAGTTGTAAGAAATTAGTTGCATTAAAGAGTTTATTTGTAAAGTTACGGCTCTGTTCTAATTTATCTTCACTAAGTTTAATATCTCGCCCTTGAACAGCTAAAACAGCTAAAGTAAAACGTAAAGCATCGGTAGAGTATTTTTCTATAGTCTCTAAAGGGTCTATAACATTCCCTTTAGATTTACTCATCTTTTCGCCCTTTTCATCTTTTACTAAGGCATGTAGATAGATGTCTTTAAATGGTAACTCTCCTGTAATGTTCTCTCCCATCATTAACATTCTAGCAACCCAAAAGAAGAGAATATCAAATCCTGTAATAAGCAGATTATTTGGGTAGAAGTTTTTCATATCATCTTCATTCCAAAGTGTACCTTTTCCAAACTCTCCATTACCCCAACCAAGCGTTGAAAATGGCCATAAACCAGAACTAAACCAAGTATCTAACACATCTGGGTCTTGATAGATATTTTCAGAGTTACACTTTTGGCAACATGTTGGAGCATCACCCTCTTCTACCCACTCATGAGCACAATCTCTACAGTAAAAAACAGGAATCTGATGACCCCACCACAACTGACGAGAGATACACCAATCTCTTAACTCACTCATCCACGCATTATAACTATTAATCCAATGGCTAGGGAAGAACTCTGCTTCACCCTTGTTTACTTTCTCAATTGCTTTTTGTGCAAACTCTTTTTTAACAAACCACTGTTTTGAGATATATGGCTCTACAATATTTTTACATCTATAGCAGTGACCAACTTGGTGAGGGTGTTCCTCTATTTTAACCATAAACCCTTTATCTTCAAGCTTCTTAACAATAACATCACGAGCCTCTAGTCTCTCCAAACCTTGAAACTCTCCACAATGCTCATTTAAAATACCTTTCTCATCAAAGATAGTAATAAACTCTAAATCATGTCGTTTTCCAACTTCGTAGTCATTGGTATCGTGTGCAGGAGTAACCTTTACAAATCCTGTTCCAAACTCCATATCTACATGCTCATCAGCAATAATCTCTACCTCACGCTCAATCAATGGAAGTTTAACCTTTTTTCCAATAAGGTGGTTGTGTCGTTCATCATTGGGGTGAACCATAACAGCTGTATCTCCAAAGTATGTCTCTGGTCTAGTTGTTG
This sequence comes from Campylobacteraceae bacterium, assembly GCA_027038275.1. Taxonomy (GTDB): domain Bacteria; phylum Campylobacterota; class Campylobacteria; order Campylobacterales; family Sulfurovaceae; genus UBA1140. The sequence goes on along the minus strand of JALVXC010000131.1, from coordinate 30,882 downwards.
CTACTGTAATATTTCCAGAACCATCAGCAAGTGGATAGTTAATATGATACATCTTTCCTATATGGTCTTCATGTTCTACTTCTATATCACTCAATGCACCATCATGAGTACACCAGTTAATCATGTAGTTATCACGAACAATAAAACCGTTGTCGTACATCTGTTTAAATGCTTTTTTTACAGAGTTAGCTAACCCCTCGTCCATTGTAAAACGCTCACGATTCCATGTTGGAGAGACTCCAAGTTTTCTAAGTTGTGAGGTAATAGCATCTTTTGAGTTCTCTTTTTGTTGCCAAGCACGTTCTAAAAAGGCTTTACGTCCTATCTCCTCTTTGGTTGTTCCCTCTGCTAAGAGCTGTTTTTCAACCACATTTTGAGTAGCAATCCCTGCATGGTCAACCCCTGGTTGCCAAAGAGTTTTATAGCCGTCCATTCTCTTGTAACGTACAATAATATCTTGAAGTGTAAAGGTCAAAGAGTGACCAATATGTAATCTACCTGTAACATTTGGTGGAGGCATCATTATGGTAAAGTGCTTGTTTGGCTTTTGAATAGATATATTTCCATCTATCTCAAAGTAACCTCTCTCTTCCCAAAGTTTGTAGTAGCTCTCTTCTATCTCTTTTGGGTTATATACATTTTTTTTGGTTTCGCTCATCTGTTGTTCCATTAATTATAGTGATTTTTTATTGTCGCGATTATAGCTGAAATGTGCTTGTAGGGTGTTTTAAAATTAGAGGCTAAGGCTCTGTATAAATAGCTTGATTATGATTTTCTACTTAATATTTTTATTTCTAAGAGTTTGATAAATAGGGTTTTACTTAGTGTTGGAGAATAACTAAAATGCTACTTTGTTGCCTAACATTAGAGTTGCAATAGCTTTGTTTTGTTGTTGTTTCTCAAATAGGCTTCCCCAAACTGGAGTTTGGGGACGAGTAAAAAATGCAACTATCTATAAATATTCCTGACAATATCTTTTTTGGCACTCTTTAAACTCTTCAAGCATATAAAGAAGCTCTACATAGGAGATAAAGCCATTGACTAAGTGGTGGTATCGCTAATAATAAGTGCCATTTAAAACTATCTTTTCAAATATTTAGCAATAGTCTGTTCATCTTCTGCAAAATTATAGTCCACCAAATAGATATTGTGCTTCTCCATCAATTTCAAAACATCATCTCTGTCAATATTGAGATTTTCAGCAATCTTTCCCACAGATATTTCTGAATTTTCATACTGTTTTAGTAGCTCGACTATTCTTTTTTCTCTCTTTTTGTCTTCGGTAAAAATTTTTTTTATCTTCTCTAAAAACTCTGTAGGATTGGCATTAAATTCAACCTTAAAATCCCTTAACCAAAAAACAACTTCATAAACCCTATCTTCTCTTCATCAGAAGCATTTTTAACCATCTCTAAATGTTCTTTTTTAAGCAATTTAAAGTGTTCACTATCTCTTCTAAGTGTCTCTTCAAAAACAGCTTTATACTCAGCTAACTCTTTTAATATTTGGTCACTTTTTAGGTGATAATCAACCCCACCCATGGTTCTAATCTCAACACGATTTTTTGAGACTAACTCCAAATTCCAAACTCTGCCTTTTTTATTTTTTAAAACTTTAGAGTCTCTTTTGCTATTATAGTTGATAACATTCATCACATTGACACAGTAACCATTTCGAGTATCCCATCTGTCAAGCAATCCTCTATGATTACAGAGTAAAGCAAATTTATAAAAGTCAAAGTTTGTGCCATCTCTTTGAACTTTTGAGATATGAATATGTAATCCTGTATCATTATTGGTATAAGCATATTTGGCGATTAAGCCATTAATTTTTACAATATAAAATTTCAATCTTTCATAAGAGCAGATAGGTACTGAAATCTCCAATCCGTTAGAATCTAAAGATATATCAGGTTTGAGTTGCATACATGATTTTGAGTCTTTAAAGTGAGGAACAAAAATCTCATTGACCACTACATCACTATAAGACAAAGAACAAAGCTCTTCTAAAAAAGCCTCTTGTTCATACGCTTGGCTAGGATAAAACTCAAATTCACACCCAAAAAGATACTCTTCCTCATCCAATGACTCACTATCTTTAGCCACCAAATAACGCTTAGAGCCATCACTCTCTACAATATAATTCACACTCAATCCTATACAGATTTTTTATAATACTCCTCAAAAGCATTCAAAAAATAGTCATTATTCATCGTCCAAACTTTTAAAGGTTCTTGCTTTTGGGGAATCTTCTCTTCTACCAAAAAGTAGACTTGGGCTTGATATGTCTGCTCATTTGCAACCACCATAATAGTCTGACGACCATAATAATCAGGTACACCCTCAAACACATCTAGCTTGTCCCAAAGCTCCTTGTTATCAATCTCATAAAGCTCTCCCTCTATCTGATAAAAAGGTTTATCAATCAAATAAGGATAGTGTCCATGAGTCTCAACAAACATCGCATAGGGTTGTAGCGTCTTGGCTTCTCCCATATAAGTTGCACCTTTGAGCAAAGAGTGATTATCAAATCCTCTTTTTAGTGAACCATAGACAAAAAGGAGTTTTTTATGATTGTTTTGTTTTTGCATTTTAGCTCCTCTTTTTTGTTTATTATATCGTGTTTTTGTTGAAGTGTGTAATGTGGCAAAAGTTTTAAGAGAATCTTCTTAATCAATGTATGCTATAATAAAACCAATTAAACAAAAAGGAGTTTTCTATGCAAGTAGCCTATCAACTCAATGCCAATGAATTAGATATGAACTTTTTAGAATCTATTAAAAAGCTTTTTCAAGAAAAAACTATTCATATCAATATTTCACTAGCCCCAAAAGAAAAAGAGAACGATACCGACTATCTTCTCTCAACTCCTGCAAATGCTTCTAGGCTCTTAAAAGCTATTAATAATATTGAAAATCATAGGAATCAAAAATGCAACTTTCTATAAACATTCCTGACAATATCTTTTTTGGCATCAATGAAACCGAAAAAAGTTTAACTCAAATCTTTAGCTCGTTCCCATCCGTCCTCGGTGGGAACGCATACGAGAACTAAAACTACCAAAATCTCTCCACCTCAATAAGCCCATCTATCCCCTCATAATCTCTAGCACTAGAGTATCTCCAATGAATAGCTTCATCTACATAACCTCTCTTTACTGGATTGTGATGAATATAGTTTATCTTATTTATCATCATTCCATCAGTTTGGATAAGTTTTGGTTGATAGCCCTCTTGCCATATTTGATAGGTTCTATCTTTTTTATGAGCTTTTTTGTAAAATCTAAATTGTTTTAATAGTGTCTCTGCATTCTCTTTTTGTAAGAGTTTTAAAAGCTCTTTTGCTGTAAATGATTTAAAATGTCTCATACTTCTACCTATATCATCTCTTTGGACTATTAGGTGTATATGGTTTTCGAGAATTACATAAGCATAGAGTTTTAAGTTCTCTTCTTTTTGTAGATGTTTTAGACTTTGAATTAATATATCTACACTCTCTTTTCTTGTAAATATTGGTAGCCAATTGAGTATAGTACAGGTTACGAAATGTGGATGTGTTGGTTCATATATTTTGTATCTACTTCTTCCCATTGGGTATTGTAGCTTATTTGTTTTTAGAGATTGGTTTTGTTGTTGTTACTCTCGTATGTATTCCCACCAAGATGGTGGGAACGAGCTAATTTCTGTTAAAAATACTTCTTCTGGAATGACAAAAAGTCTAACTAAAGAGAGTTGGTATCCTCAAAATAACCTAATGAAGATTAAATTATCTGAGGAGTTTAAGGATGACTTTATTGAGTTGTCTCTTTTTCTTGATGGGCATTTGGGGTATAGGAATGTTATTGCCAATGGCGTAAAAATTAATTAATACTCATCTTTTAAATCTTTCATTTTTACTGCTTTTTCCCATCTACTTTTCCAATTTGAATAATCTATTTTTTTATTTTTATCAGAAATATCTTTAACAAAATTCTCAATAAGCTTAGATAGCTTATAAGCAATTTGACGATTTGTCCTAATATTTTCTATATAATCTTCAAGAAATTCAGAAGAACTTTTACCTCCAAAATATTCTTTTTTATAAAATTTAGCAAGTTTTAAATAAGCTTCTTTTGTAAATTCTGATGTTTCATATTCCAATGTCATTAAGTAAAAAGCGTCATCTGACACTTCTTGGTCTCTTGCTAAATCAGGATTTCGTTTTAATTCATTATTAGCTAATTCTTGCTGTAATTGTTTGTCTATATTTTCCATCTCTTTAGGTAAGTTATTTATATATTCAACAAGTGCGAGATTATCAACATCTTTTAAATATGTATTTGTATTAGAATTAGAATACTCCTGATATGAGAAAAGAAAAATAAGTAATCCTATACTAATAAACAAAGCTATTTTATAAAAGTTTTTAGTTTTTTTATCTTTCTCAAAAGCCTTTTCAAAATCTTTAATAACCTCCAAAGAAGCAACTCTTATACTCTCTCCTTGCCTATAATAAATTGTTCCTTTTTTATCTAGTCCATGTAAATCTTTGGACAATGAAATCAATCGACCATGAGGAGGAACAGACAATACTAAAATATTTTGCCCCTCGTCTAGCTCTACCCACTCCACATCTAAAGCTAAAAATTCAGGTTGAGCATGATTATTTAAAATATCTAGTAAATCTTTTTTTAGTCGTTCCAAAGAGTGAGGTATTTTTGATGTATCAAAATTATAAAAACTTTTACTATTATTAGTAATACCAATAATTAGATAAGCTGTTTTATTTATGCTAAATTTATCTCCATTAGTCAGAGCAAATATATCTTTTATAAATTCAGAATTTAACTCATTTTTAGACGCACTTTTATACCACTCACGCTTAAAATCAACCTTTGCGTTTTCACCTTGTGCTATAATCTCTTTTAGTTCTTTGCTTGTCATTTTAACTTACCCTATTTTTAGTTTAGAATTATACCAAAATCATTTTTGATTCTAAAATAATTTTTTTTAATAGCTAGTCATCTTTTTTATTATTATTAGGGAGTAATTTAGACTAGCAATGAAGCTACTGCTTCATTGCCCAATATCATAGTTGTAATTAAGTTAATGTAATTCTAATTCTAATAGTTTTTGAGAAATCTCAACGATTTTTTGATTAAGTTTTTCTATTTCTTTTTTTAGGTTTTCATTCTGAGTATTTAAAATAAGTGTATTTAAGTCCAATTTTAATGTGTAGATAGATTCTTGCAAGAGTTCCCTTTTACTTTCATAAAATTCTTCACCTGTTGTATCAGCTCTATTCTCACATTTTTTAACTTCTTCTTCTAATTTTGATATCCTAACAGAGATATTAATTATAGTATTTGTATTCATCCTATTGTTCCTTGTTTTTATTTTTTATATCACTATACTTAAGAATTTTTTTATCTAATTTTTCTTTAGGAATAATAATGCAAAGTGAATTAGTATCACATTCAGAAGCTTTAACATTGGCACTTGCTAAATCTTTAATAAGATTCTTCTTTAAGCCTTGTCTCAGCCTCTTTCTTCCTAAAATATCTTTTATATCTTCATCAGATATTTTTATTTCTAATGAACCATTACTATGCCTTTCCTTTTTATCAACAGTTCTTGCCGTGCTTACCATTTCTTCTATAAATATTTTACTGTAATCTTTCATAAAAAACCTTTATTTTTATATTCTAAGCAATTATATCATAATAATTATTAAATTTATATTTTCTGTAATAAATGTAAAATATATAAATTCTGTAAATTTCATAATAAGAAAGTTTAAATCAAATATTCCTAACCTCCCAAAACCCATAATCCCTCAAAAGCCTACCATCTCTAAACACAACCTTCAACAAATCCTCTCGCCCCTCCAACTCCTCAACTCTAACAGTCTCAAAATCACAACTCAAAGCCAATCTCCCCCTCTTAGACCTCTTGCCACTATCGGTAATGGGGTCTTTGTAAACATCTCTCCACTCACCACCCACACAGATAGCCGACGCTTTCATAGCAAATTTAAAGTCATCTCTTCCTACGGCTTGTAGTAGTCCTCCACCCATTCCAAAGGCGATGTTGTCAGCAGAGAAGCCTTCATTTTTCAATATTTCCAATATCTCTTTGATAGCTTGTTTGTCTACTCCATCACCTTGGATAATGCGTACAGAGTCGTCTAAAACAATGTAGCCTTTTGAGTTTTTGTAGCCTCCAAACTCGGTGTAAACTCGTTTCATAACCTCCAATACTATCTCTTTTGGTTCTCCTGAATCTGGGCGAATGACCAAGGTTGCACCACTTTTCTTTACTTGCTCTTTTAGCTCTTTGCCCCAAATGTTGCTTACAGCGTTGTAGATGTCGTAAGAGTCGGAGACTACAGCAAAGATTTTGCCTTTGCCTCCAAACTGTTTTATCATGTTTGCATAAGCATCTCTTTCGCCCTCTCTTTGCCAACTTGTCATGGTGGAGTGTTCACTAGCAGGGATTGAAAAACCTGCCATATCTGCCCCATAGTAAGCTCTTGCACCGATAATCCCTGACATGGTATCTGTACCTTGAAAGTTCACTAAATGAGCCATACCACCCAACATTGCCGACTCTTCGCTTGATGTTCCTCTTGCTCCAAAGTCGTGTAGTTTAAAGGGTAGTTGTGCTTCTACATTGTCGCTTGTGGCTTCTAAATAGCCTCTTATAATCTCTTTGATAGAGTACGAAAGAGTGGCTACGGTGGTAGGAAACCAAACGGCTCTGAGCAAGGCTGTCTCCATATATGAGGTTAACCAAGGCAGTTTTGGGTCGGTGTTGATTACTTGAACCAAGGGGCATCTTAGAGGGATTAACATTCCCTCGGCTACAGCAGATATTTCAATGGGTAAAAATCCGTTGTATTTTTCTAAAATATATTGCCAACCCTCTTCGTTAAATGGTAGACCATGAGCTGTTATAATTGCTTTGGCTTCGTCTATATCCTCTTGTGTGATTGGTGTTAAGAGGTACTCTTTAATGAATGCTTGTAATCCAAAAAATAGTGTTTTGTCATACTCACCACCACGTGCTTCGATATATGAAGAGACATACTCACTCTTTGGTGGGTACTGTAAATAGTGACTTGATTTGTAGCTGTCTGTGTTTAAAATAATGTTTTTCATAAAAAATCCTTTTATGTTGAAAAAGTTCTTTACCGTCTTTCGGTTTTGAACGTGTTGGGTGCTGTTTTCTAACGCACCACCTGTTTGCATAAAATAAATATCCTTTATTTCATGTTGTCTATCTGCCAATAATTTTTGTTTTATTGGGCTTCTGTTTTTTGCCTGTTTTTGTAGGGAAGAGGACATCCCGCAATGCCAATGACCTAAGGATTTTTTGACTCATTTATAGTTCGGGTGTAAACACGCCGATTCCGAAAATGCAGATTGCATATAGGGAATCGACGGCTTTAGCCTCGCTATATTTTTGGATTAATTCCTTAAGTCATTGGCATTGGGACATCCCGACCTACGGTTGTTACAACCAAACATAAACAATATAATAAATCCCATACCGTAAGAGGAAAAAAATTCCCATTACGGTCATGTAAAATGTTTTGTCTGCGTGTAATCTGTATTGGGCAATTACTGCACCTATTATAGGTACTAACCAAACTAATGAAATATATTTGGGTTTCTCTTCATCTAAGAAATAAGCTCCATCTTTGTTTATTTCATTGTGGGTATATAGATTTAAACCTATAATTGCTCCGATTAGAAAATAGATTTCAAACATATTACCCCACCATAGCCTGAATAATATGAAAATGGTCTTCAAACATCAACTCTGGCTTGACCTCGGCAAAAGGTATCCAAAAGGCTTTTGAAGCATCGTCACCACCTTTTACTTTTGGCAATTTGTCGCCTTTTAGTTCTATGAGGTAAGCATGAGTTACTGTTCTTCCTCGTGCCGAACGATAGGGGTCGTCAAAAACTTGGGTTTTGGTAATGCTTCCTGCTAAAACTGGGGCTGGTACTTTGATTCTTGTCTCTTCTCTTAGCTCTCTGATGACTGCTGATTTAAGAGTCTCATTTGCATCTAAAAATCCCCCTGGAAGAGCCATTAAGCCTCGACCTGGTTGTGCCTTTCGCTCTATGAGCAAAATATGCCCACTCTGAACTACTACAGCATCTACTGTAATGAACATTGGAGCATAAGGGGCATTGTCCCATGCACTTTTATATTTTTTGACAAAGTGGAACTCATTGGCTACTTGTTCATAGGCTTTAGTAGTTTTAAACTTCTCTAGCAAAATTGATATATTACTATTCAGTGAATTTGAAAACTCCTGATTATTAAAGTAGAGTTCTCGTATCTCTGTAGAGGAGATGTTTTTGTAGTTGGCTACCTCTTCTCTTTCCCATTGTGGAAACTGTGTTAGGTAGTCTGATGTGTTATCTTTTTGATGACCAATAAGTCCAATTTTGGGTTTAGAGGCTATTTTGTTGTGAACTACACCTGCTACTAACTGTTGAACTGACTTTATCCATAGTTGATTGTTGTAGGTATAGTCAAGTAGAGGAAAGGCTAAAATTCGTCTATTCTCCTCTTCTGAAAAGACTGAACGCATAAACATCTCTCGTTCATTAAAATCCCAAGGATTACGAACGGTTCTTGGCTGATATGCTGAACCAACTAAGACAATAACTTTGTCTGACAACTCTAATGCTTTGCGAATAACACTCTCGTGTCCTAAGTGAAATGGCTGAAATCTGCCTATAAAAATGAGGTAATCATACTTCATCACTAAGCTCCTTAGCGAAATTAAATTTACTCTTTGTGGGTCTATCCCTAGAGTAGAACAGCGTCAAAAAATCCTTTTGAGCTGTTAGAAGTGTAGCATAGTTTTCTTAATGTGGTACAACTTCTATGTGTGAAAGGCGTATATGCTCTGGTACAAAATCTTCTGATATTGTATTCTCTACATGAGTTGCTACAGGAACAGCTGTTTTATTGTGTTCAACTACTCTTTTAACTTTAACCTCTTTTTTAACTTTTGTTTGACTACAAGAAGTTACTAGTGCCAAAAATATAAGTAATACTATTTTTTTATACATCTCTTTTCCTAATAATACAAAGTAATAGAGACTATTATAAACTTTTTTAACTTAATGCAACTCTATCAATCCAAAGATAATAATAAAGAGTATTTCAGTAGCTAAAGAGGCTCTAACTACTTGAGAACTCAAATCATCACCATTTTTTAAAGCTGTTGCCATTGTCAATCCTGCCATTATACCAATGATTCCTGCTCTCATTTTAAACTCCTTTTAATTATAATATATTTAAATAAATATTAATATATTATAACATTTTTAGTTTAAAAAAACAAGTCTATAGATGTTTTTAATTGTTTCGATTTAGGAAAAAACTCCTAAATCGAACCTTGGTCTATCATGGAGTCAGCTACTTTTCTAAAACCTGCAATATTAGCTCCTGTAACTAAGTCACCCTCACAATCAAACTCTACAGAGGTATCATAAGCTGTTTTAAAAATATTTTGCATAATTGTACGAAGCTTAATATCTACCTCCTCAAATGACCACTGTGCCATACTTGCATTTTGGCTCATCTCTAGTTGTGAAGTAGCTACACCACCTGCATTGGCTGCTTTTCCAGGAGAGAAGAGAATTCCATTTTCTCTAATAAATTTTAACGCCTCAGGTGTTGTAGGCATATTTGCCCCCTCATTGACCAAGATACAACCATTCTCTTTAAGTTTCTTGGCATCCATTAATGTTAGCTCATTTTGTGTTGCAGAAGGAAAAGCAACATCACATGGAATATGCCAAACAGCATGACCCCCCTCAGGATATTTACTCACAGGAATATATTCACATTTACAATCAACTGTTGCATACTTTTCAAGCGATTCGTGATGAATCTCTTTTATGACTTTTAGTGCCTTTAAATCAATACCATCTTCTTGATAAATAGTCCCCTTACTATCAGAGCATGAAATAGGAATAGCCCCCATCTCATAGAGCTTTTCAATAGTATAGATAGCCACATTTCCAGAGCCTGAAACTGCACATTTTTTACCTTTTAAACTCTTGCCATATTTATTTAAAAAATTCTCTGCAAAATATACAGAGCCGTAACCTGTTGCCTCTTTTCTAGCTCTTGAACCACCCCAATTTAGCCCTTTTCCTGTTAAAATTCCTTCAAATTCACCTGTTAGCTTTTTATATTGCCCAAAGAGATACCCTATCTCTCTTGCCCCTACTCCAATATCTCCTGCTGGAATATCTCTATGTTTACCAATATGTTTATATAGTTCTGACATAAGGGCTTGACAAAATCTCATAATTTCATTATCTGATTTTCCTTTTGGATTAAAATTAGAACCACCTTTTGCTCCACCTATTGGTAAACCAGTTAATGAATTTTTAAAAATTTGCTCAAAAGCTAGAAATTTCATAGTTCCTAGTGTTACAGTTGGGTGAAAACGAAGACCACCTTTATAGGGGCCAATAGCCGAGTTAAACTGTACTCTGTATCCTAAATTTGTCTGAATTTTTCCTGCATCATCTACCCAATTTACACGAAAGATAATTGTACGCTCTGGAACTATAATTCTCTCTAAAATATTCTCTTCAAGGTATCTTTTATCGCTGTCTAAAAGTGGCTTTAGTGAAGCTAAAACCTCTTGTGCTGCTTGATAAAATTCATCTTGTCCAGGTGAACAATCTTTAATACATGTTAAAATCTCTTCTATTTTTTGACTACTTGGCATTCAATATCCTACTCTTTAATTTAATTTTCATCGCCATCTTAGCACTTTTTCACTAAAATAACGCAGAAAAAATCCCCCTTGCAAATAGGAAACTTATAGAATGTCAAAACCATTAGAAAACTTAGATGAGATACTTAAAAACCATAAACTTTCAAAAGAAGAGTATAGCCATATTTTAGAGATTTTAGAGGGGCGACACCCAAATATTGTAGAACTTGGAATCTTTTCAGCTATGTGGTCAGAACACTGCTCTTATAAATCAAGTAAAAAGTACCTTAACGGTTTTCCTACCAAAGCTCCATGGGTCATTCAAGGACCTGGTGAAAATGCAGGTGTTATTGATATTGGTGGTGGCATGGCTGCTGTCTTTAAGATGGAATCACATAATCACCCATCATTCATTGAACCTTACCAAGGTGCCGCTACAGGTGTTGGAGGAATCTTAAGAGATGTCTTTACTATGGGTGCTAGACCTGTAGCAAATCTTAATGCTTTACGTTTTGGAAATATTACCAATAAAGATAATACTTCAAAGTATCAAAGACACTTAGTTAAAGGGGTTACCGAGGGAATTGGTGGCTATGGAAACTGTATGGGTGTTCCTACTATTGGTGGTGAGTGTTCATTTGACGAGTCTTACAATGGAAATATTTTAGTTAATGCTTTTGCACTTGGTCTATGTAAGGCAGATGAAATCTTCTTGGGAATTGCAGAGGGAATTGGGAATACAGTTATGTATGTAGGCTCTAAAACAGGACGTGATGGTCTAGGTGGAGCTGTTATGAGTTCAGATAGCTTTACAGAAGAGTCAAAATCTCTTCGTCCTACAGTTCAAGTGGGTGACCCATTTATTGAAAAGCTTCTTTTAGAGGCTTGTTTAGAACTCTTTAAAACTAAAGATGTTGTTGTAGGTATTCAAGATATGGGTGCAGCTGGGCTAACCTCATCTGCTTTTGAGATGGCAGGTAAATCAGGGGCTGGAATGGTGATGTATTTAGATAAAGTTCCTGCTCGTGAAGAGGGAATGACCCCTTACGACTTTATGCTATCTGAATCTCAAGAGCGTATGTTAGTCTGTGTCAAAAAAGGAAAAGAGCAAGAGGTTATTGACATTTTTGAAAAATGGGATTTAGATGTAGCTGTTATTGGTGAAGTGACCGATACTGGTCGTATGGAGCTTATGTGGCATGGTGAAAGAGTTTGTGACATGCCTATTGCTCCTGTAAGTGAAGAAGCTCCTATCTTAAACCGTCCTACAGCTCGTCCTGCTTATCTTGATGAGATTTCTAAAAAATCTCTTGACTCTTATGAAAAAGTTGAAAACCAAGAGGCATTTGAAAAACTTATTGCTTCTATGGAAGTTGTTGATAAAGCATGGATTTATGACCAATATGACTCTATGGTACAAACAAATACTACTAAAGCACCTGGAAGCTTAGATGCTTCATGTATCAGAGTTAAAGAGACAGGAAAAGCTTTGGCTATGTCATCAGACTGTAACCCTCGTTACTGCTACATTGACCCTAAAAAGGGTGGAGCTTTAGCTGTTGTTGAGTCTGGTCGAAATGTTGCCATGTCTGGTGCTAGACCTCTCTCTATTACTGACTGTTTGAACTTTGGTAATCCAGAGAACCCAGAGGTAATGTGGCAATTTGCCAAGGCTTGTGAAGGTATTAAAGAGGCATGTTTAGAGCTTAACACTCCTGTTGTTTCAGGAAATGTATCTCTTTATAATGAGACAAATGGAACTTCTGTCTTCCCTACTCCTGCTATTGCTATGGTTGGACTAAATGAAGATAAGAAAAAAGTACTTCCATCTTACTTTCAAGAGGAGGAGAATCATCTAATATTAGTTGGTGAAACAACTGGTGAATTTGGTGGTTCTCTCTACATAAAAGAGCTTTTTGGGGAAACAGTAGGAAGCTTAGGTGATATTGATTATAAAAAGGAGTTAGCTCTTTGGAAATTAGTTATTGATGCTAATGCAAAAGGTCTTCTTGCTTCTGCCAAAGATTTAAGTTCGGGTGGTATTGCTATTGCCCTAGCGAAAATGGCTGCTGTTTCAGGTCTTGGAGTAGTTGCAGGAATAAGACTTGATGATAAACGATATATTTTCGATGAATCTCAAAGTAGAGCCATCTTAGAAGTAAGTTCAAAAGAGAATATGCAAACTGTATTGGATATGGCTAAGGAGCTTGGACTTACTACAGATATTATTGGCAAGATTACAGGTGATTTAGTTAAGATTAATGATGTTGAGATAGATGTAGAGAGCCTTCAAAAGATTTACTTTGGTAAATTTAAAGAGGTTGTTGAACAAGATATATAGAAGAGAGTATAGATAACTCTCCTCTTACCTAAAAACTATCTATCAAAAAGAATCACTTATGATAGACTACACACACTCATAAATATCAGAATTATTTACACGAATTGGTTTTTTGTCATTATCACAAAAATAGTCTGATGTTGGTAAATTTTCATTTAAAATTCTATCTTCAACTTTTTCTATTGGTTGAATTACGCTTTCTAACTCTCTATTTGCCTCTTCGTTTGCTTTTTGATTAAGAGCTATTGCTCTTTGTTCTCTATAGTAAGCTGCTTTCTCTTCAGGTGTCATAACATAAGATGGTAAGACAATAGTATCTTCTCCATCAACTATAATATCTTGAGAATTATTAGCAACTACAAAAGAGTGAGTTTTATGCTCACTTTTTTCATGAACTACTTCTCTTGTTGGTTTTAAGTTATCTAGATTTATAAAACATGCAGTACCTGTACAATGTTCATTAGCAGATAAAGTTGAAATAACCAATAAAGCCGATAGAGTTCCAGTAATTAATCTTTTGTGATTCATCATTTTATTCTCCTTATATTTAGATAATTTTCTTTTCCTAGTACTATTATGACAAAAAAAATGAAAATAACAAATACAAAGAGTGAGTTTTTTGTGAAAAATGGAAAAAAAAGTCATAATTTGCGTATAACAATAAAAAATAACAACAAAAAAAAACAATATAAAAATTAAAATCTAATTGAATGTTACTTTATATTTAAAACTAGTGGTTTTTGGGAAGCAAAAAAGGTTTCCATTGGCTTATTTCAGCTAATTTTGGGAAGCCATCGAGGATTTCTTGAGGTTGAAATTTTGTTTTATAGGCAAAAGCTTTACATCCATCTACCCAATATCCAAGATAAATCCAAGGTAAATCTAGTACTTTTGCTAATTCAACTTGATATAGCAGAGAATAAGTTCCTAAAGATAGAGATGGATAGTCTGGGTCATAATAGAAGTAGATAGAGGAGATACCATCATCTAAAATATCTATTAAATCTACACCTATTAATTTTCCATCTTTTATGTAAAGAACCTCTTTACCAAAATCATGAGCTCCCTCTACAAAGTTTTCTCTATACTCTCTTGGAGAGATATTTCTATGAGACCAATCATCTTTTTGATGTTTAAAAGCATGATACTTATTATAGAGTTCAATATGTGCTCCAGAGATAGTAGGCTTTTGAATAATAATCTCTGTTTCACGATTACGTTTAATCGCTTTTTTCTGAGATTTTCGCAATTTAAAATCTTTTACGCTAATACGAACTGATTTACACTCGTTACAGCCATTACAAATTGGATGAAAATAGTAACAACCAAAACGTCGCCACCCACGATTAATAAGAGCTGTATTATAAGCTTGAGTTGCATGTTCTATATATTTATAACTCATACGTACACTTCTACCATCTAGGTAAGCACATTCGTAATCTAACATTGAAAAATCTGTTGACTCTGGTGGTTCTTCTGTAAATCTTTTTCCATTCATAAATGCGATTTTATCTAAAAAATTTCAAATTATAGTAAAATTACATCTATTTTTATTTTTAAAGGAGTCAATTTGTATCTATATCAGCCATCTAGTGGATATGCTTACAATAGTGACTCTATCTTTCTTTACGATTTTATTGGTCAATTTAAACCAAAAGGCAAACTTCTTGATGTTGGGTGTGGTGTAGGTATTATATCTCTGCTCTTAACAAGAGATTTTCCTGTTAAAACTGACATTATTGATAAACAAGAGCTTATGCTAAAGTATGCAAAACATAACTTTGCTCTCAATAATTTAGAAGTTAATTCTCATTTAGGTGATTTTCAAGATTTTCAAGAGGATACAAAGTATGACTTTATTGTCTCTAATCCTCCTTTCTATGATAGTAATGTTATTCAGTCTAAAAATGAACACTTAAATATTGCTAGATATGCTCACCATCTACCTATTGATAACTTTATTAAAAAGGTAAAGAAACTTCTTAAACCTAGAGGATATTTTATATTTTGTTATGATGCAAAACAGATTGATAAATTACTCTATACATTAAATAGTGAAAAAATCAACCCTGAAAAGATACGTTTTGTTCACTCAAAGATAGATAGAGAATCAAAGCTTGTAATGATTGCAGCTAGACTAAATTCTAAATCTTTAACAAAAATTTTACCTCCATTTATTGTTTTTAATGAAAAAAGTGTCTATAATAGAGAAGCAAAAAAAGCTTTTGAGAAAGCAAAGACGCAAAGTATTAAGGGGGACTATTAGTATATGAAAAGCAGTATAATCTCACAAGAGGGTTATGATTACCAGTTTAATCCATCTGCATGTGAAACCTGTGGAGGTGCATGTTGTACAGGAGAGAGTGGCTATATTTGGGCAAAATATACAGAGATAGAGAAGATGGCATTTTTTTTAAACCTAACAATAGAAGAGTTTGCTATAAACTATCTTAAAAAAGTAAAACATCGTTACTCTTTAATTGAAAAGAGGCTAGATGACAATAACTTTGCTTGTATCTTTTTTAATAATGAGTTAAAACAGTGTAGTATATACTCTGTCAGACCAAATCAGTGTCGAACCTTTCCATTTTGGGAAACATTTAAAAACAGTAAAGAAGAGGTAAAAAACGAATGCCCAGGAATATTAGTATAATGAATAGAATTATAATTAGTTTAGCAGGATTTACAGCCCTATATATTACTGGTTGTAGCACTACATACCATGTACCAAAGAGTAGTAAAGTGGTTATTAGTAAAGAGCAACTTCCAGTATATAACCCTAAAAACTTCTCAAAAGAGAAAAAGAGTCAATCAATACCTAATGAAGATGAGCTAATAATAAAAGCAATTTGGCTAGAAGAGCAACATAACTATAAAGAGAGTAATAGATTATATGCTGAACTCTATGATAAAACTCATAAAGAGGAGTATCTACTAAAAGAGCTTACTACAGCTAACTATGCAAATATTGTTTCAAAAAATCTACCTCAATTAGAAGCATATATTGCCAAGCATCCTAATAATTTACTAGCTAAAAGACTTCTACTATCTTTTAATATTCAAAGTAAAAAATTTAATAAAGCTAAAACAATATCAGAAAAGTTACTCAAAAAATCAAATCATGCTATTGACTATGAACTATCTGCAAATGCATATATCTTTACATCTGACTATCCAAAAGCCATTTCATTACTTGAAAAAGCTTATCAACTCAGTAAAAATGAAGATATTTTATTAAAAATAGTTGCCATTGAGATTAACTATCTACATCAGATAGATAAAGCTATTGAAAGATTGGAACAGCATAGACAAAAAGAGGGCTGTAGCGAAAAAATTTGTCAACAGCTCATTGGTATATATATACAACAAAACCGTACTGACAAACTTATTCCTATCTATAAATCATTAGCTATTGCTACTAAAAAAGAGATTTATATTGAGAAGCTTATTGAGAGTTATCTATACAATAAAGACCTAAAAGGTGCTATTGATTTTTTAGAGAATGAGTATCATAATGATACCCTACTCTACTCTTTATATATGGAGAATAAAGAGTACCATAAAGCTCATAAATTAGCACAAAAACTTCTTAAAACAACTAAGAACCCCAAATGGTATGCAGAATCAGCTATATCTCTTTATGAATCACTCTCTAACAATAGTGATAAAACAGTACTAAATCAAGTTGTTAAAGAGTTTGAAAAAGCATTTGAATCTGGTGTTAAGAATCCTGTATATCTAAACTACTATGGATATACTCTTATAGATAAAGATATAGATGTTAAAAAAGGTATAAGTATTATTAAAAAAGCATTAAAACAAGAGCCTGAAAATAGCTATTTTTTAGACTCTTTGGCATGGGGTGAGTATAAACTAGGAGAGTGTAAAAAAGCCTATAAAACAATGAAAAAAGTGGTTAAAGTTGAAGGACTTAAAGAGAAAGAGATTATTGAGCATTGGAATGCAATCAATAATAAATGTAATGCAGATAAATAAAAAGGTAAACAAGTGGCAAAAATTTTAGATGAGATTATAAAAAAGACAAAAGCAGATTTAGAGAAGAGAAAAGTAGAATACCCTTTAGAGTGGCTTGGTCGTTCTTTGTCTTTAAATCCATTTCCTCCTAGAGATATCTACTCTGTACTTAAATCTACAGAGGAGAATCCTTACAGGATTATTGCAGAGATTAAAAAGGCAAGTCCTAGCAAAGGAGTTATTAGAGAAGACTTTGACCCAATGGCTATTGGACAAGCCTATGAAAAGGGTGGAGCAGACTCACTCTCTATATTAACAGAACCTCATTTTTTTCAAGGGGACAAAGAGTACTTAGGTATGGTTAGACGTTATACTTCTATTCCCCTACTTCGTAAAGACTTTATTGTAGATAAGTACCAAGTTGTTGAGGCTTTAGCTTATGGTGCTGACTATATTTTACTTATCGCTACTGCACTTAGTCGTAAAGAGTTAAAAGAGCTAATAGACTACACTAGACACTTAGGAATGGAGGCTTTAGTTGAGATACACAATAAAATGGACTTAACCAAAGCTATCTTTGCAGGAGCAGATATTATTGGAATTAATCACCGTAATCTTGAAACATTTGAGATGGATATGACTCTAAGTGAACGACTTATTCCTCTTATTCCTAAAAACAAAATTATTGTAGCAGAGAGTGGAATTAATAGTTATGAGACGGTAAAGGAGCTATCTAAAGTGGGAGCTGATGCCTTCTTAGTAGGTGAACACTTTATGCGTCAAGATGACATAACATCTGCCATTAAAGAGCTAAAATACGGAACAGCAAATGGTTAATATTGTCATTACAGGTTGCTCTAGTGGTATTGGACTAGAGACAGCCAAATATTTGAAATCGCAAGGCTATAAAGTCTACCCTACAGTTAAAAATGAAGCTCATATTCCTGCCTTACAAAAGATGGGATTTGAAAATGTTATGAAACTAGATGTAAGAAACTCTTTTGAAATTGCAGATGTAATTGCCTCTGTTTTAGTAAAAGATGGCAAGATAGATGTTTGGTTTAACAATGCAGGTTTTGGACAAGCAGGAGCTATTGAAGATATAGAGACACATATCTTAAGAGAGCAGTTTGAGACCAATGTTTTTGGTCTACATGAGTGCACAAAGCAGATTATTCCTGTTATGAGAAGACAGGGGCATGGAAAGATTATACAACACTCCTCTGTTTTAGGCTTAGTCTCACTATTTGGACGTGGTGCTTACAATGCTAGTAAATATGCCATAGAGGGGCTAACTGATACATTAAGATTAGAGCTTAAAGATACCAACATTCACCCAGTTTTACTAAATACAGGTCCAATTACTAGCTCATTTAGAGAAACTGCTATGAAGAAGCTTCAAGAGAACGTAGACATAGAGAACTCTATTTTTAAAGAGAACTATCTTAGAAATCTTTCTAAAGAGAAGAGCTCTGTACCCTTTAACCAAGAGCCTATTGCTGTTGCAAAGGTAGTTGAGAAGATTATCTTAACCTCAAGACCAAAACCTCGCTACTACATTACAAAAGCGACATATCTTTTAGGGTATTTGAAACGAATTTTGAGTACTTTGGCTCTAGATAAGATTTTACTTAAGGTTGGGTAGCAATAGATGCCCCCTATCCTTAAAAAGATAAACAGGAACTAACTCTAAAAAAAATTCATAACTCATCTTTGTATCTACTATCTTATCGCTATCTCCCATAAAAACCTCTATAGTTACACCACTTTCTAAAAGCTCAATAATTTTCTCTTTTACCCAAATATAACTAAGAAGTGACTCTAACTCCTCATAAGTTCCAGCACACAAAAAACTACTCAAATCTACAGATGATGGATAGGCTACATTTTTTAAAAACTGTTTAGTATATGCCTTTTTGTCAGCTTTAAAGTAACGAAGTTGCGTTTTAATAAAAGATTTTTTATGGTTCTGAAAAAAAGCAGGAGAGATAAGCACTAACCTATCGACCCTATCTGTAGTATTGTAAACATACTCAAAAGCCTTTTGAGCTCCATAAGAGAACCCTGCTACAGTATACTCACTCTCTATGAGTTGCTCTTTAAAAAACTCCTCTTCATTACAGAGTGAAAAACCGTTAAAATACCTCATCTAAAATACCTTTTGTCTCTGTAGGAGTAATGGATTCATTCTCTAAAAGATACTCTCTCACTTTTTCTACAACACGCTCCATTTTAGATAGTAAAGATGCTACCTCCTCTTCTGAATAAGAGAGTAATCTTTGGGCATGTAGAGCTGTAGAGAAGTACTCTTCACTCATGGCATACTCCTCTACAATAGTTTGAGCTAAAATTTTAGCAGTTTTAATATCCTCTTTGGCATTGGTAAAGAGTTCACCATACTTTGTCTGTGTAGCAATACGCCCTGCTAAAAGCACCTTTAACTCATTCTCTAACATTGTCTTAGAGAGAATTTCATTGTGATGAGGGATAAAATTAGAGGAGATAATTCCTATCTTCTCATAGTTTACCTCTAACCATGTAGCAGTTACAGCTTTAGCCGCTTGATAGAGTGCTTGAATATGTCTCTCTTCATCTGTAAAGCTTTGAATCTTATGTTTTCCTAGTAGAACTTTGTCTTTTACTGCCTCTATATCTTCATTTGTAATAGTAAAGTTTCCATAACGCAATGCATAGAGTGCTGCCTCATTAATAAGTGTAGCAAGTGCTGCAGAGTTAAATCCAATAGTCATCTTAGCTACTTTTTCAATATCTATATTATGTTTTTTAGATTTTAAATTAAGAGCTATAATTGATTTTCTCTCCTCATAATCAGGAAGAGGAATATGCACTCGTCTATCAAAGCGACCAGAGCGTAATAGTGCCTCATCTAACACCTCTATCTTATTTGTTGCCGCAATCACCATAACCCCTGAACTCTCCTCAAAACCGTCCATCTCCGTTAATAGTTGGTTTAGAGTTGCCTCTCGCTCCTCATTGTTGTGTACTCCACGGCTCTTTCCTACTGCATCTATCTCATCTATAAAGATAATACTTGGGGCCATCTCCTTGGCTTTCGCAAAGAGTTCACTAACACGTTTAGCACCCATTCCTACATATATCTGAACAAATGATGCGGCACTTTGGTAGAAAAATGGAACATTTGCCTCTCCAGCTACAGCTTTAGCAATTAGTGTCTTTCCAACACCAGGAGGACCTACCAACAGAACCCCTTTTGGTAATGATATATCAAACTCTCTATACTTAGTAGGATTTTTTAAGAAGTCAATTATCTCTTCAAGCTCCTCTTTTGCTCCCTCTACTCCTGCAACATCTGAAAAGTTTACATTGGAGTGTTGTGCTTGAATATTGAGTTTTCCAAGATTATTATCTGCCATCTCCATTTGTTGATTTTGTATCATTCTCTCTTGAGTTTTACGACTTGCTCTCATAACATAGAATATATAAAACATCATTGTTAAAAGTATTACAAAAATAATAGTATCCATCATCTCTGTAGACTCTTCATAATACTCCACCTTACCTAAAGAGAATAGCTTTTTTGTATCTATAGCCTCTTTAGGAACTTTAATACTCTTATCTTTGAAGTACAAATAGACATAGGGCTCTTTAACTAATACTCTCTCTACAGGAGAGCTATCTATAAGTTTTAAAGCCTCACTCTGCCCAATAAGTTCAGGAGATTTCTCTAAATTAGAAAATATTAAAATAGAAAAAAGAGCCACTAAGGAGATAAGAATAATCTTTGTATTTTTACTTATAGATTGCCACATTTTTGTCCCCTTCTACTTTTGCATTCTCTATAAAAATCCAATTTGAAGTTAAATCCTCATTAGAGCTTACCTCAACTCTATTGTAATATTGGTCATATCCATAGTAGAGTCCATCTCTTTCCTGCTCTACTAAAACTTCAAGATTTTTACAATTTGCTACTCTAAAGTCATAATTTTTAGCTTTAATAAGTGATGTTAACTCTCTATGTCTCTCTTTTGCAATATTGCCTTTTATCTCAGGCTTCATAGTTGCAGATGGAGTATTGTTACGTTTAGAGTAAGAAAAGGCATGAATGTGTGTTAAAGGTAGAAGCCCAATACGCTCTATTGCCTCTTTCCACTCTTTCTCATCTTCTCCTGGGTGACCAACAATAAAATCTGTTCCAATAGCATAACCTTTATTGGCTATCTCATTTAAAAGCTCCAAATCACTCTTAAAGTTATTACGTCGGTTCATTAACTTTAACATCTTATCAGAGGTGTGTTGTAGAGCAATATGCAACTGTTTTGCCATCCAAGGTTCACTCAAAATCTCTTTAAACTCATCATCAATCTGAATTGGCTCTAAACTACCTATACGAATGCGTCTTACACCACGAATCATACTCATCTTTTTAAGTAGTTTAGCCATAGAAGTTCCCTCTTTTTGTCCATAGCTACCTACATTTGTTCCAGTTAAGATAAACTCTCCAAAACCATTAGTTGCCAACTTCTCAATTTGCTTTAAAATATCCTCTTCTCTATGACTTCGTGCATCTCCACGAACAGAGGGGATAATACAGTAAGAGCACCTAAAGTCACACCCCTCTTGTATCTTAATAAAGGCTCGGCTCTTTCCAACAAACTCCTCTACAATAGTAGAGTCAATATGCTCCAAATCACCAATCTGATAAAATGGTTTTTCATACTTTAAAATATCGTTAATCTTCTCTTTTTCAGAGTGTCCAATGACCCCAAAAACCTTTTTGTTATCAAAGAGTGATTGACCTTTAGAGTGAGAACCACAACCAGCTAAAACAATTTTAGCATTGGGATTTGAACGTCCTCGACCATTTATATAGGCTCTAACAGAGGAGTCTGCTCCATTGGTTACAGTACAAGAGTTGACCATAATTACATCAGCCTCATCTTCATTTTGCGTCAACTCAAAATCTTTTAGTTTTGACATCATTACTTGGGTATCGAACTGATTTGTCCTACACCCAAAGGTTTTAAAATATACTTTTTTCATTCTTATCTTCTTTTTTAATTCTATATAATTTCACTATTTTCATGCAATGGAGGTCTTGGTGCTGATTTATCCATATAGAGTGATTGACTTGGCAGTGCCAACTCTATATCATCCTCTTTTTGTATCCTTGATAATATCTCCATAGATATAGTACTTCTTAATGTCAAAGTTGCATAGGAGTTAGTCAAATACCAAACAGATATACGTATACCATAGTTATCTAAAAAAGCAAAAATACGAGGTTCAACAGCTGTATTTCGTACACTATATTTACTTCGTAGACGATTTAACTGTTTTCTTGTCATCTCCGTATAACCTTTTGAAAACTTCCGTGCTACATCTTTAGAGATATATTGTGCTTTTGAAGCATTGGAATCAAAGGTAATATAGAAGTCAATCCCGTCCCAAACAGTCTTAAGACCTGCATGAGAATAGTTTGCAATCATGCCTGTAAATATATAGTTGTTTGGAATAAAGATAATACGCCCTGTACGTCTATTTTTATATACAGAGGTAAATGTAACATCTTCATGTAGTGTCATACGCAAAATAGATATATCAACAACATCTCCAACATACTCTGTACCATCTTTTACAAACTTCATACGGTCACCAACATGAACAGAGCCTGAAACCCAAATGACCACCCAACCTAAAATACTCATAAACCAATCTTTTAGAGCAATAGCTATACCAGCAGATGCAAAGCTCAAAATAGTCATTAGATTTTTAACATTTTCAATATAAGAGAAGAGTAAAATCATAACAATTATAACAATAAACGAACCATTAACAATCTTGTTTATTCCATAAAAGAAGTCATTCTCTGACATATATTTATTGATTAAAAATTTGATTAGAAATAAAAATAGTAACAGTGAGCCAATGGTTGCACCAATTACTACTAATTTTTTTATCTCTTTATCAATTCCCTCATCAATACGTAAACTAATTTGAGAAATATGCTGTGAAAATGTCTCAATAGAGGTTTTATATATTCGTAAAGTATCTTCAAAATCTTTTAACTTCTGTTGAGTTGCTTTTAGCTCTCTAACATACTTCTTCTGTTTAGAAAGAAGTGTTAACTTTTTTAAAAGTGCTACCTTCTCTTGTAATTTTATTACAGCTTCACTAAGAGAGTTATACTTCTCTTCATTCTCCTCTTTAATACTCTTTAACTGCTTCTGATAAGAGATTCCATCAAGAATACTAATAGGATTTGTAATCTTTGGTTCAGGATCTAACTCTTTAATCTTAACCATATTGGAAAATGGGTCTTTTTTATAATCACTAAGTTGAGAGAGTTTCCCCTCAATAATCTTATACTCATCTTTTAAACGCTTAAGTTCTAATTTTTCTTTATTGGATAAGCTCTCTTCTTTATTGTACTCCTCTATCTCATCAGCATACTTTTTATGCTTAATCTCTAACTCTTGATAGGTCTCATAAGGTAGATACTGATTTGCCCAAATATTATCTTTACTTAACTCTTTGTCTATATTTCTTTTCTTCTCTTCAAGTTCATCAATTCTAGTTTGGAGAAGTTTCTCTTCTTTAATACGCTCTGCTTTTTTTAAAAGACGTTTCTCCTCTTCTGCTCGTTTTTTAGCCTCTAACTCTTCTTTTTTCTTCTCTTCCTCTTCTCTCTTCTTTTTGTCTATTGCCTTTGCAATAATAGCTATACTCTTAGCATTTTTTTCACTATTTTCAGGAGTTATAGTCTCTAATAGTGTCTTATCACTCTTTTGTGTTATATTACTATCTGCAAAAGCAGAGAAAAAAAGTAGAACAAAAATAAAAACTATTTTCATTATTAGTCTCATTTAACAAACTTATAAAGAACTCTTTTAAGTGTCTCTTCGTCAATATCATCTCTAATAGTATGCCCACCAAGCCCTTTAGGTAAAATAAACTTAAGCCTATTGTTCGATGCTTTTTTATCTAAAAAGAATTTATCATAAAAGGAGTCTACATTGGATATATTATAAGATGTAGGAAGTTGATGTTTCTTTAAAAACTTCTCTACCTCATCCATCTGATTCTGCTCCATTAATCCTAACTCTACAGCCAAAGCATTTGCCATCATCATTCCTATGGCAACAGCTTCTCCATGAAGATAGGTAGTGTAGTTTGTCTCATTCTCAATTACATGTCCAAATGTGTGTCCATAGTTAAGTACAGCTCGTATTCCTGACTCTTTCTCATCTAAGTTAACAACCTCTGCTTTTAGTTCAACTGAACGTCGAATAACCTTCTCTAAACTTTTTCTATCTGAAAAATCAGCATCTACCAAAAAGTCAAAATAGTCTCTGTCAAACATTACAGCCATCTTAATAATTTCAGCTATACCAGCAGCAAACTCTCTTTTTGGAAGTGTCTTTAAAAAATTAGTATCTATATAGACTGCTTCAGGTTGATAGAATGCTCCTATAAGATTTTTACCATAAGCACTATTGACCCCAGTCTTTCCTCCTACAGAGGCATCCACTTGTGATAAAAGTGTTGTAGGAACTTGTACAAATCCAATTCCTCTTTGATATATAGAGGCAGTAAACCCAGTCATATCACCAACTACTCCACCACCAAGAGCGATCAAAAGAGACTTTCTATCGAGTTTAGCTTCAAAAAGCTTATTTAAAATAGCCTCTACTGTTGCTAAAGTTTTAAACTCTTCACCATCTTCAACAGTAACAACATATAGTTCATCAGCACTTATTTTAGATTTTAAATGTTCTAGGTGCAACTCTGATACTGTTGTATTTGTAACAATAGCCACCTTTCTATTAAAGGTAAGCTCTGGAAGAGTATCTATAACAACATTATATTTTATATCTGAACTATTTTCTAAATGAATGGGAACTATCATGATTTTTTAAGACCTAATATATGAATTATTGGCAATATTTTATCTTAAAGAGATATTTAATGGGCTTAATATCTCTAAGCATATAAGGTTAGTATACCAAATGTTCTAATTCTACCCCTCTACAGGAATCAAAAGCAGAGGGTGCTTTTTTATAGAGAGAATATGTCTACTAAATCGTGTTGAGAAAAAGTTTAACCAAGAGTTACTCATAACCTCTTTGTTATATGGGGCAATATGCAAAACAGCATCGTGTGCAAGTAGCTCTTTAACAGGATTAGCTCTCTTCTTCTCAATATTAATATTAAAACTATAGAGACGAGATAGAGTTTCATAGTGGTCAATAACCTTTTTTGTCTCTTCAAAATCACCTTCAGGATTATAGTCATATAAGTTCAACTCTAACCTCAAACTCTCAGATATATCAAAAACAGAAGTAGAGAGTGACTCCATCTCTGTCTCTTCACCCATCAAAATAACAGCTTTATTAATATTAAAAATTCTCTCCTCTCCAAAAAGATATATAGGACGATTAAAAGAGCCTATATACTCTTTTAATTTTGATTTTTTAAAAAGATGTGGTGTTAACAAAAAGAGTCCAATCTCATCTTGACTCATATCAAAATCTATATCTTGAAACATATCACTATCTCTATAGGTTACAAAAACTTCAATATTATCATTTTGTAAATTTTTAATCTCTTTTATATTTTCAATATCTATGAGATTTATCAACCGAATAAAGAGTTTTGTTCTTATTAATTTATTACTTAAAAATATTGCTTCATTTACTTGAGATAGAATATCTTCTCTACTCTGTTCCATATTAACCAAAAGATATAAATTTTTACCAAAAGGTTCAGGGAAGACACCTTGTCGACGATTTACTCGTTTGTATACCTCTTCTAACACCAATGGATTTCCAATTACTATAATTCTATCATGGGGCTTTATCATTGTACTATTTGTAGGAAATATCTGTTTCTCTTGTCTATAGATAGCTACAATTTTCCATTTTCTATGCGAAATTGCTCCCACATGACGAAAAGCAAAACTACTTCCAAGAGGAATAAGTATATCCATAATCTCACCCTTGCCCAAACCAATATTTTTACCAATTATCGGAACGTTTGGAAGTTTTTCATATAAACTTGAAGCTATAACTTCATTAATGTTTAAAAGATTTAAATTCTCATCATCAAAGATTAAATCATCCCACTTAGAGACAAAGACAATAAATACCTTATCATCTATAAAACGAATATTTTTATAGGTAAATTTAGCTTCTAACTTATCTTCAAGAACAATAAATATAGTTGAAAACTCTATATCTTCCATCAATATCTTTACTCGAAGATAAGATGTAGGGTCTATATCAATATAAGTAATATTATCTATTGTAGTAGCAAGACACTCTCTATTTTCCTGACAACAATTAATATAGTATTGATTAGAAGAGATACGACTTTTACCTAGCCACTTTACAAAATGTTTAGCCATATCGCCATTTGCCAAAATCAATACATTTTTCATTAAAATTCCATAATTAATTTTTATATGGAATTATAACATAAGTTCTAAAAGGTTTTAGAGATAAAATTTTTAACTTTTAAATCTTATTGGTATAATTACACTTTTTAAGGAATTAGAACTAATGGATTTTAAAATAGACAACACCGATGGTAAAGCAAGAGCCTGTACTATCAAAACTGCACACTCAACCATACAGACACCTGTTTTTATGCCTGTAGGAACAGTAGGAGCAGTAAAAGCACTTGATGCTACCGACCTAGCAACCTTTATAGAACCACAAATCATTTTAGGAAATACCTACCATCTTTATTTACGCCCTGGGGACGATGTGGTTAATAAAATGGGAAAACTACATGGCTTTACTAAGTACCCAAAGAGCTTTTTAACTGATTCTGGTGGATTTCAAGCCTTTTCACTTTCAGATAATGTCAAGATTGATGAGAGAGGCATTACCTTTAGAAGCCATATCGACGGAAGCAAACACTATTTTACCCCTAAAAAGGTGCTTGATATTCAGTACAACTTAGGCTCAGATATTATGATGATTCTCGATGACCTTGTTGCACTACCTGCTACACAAGAGCGTATAAAAGCGAGTATAGAACGTACTACTCGTTGGGCAAAAGAGTCTATTGAGTATCACCGTGCTAACCAAGCTAAAGAAAAAGGGCTAGAGCAGAATATCTTTGCTATTATTCAAGGAGGAACAGACAAAGCTTTTAGAGAGAAATCGGCTAGAGAGCTTTGTAGCTTGGACTTTGATGGTTTTGCTATTGGTGGGTTGAGTGTAGGTGAGGCTAACCAAGAGATGTATGATACAGTGGAGTGGACAACCAAGTTTATGCCAACAGACAAACCTCGTTACTTAATGGGTGTAGGAACGCCTGAAGATTTGGTAGAGAATGTAGAGCGTGGAGTAGATATGTTTGACTGTGTTATGCCAACACGAAATGCAAGAAATGGAACACTCTTTACCTCTTATGGAAAAGTCAACATCAAATCTGCAAAGTTTAAAGAGGACAACACCCCTTTAGACCCAGAGTGTGAATGTATGGTGTGTAAAACCTACTCAAAGGCTTATTTGTGCCATCTATACCGTGCTAAAGAGATTACCTACTATAGGCTAGGCACAATTCATAACCTCTACTACTATCTCAACTTAATGAAACAGATGAGAGAAGCTATCTTAAACAACTCATTTTCTGAGTTTAAAAAAGCGTTTTATGCTAAAAGGGTGCAATAGCAATCGCACCCTACGCTACGCTACCATCATTGGTTGAGCATTGTAGATTCGGATAAACTCTGCTAAGTCTCTAACTGTTTTACAACCATGCTCAATCGCTACTTTTAATATGTTACCGTCAAAGTTTCTCATTGTGACTTCCTTATATTAAAATTAAATAAATTAGTATATTTAATTATTTAATTTATTATAATATAAAGTTACCTAGTTGAAACTTAATTTTAAATAAATTTATATTTTTAACTTATATTTTTAATATAAAAATTATAACTTGTTCTATATTGTTATCTCTTTAATATCTGCAATCTCCTTAAAAGATTTATAGATAGAGCCTATCATATTTTTACGATTATTTTTCAAAGCCTCATCTTCTGCATTTACTAAAACATCATCAAAATAGTTATCTAGCTTTGGTTTAAGTGCAAACATAGCCGAGAGCTTCTCTTCATAAGAGTCATACTCTTTAGATATAGTTGAGATATACTCATTATATAACTCTCCCTCAATAGGCTCAACAAAGAGTGATTTATCTACAGTTAGTTCATTGTCCAAATTAACCTCTTTAGAGATATTTGCCACACGTTTAAAGGTAGAAAACTGCTCTTTAAAGTCATTAGTGGCTACAATACTATTTAGTGCCGATACCTTTTTAGCAATCTCATTTACATCTTGCTCACCTGACTCTAAAACAGCTGTAATTACTGACGGATTAGCATCTAAAGACTTCTTAATACGCTCAACTATAAATGAAATCAACTTTTCAACATCATAATCTGCATAAAGCTCATTTAACATCTCTATAATCTCTTTAGTTTTAAATGGTAAGTTGTACTCAATAACAATTCTAACAATACCATTAACAGCACGACGCAAGGCAAATGGGTCTTTTGAACCTGTAGGAATCTTTCCAACAGAGAAGAGTCCAATAAGTGTGTCGAGCTTAATCGCCATGGCAACAATAGCAGAAAATGTAGAGCTAGGAAGCTCTGCACCCTCACCTAGTGGAAAATACTGCTCTTTAATTGCTTGGTAGACCACCTCATCTTTACCTAACGCTTTAGCATAGTAGTAACCCATAAGCCCTTGAAGCTCTGTAAACTCATAGACCATCTCAGAGGTAAGGTCAGCTTTTGCTAAAGAGATAGCTTCACTCATTAGCTCTCTTAATTCATCTTCACTCTTGTTTGTCTCTCTTCTGACCTGCTCCATATAGAGTTCAAGCAATCTTAAAGCTATCTTCTTTTCACGCTCAATTTTATCGGTCAATGAACCTAAACCGTCCATAAAGGTAATCTTCTCTAAACCATCAGTTACAAGTCCTCGTTTTAGGTCATTTCTATAGAAAAAGAGTCCATCGGCTAGACGTGGTTTTAGAACTCTCTCATTTCCTGCTACCACTTTACTATAGTCATCGGTTACTGCATTTGAGACTACTATAAATTTGTTAAAGAGTTTCCCATCTTCAAAGACAGGAAAGTAACGTTGGTGTTCTTTCATAGAGGCAATAATAGCCTCTGGTGGTAACTCTAAAAACATCTCATCAAAACTACCCAAAAGAGCCTTTGGATTTTCAGTAATAGCTACTACCTCATCTAAAAGAGATTTATCTCTCTCTATTGAGATATTATGCTCTTGCTCCAATGCTTCAAACTCTGCTAAAATCTTTGCCTCTCTATCTTTAGGGTAGAGCATCACTTCACCCTCTGCTAAGATAGTAGTATCGTACTCATCAATATTAGCTACCTCTACAGCATCAAAGTTAACCATTCTATGCACATAAGTTTTACTATCTGATTTTACACCAAATAGTTCAACATCTACTACATCATTTTCTAAACGAACCTGAACCCAACGAATAGGACGAATAAACTCATCTTTTCTACTCCCCCAACGCATCATCTTTCCAAATGCCATTGAGCCTAGCCATTTTTCTAACATCTCTTGAAGAAGTGTAACACTCTCTAAACCCTTTTGCTCTTGCTTAAAGTAGAGGCACTCTTTCCCTTTGTTCTCTATGCGTCCAAGCTCTTCAAAACTAACACCACACTTACGAGCAAACCCCTCACCTGCTTTTGTAACCTCACCATCACGAAGAGCAACCATCATAGGAGGACCTACAAGTTCAACAGTTTTGTCTGCTTGTTTTAGTGGCATTGCCTCATGTCTAAGTACCAAACGACGTGGAGTATAGACAAACTCAAAAGCACTCTCTAAACGATACTCTGTAAGTAGTTCTTTCCATGATTTTTCAATATTTTTTACAATTTTAAGTAGTGGTATAGCAGGTAGCTCTTCTACACCTATCTCTATTAGAAGTGGTTTTGTCATAATTTTTTATGTCCTAATCTATTTATTGACGCGATTTTATCTAAAAGTTAATAAATGGTAGGTAATCATCAAAAAATCAAATTTGAAAAACATAGAAACATCCGTAGGGGCAGACCAATGTGTCTGCCCAAAAATCGACACACAAATATATCTATTTTTTAAAACAACATCAAAACCATTATTTTAAAAATTCAAACTTGTTGGCATCACAAACACGGGTAGACACATTGGTCTACCCCTACAATTCTTCCAACGCATCTTGCAATTTCTTTCTAAAAGCATCTCGCAACTCTTGTGGCTCAACTACTACAATGTCAGGCAACCACCTCTGCACAAAAGGCAAAATCTCTAACTCTTGTGTATACTCTACCGTAAAGAGAACACTTCCATCATCTAACTTCTCTACAAACCTCTGAGAGGGGAAGTACTTTTTCATATCTGCTTTAAAATATTTGGCAATCTTTGGACGAGCCTTTAGAGTTGCCACCTTTGGCTCAACCCCATAGAGAGTCATGGCATTTTGTAAACGCTTAAAAAACTCCATATAGGACTCAACATCACTGTGACTAAAAGAGTTTTTTGAAGCGTAGTTAACCTCTCTAATAAAACTTAAACGAAGAAACTTCAACAGCCTATCTTGGTCTATAACTGCTAAGTACCAATTGTTATTCATAAAAACCAACTTTAGACACTTAACACCTTTATAGACAACTAACTCATCATAGTAGTAGACAATATCTCGATACTCTCGCCTCTTAATAGCCTGTTTTAGATTCTTAAAAATCTTTTTTGACTCTTCACTATTTAGCTCCTCCATAATGGAGTTTTTAAACAAAAA
>JALVXC010000130.1 GCA_027038275.1 Campylobacteraceae bacterium | reverse complement strand
TTAGATAACTCTCTAACTCCTTTTTGGTCAACTCACTTAGTTCTAAAAAATCCTCATCACTATACCACTTTCCATCAGTTGAGCCTGACATCAACTCTAAAGAGCGTAACATCATAGAGAAGTCATCTGAAAAGGTAAATTTGTTCTCTTTAAAGACAGATTTAATTTGAGCTATAGAGTATGAAAATTGATTTTGAAGATATTTAATAAATTTTATAATATTGATACAAGACTCATCATAAAGGTGTAGATTTGGTTTTGGTTTTTGAGGCTCTGGTAGTAACCCCTCTTTGACATAGAAGAGTATGGTTGATTTGCTCTCTCCTGTTGCTTCCATAAGATGTTTCATTTTTAAAGACATAGCAATAACTCCTAATTTTTTTATTATTATATTTGAAAAGAGAGATAATGTCAAGTGTTAGGCTACACTTTTTAATTAATTTGTTTTATAAAGCTATTTAGCTATAATCACTATTAAAATACAAATTTAATATGGATAACTACAATGAAAAAACTTCTTTTTATTCTTCTTTTCTCTATAATTAGCTCTGAAGCACAAGTTATTGATGCTGTTGCCATTGATGTAGAGGGTCAAGCTATTACAACACTAGAGATTCAAGCTGTACAGCAAAATCTAAAAATGTCAAAAGAGGCTGCTGTTGAGATGCTTATTTTAGATAGGTTAGAGAAAGCTGCTATTGAAAATGCAGGTATTACTGTTAGTGATGATGAGGTTCAACAAAAAATCAACGCTATTGCTGCTTCAAAAAATATGACAATATCACAGATGAAAAGCCTTTTACAAAAGAGAGGATTAACGTGGGAAGGCTACCTAAAAAAAATAAAATTAGAGATTCAAAAAGAGCGTTTCTTTCAAGAGCATATCCTTTCAACCATAGATAGACCTAGTGATGCTGAACTTAAAACATACTACAATACTCACAAAGAGGCATTCTCTTCTGCTCCTACACAGATGAGTTTAGTAATCTATAGAAGTAACTCACCAGAACTACTAAAAGAGGCTATATCTAATCCAATGAGACCTATCTCAGGTGTCACTAAAAAGAGTATTTTAGCAAGTTCAGACCAGATGAGTCCAGCACTACTCAATCTAATTAAACAAACACCTACTAATAGTTTTACTAAACCTATCAATACAGGAAAAGGTTTTATAGCATACTTTGTTAAATCTAAAGGTAGTAGACAGAGTGGATTTGAAGCTATGAGAAATGCTGTTTTAGCTAGTTGGATGCAGAGTAAACGGGCTCAAGCTTCAAAAGATTTTCTCAATAAGCTAAAAGCTAATGCAAAAATTAGAGTGATTCGCCTATAATTTTAAAAACTATAAATATAAAGGCAATAGATGGGCTTAAAATCAGACAGCTGGATACGAGAAAAATCACTTAATGAAGAGATGATAACCCCCTTTTGTGAAGCACTTAAAGGAGAGGGTGTTGTCTCTTATGGACTTAGCTCTTATGGGTATGATATTCGCGTAAGTGATGAGTTTAAAATCTTTACCAATATAAATGCAGAGGTAGTTGACCCTAAAGATTTCAATGAAAACAATGTAGTTGACTTTAAAGGTGATGTCTGCATTGTTCCACCAAACTCATTTGCTTTGGCACGTACTGTTGAGTATTTTAAAATGCCTAAAGATACATTGGCAATTTGTCTTGGGAAAAGTACCTATGCACGTTGTGGTATTATTGTCAATGTAACACCGTTTGAGCCAGGATTTGAAGGGCATATTACTATTGAAATCTCCAACACAACACCTCTTCCTGCTAAAATCTATGCAAATGAGGGAATAGCACAAGTACTATTTTTACAAGGTGATGAGCAGTGTGAAACAACCTACTCTGACCGTAAAGGTAAATATCAGAGTCAAACAGGGATTACCCTACCAAGAATTCTTAAAGAGTCTTAAAA
>JALVXC010000129.1 GCA_027038275.1 Campylobacteraceae bacterium | reverse complement strand
TAAGTTTAAGCAATCCAAGTTCCGTTGATACGGTCATCGAAATCAGCACGGCAGACGGTACGGCGGTTGATCCGGACGATTATACCGGAACAACGATTACAGTTACGATCCCTGCGGGACAAACCGGAGTCACGGTTGACATACCGATTATAGATGACAATATCGATGAACCGACAGAGACCTTTACGGTTAGTGGAAATGTTACCAGCGGTAATACCGCCAATACAGATCCGAGCGGTACAGTTACCATTACGGATAATGATCCAGCACCGACAGTCACAATTAGTGATGTTACGGTAGACGAATCAGCCGGCAATGCGACGGTTACGGTAAGTTTAAGCAATCCAAGTTCCGTTGATACGGTCATCGAAATCAGCACGGCAGACGGTACGGCGGTTGATCCGGACGATTATACCGGAACAACGATTACAGTTACGATCCCTGCGGGACAAACCGGTGTAACGGTTAACATTCCTATCGTTGATGACAATATCGATGAACCGACAGAGACCTTTACGGTTAGTGGAAATGTTACCAGCGGTAATACCGCCAATACAGATCCGAGCGGTACGGTCACGATATTAGATGATGATGGTAAACTGGATGTCACAAAAACAGCAACATATGTCGATGTAAATGGTAATGGTATTTATGATGTAGGTGATAGAATCGATTATACCATAATAGTAACTAATAGTGGACATGGAATATTGACTCAAGTTAGTTTGGATGATGCGATGTTAGGTATTAATGGATATGTGGTCGGTTCTGGTACATTAGCGTCCGGACAATCAGAAACGATAAACTTTAGCCATGATTTAACACAAGCAGACCTTAACAGTGGAAACATAAGCAATCAAGCGACTGTAACCTATACCGATCCGAGTGGTCATACCTTTACAAATGATTCAGATGATCCGGACAATCCGGCAGATAATGACGATGCAGATACTGAGCCGAATACGGACCCTGACGATCCGACGGTAACAGATTTGACACCTTATCAACAACCTTCTATGGTATTGGTCAAAGATGATAATTTACCTTATGATTGTCAACATTTGTCAGTAGGTGACCAAATCAATTACACTATGACCATAACCAATACCGGTAATGTTACTTTGACCGATATTAATTTGGTTGATAATAATGCCGGAGTTGTGATTGATAGCAGTTTACCTATTGCTTCCATTGATCCGGGTATGACAGCGACTGTTACGGCGCATTATATTGTAACGCAAGCGGATATTGATGCCGGATTTGTGAGTAATTCCGCTACGGTTTCAACGACATTTAACAGTCATTCTGTAAGTGATGTTTCCGATGATACCGATCCGGCTTCTAATCAAGTGAATGATGATGATCCGACTATCACCACCATTTGTCAAGACCCGAAAATGGATGTATTGAAAGTTGATACGGTTGATTTGGGAGCTAATGGTATCTTAGATGCCGGTGATGTGATTCATTATACTATTAGCGTTGTGAATTCCGGTAATACGACCTTAACGATCAATCAAGTAACTGATGACTTAATTACTAATGCCGGTGGAAGTGTTACATTTGCATCAGGAGATACGGATAATGATGGTCTTTTAGATGTTGGAGAAACATGGGTTTATACAGCAGATTATAGTATTACACAAGCTGATATTAATGCCGGAGTTGTTACGAACCAAGCGGTAGTAAGTTATACGGACACCAACAGTAATATATGGACTAATGCGTCTGATGATCCGGATGATATGACCAATGATAACTTGCCGATAGATAATGAACCAAATGATGATCCGGATGATCCGACAGTGACAGATTTAACAATTTATTGGATTAAGACGATTGATGTAACTAAGACAGCTGTTTTCAATGATACTAATAATGACGGCATGGCACAACCGGGAGAGACAATTACTTATACCATTATTGTAAGTAATACCG
>JALVXC010000128.1 GCA_027038275.1 Campylobacteraceae bacterium | reverse complement strand
TCATATAAAGCTCCTGCTCCTATTATTAATCCTGAATCAGGAATGATAACAGTTACAGGTACAGTTAAACAGTTAGATAGAGTTGCTAAGTATATAGATAATTTAACAAGTCAACTAAAAAAGCAGGTCTTAATAGATGTTCAAATTTTGTCAGTAACATTTGATGACTCTTATACCACTGGTGTTGATTGGAATCAGCTCTATAGTTTTCAAAATATGGCAATTGCAACAGCGAGTACACTACAAAATAATGTTGCATCTTTAGCTTCAAATACTGATGGCTCTTCTTTGTCTATTGGTGACATGACCTCTGAATCAAATACAGAACCAAAGAGTTCAGGAGCGATTATTACAAGAGGTTCTACACAGATTAATGATGTAGTAAAATTTCTAAAGACACAAGGTGATGTTAAGTCTATCTCAAATCCAAAGATTTTAACACTTAACAATCAACCCGCACTTATCTCTGTAGGAAATGAACTTTTTTATAAAATTACATCAACCTCAATTATGCAAGGAGCAGCAGGAGGAGGAACACAACAGTCAGGTGAGACTATAGACTCTGTATTTGCAGGAATACTACTAGATATTACTCCTGAGATTTCAGAAGATGGAACTATTACACTTAAGATTAATCCATCTATCTCAGATACCATTGATACAGTCTCAACCACAACGACAGGAACAAGAAATATTCCACCTGATTTGTCAAGAAAGCAGATATCTTCTGTAGTAACACTCAATGACGGTGAACATGCAATTTTAGGTGGTTTAATATCATCTAAAACAGGAACACAAGTATCTAAAGTACCACTTCTTGGTGATTTACCTCTTTTAGAGTATCTCTTTAAAAGAGAGAAGCGTGTAAATAAAGTTGATGAGTTAGTTTTGATTATTACTCCACATATTATTAAGACAAATAAAGACCTCTCTTTAGAAGATTTGGGGTATAGAAAGCTAAGAGATGAAAAGTAAATTTGAGGAGCTTAAAACAATTTTTATTGACAGTGTCGATAAAAATAACTATGTTGAGTTAGAGTCAGCAACCTATAACTACAATATTTTAGAGACCTCTTTACTAAAGCCACTAAAGATGATACTTCTTTATGGTAAACCAGGAACAGGTAAGAGTATGCTTCTTAATAAGCTCTACCATAACTTAAAAGAGCATAGAGAGATTCACTACTTTGATGCTCCTATTTTAAGTGAAAAAGCTTTTTTAAAAGAGATTTATGAGGCTATATCGGGGCAGAGTATACCTGAAAATATGCGTGTTAATTTTGATGGTCTTTTAAAGTATGCTCAGAGTTTAAGAGATAAAAGAGAGGTAGTTTTTCTACTAGATGAGTGTCAACTCTATAGTGCTTCTCTTATGGAGAAGATTAGACTACTTTCAGATACTCGTGTGGTTAAGTTTGTTATTACACTTCATAAGACAGAAGATGAAGATATTATTGCCAAAGAGCACTTTAAGACTCGTATTTGGGAAGTGATTATAATGAAAAATGTAACAGAGGATGATTTACAACTCTATCTTCAAAAGAAACTTATAAAAAAAGGTTTTATTGAAGTTGCAAATATGATAAGAAAAAAAGATATTAAATATATTCACTATATGACAAATGGTAACTTTAGAGAGACAAATAAGTATTTCTATACTATTTTTGATATTTATGAGTATTATGAAAAAAATAATCCTAAAAAGATTTCAACAAAAAAACTTTCAAAAAAGATTCTTGAGATGGCAGCTATTAAATTAGGATATATAGATGCATAGAAAAATAGAAGAGTTAGAAAAGAGATGGTATCGCTATAAGTTAAAAATGATAATGATTCCTTTAAGTAGTAGTATAGTTACAGCTTTTGTTGGCTCTGGAGGGTACTATATTTATGATAAACACTATATTCATAATAAACCTAGAACGGCAGTACTTTCAGCAACTAAAGAGGTTGTACATTCTGAAATAGAGCCTGTTAAAGTAGTCAAAGTAGAATCAAAAGATACTAAAAAAGATGATAGCACTATTCTCTTAGAACCTATTATTCCTGTTATTGATTTAGAGAAAGAGGAGGTAGTTCACTATGTAAAAAAGAGTGTAACTAAGAGGCATACACCTAATACAAGATTAGTTAGAGCAAAGGCAAATGACTACTTAACAGCAAAAGAGTTATCAACGATGGGTAGGGCAGAGAGAGTAACAACACCCTCTAAGCCTCATATAATAAAAAGAATAAAACTTCACTCAACATCGGCTAACTATATAGAGACAATGAAAGAGAAGTATGCACACTCTCATAGTTCAAGAGATGCACTTTTGTTGGCAAAGGCATACTATAAAAAAGGTGCTTATTCAGAGGCAGAAGGTTGGGCATTGAGGGCAAATGAAATTAACTCTAAACTTGAAGATAGTTGGCTTATGTTTGCCAAATCGAAAGCCAAAATGGGTAAAAAACAAGAGGCTATTAATATTTTAGCTAAATATTACACAAAGAGTAAATCAGTAAAAGCTAAAGCACTTATAGGACAAATTAAAACTGGAAAAATATAATGAAACTAATATTATTTATATTGATGACAACACTTGGATTGTTCTCATCAAACCTCTCAATAATTTATAAGCTTTATGTTAAGCAAGAGTACAATAAAGCTTGTGATTATGGACGAAAGTATCTTTTTAAAAACAGAAATATAGACAATGAAAAGTATTTAACCCTATATGGACTCTCTTGTGTTGAGACAGATAATATTGACCGTATTTCACTACCAATGATTCATCTAAAATCGACAAAAGAGGCACGAGCCAATGCTAGTTATTTTGGGACAATTTTACTCCAAAAAGAGCTACTTTTTCAAGCTTTAGTTGACAAAAAAGAGATATATGATTTGCATCTACCAAAGACTAACTTTGTGCTCTCAAAGATATTTTATCTCTTTATGCAAAAAAAGTATACGCTAAAAAATGAGGTCTATAGATTTCAAGATGAGGTAAAAGAGAATATATCATATCAGCTATATATAAAAAAAGATAAGAAAAATAGAGTAAGTATGATTATAGATATCTATCAAAATGATAAATTTACTAAACGATATAACTATAGATAGGATAGAGAATGCAAAAAATTATAGACTTATTGATTCGAGAAAATGTTTTAGATGAAACAAAATTACAACTTTTTATAGATAAATATGGTGAGAGTAAACTAAGCATAGCCAATCTTTTAAAAGTTAGAATTCTTCAACAAGATAGTATGGATGAGGTGCTTTTAAAAGAGTTGAGAATGCAGAGTATTGATATTAGTGATTTAGAGGGATTGCAGGGTATTAATACTACCGAACTTCTTAAAAAACAGGCAAAGGCTTTGGGGGTTGAGTATATTGATATTCCAAGTATAGAGATTGACTATAAGCTAATAAAACGTCTACCTCTTAAGCAGTTAGTACGCTATAAGGCATTGCCTCTTTTTGTAGAAGATGACCAAGTGACTGTTGCATTTGAGAACCCAAATGATTTTGAAGCAAAGGGTGCTATTGAGCGTTTTTTCCGTGGAAAAATTATGGTTGTTGCTTTAGCACGAAAAGAGATTATTCAGCAGGTTCTATCTCATTTAGATACAAGTGAAAAGGTTGAAGAGTTCTCTGTAGATATTAAAGAAGACTTAGAGAAGGGTGGAGCGGAGGAGAAAAAGACAGATGAGTCTCCAGCTGTTCTAAAGCTTATTGAACTTATTTTGGCAACAGCTATTGAAAAAGGTACAAGTGATATTCATATAGAAGCAACAGAACACAACTGTATAGTTCGTTATCGTGTTGATGGAATTTTACAAGAGAACTTTAAGATGGAGAAGTCTATCTTTTCCCCTTTGGCTTCACGCATGAAACTCCTTTCAAACTTAGATATTGCAGAGAAGAGAAAGCCACAAGATGGTCGTTTTACACAACTTGTTAAAGGAAGACCTTTTGACTTTAGGGTCTCTACTCTGCCTACTATGTTTGGAGAATCTATTGTTCTTCGTATCTTAGACAAAACTAAAGCGATGGTACAGTTAGAAAATGCAGGTATGAGTTCAACCTCCTATACCAAGTTTATTGAAGCTATTCATGCCCCTTATGGAATTGTACTTGTTACAGGACCTACAGGTTCAGGTAAGACAACAACACTCTATGGGGCATTAAATGAGATAATTGATGCCAAAGATAAGATTATTACCGTTGAAGACCCAGTGGAGTATCAGATGGACTCAATTCAACAGGTACAGATAAATGAACAAGCAGGATTAAGCTTTCCTGCTGCTTTGCGTTCTATTCTTAGACAAGACCCCGACAAGATTATGATTGGGGAGATTCGAGACCAAGAGACTCTGCGTATTGCTATTCAAGCTGCACTTACAGGTCACTTGGTACTCTCTACTCTGCATACCAACTCATCTATTGCAGCTATTGGGCGTATTTTAGATATGGGAATTGAGGAGTATCTTATCTCTGGTGCGTTGATTGCTATTCAGGCACAACGATTGGTACGAAAAATCTGTCAATCGTGTAAAGAGGTAACAACCCTAGAGCCGAAACTAAAAGAGGATATTGCTAAATATGTCTCACCAAATGCAGTTTTTTATGAGGGAAAAGGGTGTCCCGTCTGTAACAACTCAGGTTATGTTGGACGTGAGATGATTTCAGAGGTCTTACCTGTATCTGAGATACTATCAAGCATGATTGCGTCAGGTGCTTCAAAAGAGGAGCTAACTAAACAGGCAATTAAAGAGGGGTTCGTCTCTATGTTTCAAGATGGATTAAAAAAGGCTTTAGAGGGTAAAACAACAGTAAAAGAGATTATAAGGGTGGCACGTTCATAATGAAGTATTTTAATGTAACAGTACTCTCAAAGGGTCGAAAACGTATAGAGATGGTTAAAGCAGAGCATAAGATGGCTGCAATTAAAACGGTAAAAAAAGCTAACCCTGGGCAGATGGTTCAAAAAGCAGTTGAGATACCTGCCCCAATGGGAGCTCAAATTGAAGATATGTTAGGTGGTATTAAAAAAGGATTTGAGAAGAAGATTGACCTAAACTCAAAAATCTCCTCCATACGACAAATTGCCGTTATGACCGATGCAGGAATATCTATTCATGATGCTATTACCGAAGTAGGGAACAATATGGAGAACCCTAAGTTAAAAGAGATTTATCTAAAGATTGGAAACGATATTAATGCAGGTAAGTCCATAGCAGACTCCATTGACCCATATACAGAAGAGTTTGGACATGTTGCTATTGCTATGACAAAGCTGGGTGAGCAGACAGGTAATATCTCTGGGGCATACTCAAAGTTAGCTAATATTTTAGAAGATATTCGAGACAACCTTAAAAAGTTTAAAAAAGCTATTCGTACTCCACTTATTACTCTTGGTGCTATGGGTATTGCTTTTACTATTATGATTATGGTGGTTGTTCCAAAGTTTAAAGAGATTTTTGAGAAGTTTAACCATGCTCTAC
Source organism: Campylobacteraceae bacterium (assembly GCA_027038275.1). Lineage (GTDB taxonomy): Bacteria > Campylobacterota > Campylobacteria > Campylobacterales > Sulfurovaceae > UBA1140. Next base: position 3,223 of record JALVXC010000128.1, on the reverse strand, counting down.
CTATTCCAACACAGATACTTCTCTTTTTAGAAAATATTTTCAATAACTATGGACTCTATGTTCTTGGAGGTTTAATTGTTAGTATCTATGGGTTATTGCACTACTATAAAAATGATAAAAATTTCAAATACAAAGTAGATAAGATGCTTATTAATCCAAAGTTTTATCTAATTCATAAAGTTATCTTTTTTGCTACCATGCATAAATATACTTTGGTCTTTTCAGAGCTAGTAAAGTCTGGTATTCCTGTCTCTGAAGCCTTAGATACAGCAGTAGGAATGGTAGATAACTCCTATATTAAAGATAAACTCTTAACGGTCAATGCTAATATTGCAAGAGGTATCTCGCTCTCTGATGCATTTGAGCAGACAGAGCTGTTTGAAAATATGCTTCTACAGATGATACGAGCAGGAGAGCAGGGTGGTCAACTAGATGCCATGTTAGACAAGGTAACAGAGTATTATGATGCACGTTTCCAAGACCTTATTGACAACTTAGCAACCTATATTGAGCCTATTATGATGTTCTTTATTGCAGGTTTAGTTCTTTTAATGGCACTTGGAATATTTATGCCAATGTGGGATTTAGGAAAGGCTGTAAAGTAGGGTGCGATTTTCATCGCACCAACTCTTTACTAAGTTAGTTTAAATTCTCTTTTTCTGTTAATTTATCAAGTAGAGCATAAAGATTTCTCTCTTCATATTGAATACGTTCAATAATTATCTCTGTTAACTCATTAAATTGTTGAAAAAATTCTTCATCTAATATAGTTTCATTTCGTGTATATTTTGTTAAAAAAGACATTAATTCTACTTTTGTATCTTTAAATGTATCAATAAAGTCTACTATAGAATTTCTCTTATTATATGGAATCTCTTGTGTACCATTTAAAAACTTATAAAAATTAATATCTTCATCTATAATATGGTCAATAGCTAAATGATTTAATAATATTAGATTCTTTTTAGCTTTTTTATAGTTGTTTTTTGAGTACTCTGCTATTACTTTATGTGTTAAAATTACAATTTTTTCATGCTCTTTTTTCCATCTCTTAACAAGCCTTTGATTTTTAGATAAAAATAAAGATGAGAACATATTTATCCTTTGTTTTAATAAAATTTAACTAATTATAACATTAAAAATGAATTTGTTTCTTTAATCCTAACATTGATAGCATATTAATTTTATGTTATAATTTAGAGATTACTAAAGGAAACAATGAGCATCTTGAAAATAGCAGAAAAAAAAGCACTAAAAAGAGAATCTATCATACAAACAGCACTTCAACTCTTTGCTTCACAAGGGTTTCATAAGACAACCATACCCGATATTGCAAAAAAATTAAAGATGTCAGTAGGAAATCTCTATAACTACTTCGCATCTAAAGATATTTTAGCTAAAGAGATTATTAAGTACACCTCTGAGAGTTTAGGTACAAAGATACGTGAAGTAAATGATACAGATGCCTCATCTGAAGAGAAGATACATCAGATTGTTACTCTCTACTTTACTATGGCAAAAGAGAAACCAGAGATGATAGAGTATTTTTTACGTGTCTATCTCTCTAATCGTGAGGTTTTTAATGATGGCTGTGAGGGAATGATATGTGTAAGTGGATTTATTACGGAGATTATGATATTTTTTGATGATGGTGTAAGCTCTGGTGAACTAAGAGACCAAGACTTCTTTTCTGCCTTTGGGCTTTTTATGGGTTATCTTGGTGGAATGGTCTTTTTAAAAGGTGAAGATGTTTTACCTCAAGAGATAGAGTTTTACATAGATGACATTTCACGCAATATCTACAATGCACTAAAGGCTTAAAGTTATGAGTAAGCCAAAACTTCTATGGCTTCAAAGTATTAGTTGTAATGGAAATGCTCACTCCTTTTTAAATCACCCTGAACTTTTCTCTATATTGGCTCATTTTGAGCTGATATACCACCCTATATTGGAGACCAACTATTCATTAGAAGATATAATCAAAAAGAGAGTAGAGTGTAATGTGTTGATTTTAGAAGGCTCTTTTGTCCAAGAGGGTTTTTTAAAAGCAGGGGTTGAGGTCTCATCTGTAATTGAGTATTATGCTAAAAGAGCAAAAGATATTATTACAGTAGGAACTTGTGCTACTTTTGGTGGGATATTTAAACAAAAAGAGCCAGATAAAATTTCAGGTTTTGCTTTTGATATAGAGGAGAAGACAACTCGTTATGAAGCGTATGCCTCTAAACTTATCTCACTTCCTGGGTGTCCAATTCACCCTAGATGGCTCTCTTTTGTACTGCTTATGATTGCCAATGGTAAAAAGTTAGAGATTGACAGACTCCATCGACCTGTGGAGCTGTATGGATATACCGTACACATGGGCTGTACGCGTAATGAGTATTTTGAGTGGAAAGTAGATGCTAAAAACTTTGGACTTAAAGAGGGGTGTCTCTTCTATGAACAAGGGTGTCAAGCACCATTTACAAGAGGGAGTTGCAACAAGATTTTATGGAACGATACAAGTTCAAAAACGCGTGTAGGAACGCCATGTTTTGGTTGTACAGAAGCTACTTTTCCTCAAAGTTCGCTCTTTTTTACTAAAACAAATATGGGGATTCCTGCCAAGATGCCTTTAGGTGTGCCACGACGAGCCTATTTGACCCTTACAGGGGTGACAAAGAGTTTTAAGATTAAGCGTTTTAGCCAACGCCTTTTGGAGTACGATGAATGAAGAGAGTGGAGATAAAAAAACTTATAGAGAAGATAGAGGGTGAAGCTGAACTTGATTTTACCTTTAATGATGGGCAGATTGAAGATGTTAAGATAGACTTTGGGTTTTACCGTGGAATAGAGGAGATTTTAAGAGGAAAAGATGCATATGATGCTTTAGTTATTACCCCTCGTGTCTGTGGTATCTGTAATCATGCACACCTTATTGCTTCGGTTCGTGCTATTGAAGATGGTTATAAAAGGGTAGGGGTTGAGGTTAATTTCTCCTCTAAAGCTAGAGATATTAGAGAGTTTACTCTAGCGTGTGAATTGATACAAAATCATATTAAGTGGCTCTACTTAACTATTTTACCTCAACTAGAGCGTTATGTGGGAGCGAAAAAGCAAGAGAACTATGCACTAAAAGCCTCCTATCTCTCTACTACCATAACCAAAGCACTTGCCATCTTTGCAGGTCAGTGGCCTCACTCTAGTTATGCTGTTGTAGGTGGAGTTAGCTGTGACCCAACCC
>JALVXC010000127.1 GCA_027038275.1 Campylobacteraceae bacterium | reverse complement strand
TTTTAAAACAATTTATCTTAATAGTTACTATTTTGACAACCTCTCTTTTAGCCTCTGAATCATTTTGGCATAAACTTGTTAAGGTGGAAGATACCTATTTTAATAAAGAGAGTATTTTAGAACTTATCAATAAAGATAGCAATAAGACAGATAACAATAGTAGTCGTTTAAAAACATTAGATACCCAATTTAAAAGTTTTTCTGAGCTGATTCACCTTATGAAAAATGACCCTTACTCTTTAGATGTTAATAGAACTCTTTTTATTGATTTTAAGAAAGTGGAGCAGGAGATTAGAGAGCTTACTTTAAAAATAGATACAAATAGAAAATATAACTATCAACAGGCTGTCCAAAGAGACACTATTAAACTAAATGCTCTTCAGCTTAGAAAACAGATTTATAACTTTTTTGAGTACCTAGCAAAAAATTGGACACTCTTAGATAGAGAGGCTATTGAAAAATATATTTTAGACAATCAAAAACAGCTTCATGGAACAATCAATATTCAAAAGAGTATCAAACTCTATAACTCTGTGAAAAATCAAACCAATAGTATGGCTAAAAATATTCAAAATAATTTTTTTGTTTTATCTAAAGATTACTACTTCTTTGATAGTCTATTAAACTACTTAAAGTTAAATAGTAATATTTTTGAGTATCGCTCTTTGACTAATCAACTTCAACTAGATAATCTCATTAACTATATCAACACTCAACCCTTTGCAAAAGAGGCAAATTTATATCTTCGTTACCTTAAAATAGATACAGGTAGACTCTTTCTCTTCTTTATTGTTATTCTCTTTTTTATATTTATTAACTATCTTATCTATAAACGACTATATAACTACTTTAAAGCTAAAATTGAAGAGGAAGAGGACGATATTGATGATATTTTACTTGTTAATTTAAAGAAGATACGCATTCCTATTTCACTTCTTATTAATGGTATAGGGTTACAGTTGGCATTAGAGGTTTTATACTATCCTGATAGTTTAGAAGATAAGAGCTATCTCTACTTTTCAATCTTTTTTATTGTAGTTATTGCTTATATTTTAATGCAGATTATAGAAAATATCTTTTTTATCTATTTTCATAGCTCTAGTAATAGAAATGTAACACTAAGAACAGAGCTTATTAATCTTATTTTGTCTGTTAGTAAGTTTATTATATTTTTGATTGCTACATTGATTGCTTTTGTAAAAATGAATGTAAATATATCAGGGGTTATTGCCTCTTTAGGAATTGGTGGTTTAGCTGTAGCATTGGCAGCTAAAGATACTCTCTCTAACTTCTTTGGTCTTATTAAAATAATTTTTGATGAATCATTTTCGCAAGGAGATTGGATAAAAACATCAGATGTTGAGGGAACAGTTGTAGAGATTGGTTTTATATCTACTAAAATTCGTACATTTGATAATGCTATGATTACTGTACCAAATGAGAAACTTGCTAATACCTCTTTAAAAAATTGGTCAAGACGAACAGTAGGGAGACGAATTAAACTCTATGTTGGAGTAACTTATAGTTCAAACAAAGAAGATATACAAAATGCTATTAATGAGATAACCAATATGTTATTGGAGCATAAAGGAATAAGTACTCCAGAGAAGATTGATACAGAAAGATTTAAAAAGCAACATCAAAAGAGTAATAAGTTTGTATCATTGGACAATAAGTTAGGAATTAAAAGTACACTTTTAGTCTATCTTGACCGTTTTTCAGATTCTTCCATAGATATATTGATATATTGTTTTTCAAAAACAACTAATTGGCAAGAGTGGTTAGAGGTAAAAGAAGATGTACTCTATAAGGTTTGGGATATTTTAGAGGCTAATAATTTGGAGTTTGCTTTCCCTTCTCAGAGTATCTATTTGGAGAAGGTGGAATAAAAGCCTTTATTACTATAGTGTTTGTTATAATTTTGACTTCTAAAATAAAAACCTGAGTTCGACGGAATACCATATCCACAAAAGCCTAAAAATAGGTAAGATTTTCAAAATCAAATTTACAGGACTAGCCGTAGCTAATTGTCCTCACTTCGTTGCGGAGTTACACCAAGAATTTTATTTTGGGAAGATTGCCTATTTTTAGGCTTCCCTACGGGTTTTACGAGGTTTCCCATATGCTTAGACAGATTTTTTTGAATTAACTAGTTAGTCCTACAAAAATCTGCCGTTGCCTATGAAAAACCTCGTAAAATTGTGGATATGGTATTCCGTCGAACTCAGGTTAAAAGGTATTAAATAAAATGATAGTAGACTACACAGACAAAGAACTTACACAGCGTTACCAACTTATGGCACAGACTATTATTCCACGACCTATTGCGTGGATTGTTACTCAAAATGAAGAAGGTACAGTTAATATTGCACCTTTTAGTTACTTTATGGGGCTTAGTTCCGAACCTGCTACTATGATGGTAAGTATTGGGCATAAAAGCGATGGTAGCCAAAAAGATACACTTAAAAATATTCGCCAAACAAAAAAATGTACTATCTGTATGGTAGATGAGGCACACCTTGAAGCTATGCACTTTAGTTCAAAAGAGCTTGGAGAAGATGAGAGTGAAGCTGTTGCATTTGATATTGAAACAAAAGAGGTTGTAGAGGGTTTTCCTCCTATGGTTACAGATGTACCTAGTGCATTTTTTTGTGAATTTTATCAAGAGATAGATTTAAAAGGTTCAACAACTATTCCTTTAGTTGTAGAGATAAAAGCACAGTTTATTGATGAGAAAATCATTAGTGATAAAGAGAGAATTACACTTGATTATGCACCAATAGCTAGAGTTGGTAAAAGCTATGCACTTCTTGGTAAAAATATTACACCTCCAATTATAAAATAAGTAGTTATAAATGCACGATTATATACTCTACTCACTTATAACAGTTCTACTCTCTGCTCTATTCTCTATGGGTGGAGCAGGTGCTGGGGTTGCTCTTATTCCTATTTTTAACTTTTTAGGACTTGGTTTTACTGTTGCAAAAGCAGTTGGACTTTTTGCAGGGGCTTCTACTACCATTACTTCAAGTGTTATGAACATAAAAAGAAAAGTTGTTGACTATAGATTTGTATTTCCCATCGCTATAACTATGGTTGTTTTTGCTCCACTTGGAGCGTATAGTAGTGGTTTTATAGATGAACAGATAGTAAAGTTCTTCTATATGATTATGCTCTTTTACTCTGCAACTATGATGATGTTTGGTAAAAAAAAGGCTCTCTTTAATGCAGAGTCAAAATATACTCTTTTTATAGTAGGTGGCATAGTTGGTTTTTTAGCAGGACTTTTAGGTGTAGGTGGTGGAAATATTCTTATTCCTCTTTTAGCACTTTTAGGATATGAGCCTAAAAAAGTAGCAGTTGCTGTTAGTTTTGTTGTACCTTTTTCTGCTCTTGGTTCATTTTTTACCTATGCAAGTTATGTCCCACTTGATTGGATTATGCTTCTTGTTGTTGCAATATCGGCTATTGTAGGAGGCTATATTGGAAACTATACAATGCACTTTAAGTTAAAGCAGAGTCATATTAAAAAGATTATGGCAGGGCTTCTCTATCTTTTGGCACTTAAATTACTTTGGTATTTTGTAATATGAAAATCAATACAACTTTTTCTGTAGTTATTCTTATCTACCTTTTTTTTATTTTTTTATAAATTATCTTTTCACACTTGACATATGAACATATGTGCGATATAATTTTGCACATATGTTCATATTATTAAAATAAAAGGATTTATAATGTTTGGAAAAAGAAATGGATTAGGTCGAGGAGAAGGTAGAGGTCATGGTATGAGACTACGCGATGGAAGTGGTCAAGGTCGTGGCAGAGGTGCAATTAAGTTAAATCAACAAAAAAATTTAAAAAAGGATAATAAAATGAAAGTAGCATTTGTAACCAACAATGGTAAAACAGTTGCTAAACATATAGGTTTAGCAAAAAAAATAGCCTTTTATCAATTTCCAGAGGGAGAGTTAATAGAGATAATTGAAAATCCCATTATGGAAAAGATTAAAGATAAAAATATTGTAATTGAAAAAGATAATGAGGGTAATAGACGACTACATGTTGGTACTGAGATTCCTAGATTTCTCAAAATAAAAGGAGTTGATATATTTATAACTTATGCGTTTGGCAAAGGTGTAAAAGATAATCTGCTTAAGTTAGGAATTACTCCTGTTGTACCAGAATCTCATAATATAGAAGAGATTGTGCAGAAGATAAAACAAAATCAGGAAGTATAGATGAAAATAACCATAGCAAGTGGAAAAGGTGGAACAGGAAAAACAACTATTTCATCTAATTTAACCTCCTATTTAGCATCTCTTGGGGAAAAGGTAGTCTTAGCTGATTTAGATGTTGAAGAGCCAAATAGTGCTTTGTTTTTAAATGCCAAGTTGGTACATTCAAAAGTATCAAATAAGATGATACCAAAATGGGATGCAACTGATTGTACTCTTTGTGGTAAGTGTGAAGAGGTGTGTAACTTTAACGCCATCTTACATCTCCCTGAAGAGATTAGAGTTTTTCCTGAACTTTGTCATAGTTGTTATGCTTGTAGTGAACTCTGTCCAACCGATTCTCTTCCTATGACACCATCTCAAATAGGTATTATAAATGAGTACAAAAATGAACTATTTACCATGGTTGAGGGAAGATTAGATTTAGGACAAGAGATGTCTATACCACTTATTGCTCAAACTATTGATTATGTAGATGAGAAGTTTGCTGACCATATAAAAATTTATGATGCACCTCCAGGGACTTCATGTCCTGTTATAGAGGCTAGTAGATATAGTGATTTTGTAATTTTAATCACAGAAGCTACACCATTTGGACTAAATGATTTAAGATTAGCAGTTGAGACTATGAGAGTTTTAAATCAAAAAGTAGGTGTAATTATTAACCGTTATGGCATAGGCGATGATGGGGTTGAGAAGTATTGTCAAGATGAGAATATTCCTATTATTACAAAAATTCAAAACGATAGAGAGGTAGCAAAACTATACTCTAATGGAGAGTTAATTTACGATAAAATTGAACATTTTAAAAACTCTTTAGATGAGGTTATAGCGTTTATTGGAGGTTTAAAATGAGAGAAATTGTAGTAATCTCTGGTAAAGGTGGAACTGGAAAAACAAGTTTGAGTGCATCTTTTGCATATTTGGCAAAACAAGAGGCTGTTGTTTGTGATTGTGATGTAGATGCTGCAAATATGCACTTACTTCTTGATGCAAATTTTAAAAAGCAAGAAGATTTTTTTAGTGGAGAGATAGCAGTTATAGACCCTAAGATTTGTACAAACTGTGGGGAGTGTTTTGATGTATGTCGTTTTGATGCTATTACAAAGCAGACAGATTACCACGAGGTTGACCCAATATCTTGTGAGGGGTGTCACTACTGTAGTCGTATATGTCCTGTTGAAGCAATTCGGATGGTAACACAAAAGGCAGGAGATGTTTTTGTATCAGATATAAAAAATGGTGCAACAATGGTTCATGCAAAGCTAGGTTTTGGAGCAGAAAATAGTGGAAAGCTTGTCTCAAAAGTAAAACGAGTAGCAAAAGAGTTGGCACTCAAAGAAGATAAAGCTTATGTTATAACCGATGGAAGTCCAGGGATTGGGTGTCCTGTAATATCAAGTTTAAGTGGTGCAAACCTTGTTGTACTTGTAACAGAAGCGACTGTTTCAGGACTTCATGATTTAAAAAGAGTTTATGAGCTAACAAAAACTTTTAATCTTAAAGTTGTTTGTATTATTAATAAATGTGACTTAAACTGGGAAATTACAAATAAAATAAGAGAGTATCTAAAGAGTGAAGATGTAAGACTCTTAGCCTCACTTGGTTATGATGAGAACTTTACAAAAGCAGTAAGTGTAGCAAAACCAATAGTTGAATTTGATGAAAATTGTGAAATATCAAAGCAAATTAAATTAAGTTGGAACAATATAAAAAATATTTTAAAGGATAGTTGATGAAAATAGTATTTACAACAAAAGGTAAAACTTGGGAGAGTCCAATGGACGCAAGATTTGGAAGAGCAGAGATGTTTTTGGTTTATGATGAAGAGACAGATACATTAGAAGCCATTGACAATAGTGCAACAGAGTCTATGGAGCATGGTGTCGGTGGGCAATCATCTAAAAAGATGATAAATGCAGGAGCTAATGTTGTTATAACAGGCAATGGAGCAGGAGAAAAGGCACTAAAAATTTTAAAGACTACGGGAATTGAGTTTTTTACAGGTGCTGGTGAGATGAGTGTTAAAGAGGCTTATGAAGCTTATAAACAAAACCGATTACAAAAACAATTTTAGGAGAAAGAGATGCGAGTTGTATTTCCAACAGATGAAAATAATGGATACCTTAGTAAAAGAGGTGCTCATTTTGGTAAAGCAAAATTTTATACAATTATCACACTTGAAGATGGAAAAATTGTAGATGTTGAGGGAGTTGCTAATGCAGGACATAGTGGAGGAGCTTGTGGTAATGCTGTTGCCAATATTATGAGTCTTAATCCTGATGCTCTTGTTGTAGGAGGAATAGGTGCTTCACCAGCAGAGGGTTTTTTAAAGGCAGGACTTGATGTTTATTTTGACCAAGAGAGTCCAACTGTTGAAAAATCTGTTGCTCTTTTTAGTGCAGGAAAATTACAAAAAAGTAATGGTGATGGAACTTGTTCTGTACATTAAAATAAAAGAGAGAAGTGTTTAATGCGTGGACGAAAAAGAATAAAAAGACATATTGATGCTGACCATAGTGAAATATGTTTTAAACCATGTGGAGTTAGACGGATTGAACTAGAAAGTGTTGAGCTTTTAGAAGATGAGATGGAAGCACTTAGATTAAGTGATTTTGAAGGGCTATATCAACAAGAGTGTGCAGATAAAATGGGAATATCAAGAACTACATTTTCACGAATAGTTGAAAAAGCACATAAAAAAATTTCTGATGCTTTACTTCATAGTAAAGCTATTAAAATAAAAATAGAAGAGAACAAATAAAAGGTATTAAATAAAATGATAGTAGATTACACAGACAAAGAACTTACACAGCGTTACCAACTTATGGCACAGACTATTATTCCACGACCTATTGCGTGGATTGTTACTCAAAATGAAGAAGGTACAGTTAATATTGCACCTTTTAGTTACTTTATGGGGCTTAGTTCCGAACCTGCTACTATGATGGTAAGTATTGGGCATAAAAGCGATGGTAGCCAAAAAGATACACTTAAAAATATTCGCCAAACAAAAAAATGTACTATCTGTATGGTAGATGAGGCACACCTTGAAGCTATGCACTTTAGTTCAAAAGAGCTTGGAGAAGATGAGAGTGAAGCTGTTGCATTTGATATTGAAACAAAAGAGGTTGTAGAGGGTTTTCCTCCTATGGTTACAGATGTACCTAGTGCATTTTTTTGTGAATTTTATCAAGAGATAGATTTAAAAGGTTCAACAACTATTCCTTTAGTTGTAGAGATAAAAGCACAGTTTATTGATGAGAAAATCATTAGTGATAAAGAGAGAATTACACTTGATTATGCACCAATAGCTAGAGTTGGTAAAAGCTATGCACTTCTTGGTAAAAATATTACACCTCCAATTATAAAATAGTAGTTATAAATGCACGATTATATACTTTACTCACTTATAACAGTTCTACTCTCTGCTCTTTTCTCTATGGGTGGAGCAGGTGCTGGGGTTGCTCTTATTCCTATTTTTAACTTTTTAGGACTTGGTTTTACCGTTGCAAAAGCAGTTGGACTTTTTGCAGGGGCTTCTACTACTATCACCTCAAGTGTTATGAATATAAAAAGAAAAGTTGTTGACTATAGATTTGTATTTCCTATTGCTATAACCATGGTTGTTTTTGCTCCACTTGGAGCGTATAGTAGTGGTTTTATAGATGAACAGATAGTAAAGTTTTTCTATATGATTATGCTCTTTTACTCTGCAACTATGATGATGTTTGGTAAGAAAAAGGCTCTCTTTAATGCAGAGTCAAAATATACTCTTTTTATAGTAGGTGGCATAGTTGGTTTTTTAGCAGGGCTTTTAGGCGTAGGTGGTGGAAATATTCTTATTCCTCTTTTAGCACTTTTAGGATATGAGCCTAAAAAAGTAGCAGTTGCTGTTAGTTTTGTTGTACCTTTTTCTGCTCTTGGTTCATTTTTTACCTATGCAAGTTATGTCCCACTTGATTGGATTATGCTTCTTGTTGTTGCAATATCGGCTATTGTAGGAGGCTATATTGGAAACTATACAATGCACTTTAAGTTAAAGCAGAGTCATATTAAAAAGATTATGGCAGGGCTTCTCTATCTTTTGGCACTTAAATTACTTTGGCACTTTGTAATATGAAAATTAATACAACTTTTTCTGTAGTTATTCGTGTAGTTCTATGGCTCTTTATGCTAATAGGTGGTGCAGTTTATGCTTATAAGATAGATAAAAATGACCTCCTTTTTCACTCACCACTATTTCATCTGCTCTCAGCACTTATTGGTCTTTTTATATTACGTTTAGCATTTCGTGCAGCATCAAAGGGTGGTAGAGAGTTAGCAAAAGGAAGAGATAAAACTATGCCAAGATTAGAGACAAATAAGCTTGTTACAACGGGTATCTATAAATGTATGCGACACCCTATGCTTTTTGGTCTTACACTTCTACCACTTGGTTGGGCATTGCTTTTGGGTATGCCAACTTTTATTACTCTTATTGCTCCTTTGGAGATGATTTTTATTGTTTTTATGGTAATAGTTTTTG
>JALVXC010000126.1 GCA_027038275.1 Campylobacteraceae bacterium | reverse complement strand
ATAAATGATGGAGCTGACGCAGATGTCAATGGAGATGGAGTGAATGATAACGGAACAGATAGCGATGGAGATGGAATAAACGATAATGCTGATTCAGATGTCAATGGAGATGGGGTAGTAGATAATGGAGTTGATAGTGACGGTGATGGAATTAACGATGAGCATGATATGGATGATGATAATGATGGTATTGTCGATAGTTCTGAAGGTGACATAGATAGTGATGGTGATGGCATTAAAGACTCTCTTGAATCTAACACTACCGATAGTGATAGTGATGGAGTCCCTAATCAACTAGATAGTGAAGATAGTAACCCTCATAATGATAGTGATGGTGATGGTCAAGTCAATAGCCAAGAGTTAACATGTGGTACTCTTGGCGACCCTTTAGATAAGACAAAACGATGTCCATGGGTTACTGAAGGTAGTAAAGCAAAAGTAGTTCAAAATGCAGGGTTTATCTACGTACCAGGAGGATTTGATGTTGATGGAGATGGTATTAACGAAAAAGGTTTTTGGGTTTCAGCATATCAGGCACGAAAAATTGGTAAGAAAATCTCTTCTGATAAGGTAATTTCAACAGTTGGGAACTACAGAGACTTTATTGTTAAAAATTTTACTGTAAGCAATAGTAGTGAAGCTATCTCTGTCTATATTGATGGAAACTTAACCAATACAACAAAGGGAGAAGAGATAACTTTTGATAAGAATATCTCTGCTGTATCAAAGAGACTATCTTTGCTATCTCCTTATCAAATTTTTGTCTCTTTAAAAAACTATAACTTAAATAGTGAGCTAAATAGCTCTGTTAATCTAATGTCTCAAAAACAGTATGTTCAGATAATTCAACTATTAAAAGCAGATTTAAATAATGCAGGTGATGGTACTGTTTTGAGAAATGGATTAGATGGAGATGATTTTGCTATACCTATGGATTATCGTTCTAAAATTTATAACTTTGATAGTAGCCATAAAGAGTTTTTAAGTGACTTAATGTGGTTAAAAGATAAAAATGAAAATATTAAATTTTCAGTAGATGATATTAAAAGTTGGTGGGATATTGATATTGATAGACTACAGTATAATCATCCAACTTATGGAGCAAATAGTGATTTAGATGTAGGGCTAGGGGTAGGTTCACACAAAGATAACTATGCAGTTATTGTTAGGGGTGGTAGTCTCTTAGACCTTTTAGAGGGAACAACAGGTGCAAAGTCTGATAGTGATAGTAGTACTAATGGTATAGGCTTTAGAGCATCAATCTCTTCTCTCTATTGAAAATTGATATATATCATAATAAAAAATATTTTTTTATTAAAAAAAACTGCATATAATTTAAAATAATAAATTATAAAAAATATTTAAAGTTTTTTTTAAAAATATCAAAAAAAATCACTTTTGTTGTCTACCTTTAACTTAAATTTTGATTTAATATGATAATTAATATTTTGAAAATAGGAGAGAAAGTGAAAAGTTTAGCGATTGTAATATTTGCACTCTTTTTTATAGTAGGATGTGAAGAAGATGCAGGATATTATACAAAAAGGTTAGAGAGTAGTAACAATAGCAATATAGATAATATAAACCAAAAACAGAAGTATGGTTATTATATTGATAGTGCTGTATCTGGTATAGATTATATCTGTGGAGATATTCATGGTGCGACCAATAATCAAGGTAAATTTAAATTTTATCAAGGTAACTCTTGTAAATTTTTAGTAGGAGATATAGCGTTAAGGGAAGTTGAATCTAGTAAACTTTATGGTGGTGTTATAATTCAAGAGACAAATCTATCTATTGCGAGGATTTTGCAAACTTTAGATAAAGATGGTAACCCAGATAAAAATGGTATAGAGATTGCTTCTAATAGTGCTAAGTGTTTAAAAGAGAGTTTTAATGGGGATAGTATCCCAAATAGTATTACAGATGATAATATAGATAGATTATATAGTTGCTTAAAAGAAGATACCTTTTATGTAGGTAGAGCAGTTACAGAGAGAGAGGCCTTAGCACATATTAAAAAAGCTATAGACAATGATACAACTGCTTCTACAAATAATGCATCATCTCAAGAACGCTCAACATCTGTTGATAACCGTCATAATGATAGAACATCTACAATAATTACTCTAAAAGGAGATAATCCATTTATACTAGAAGCTGGAGATGATTTTATAGACCCAGGGGCAACACTAAGAAACTATGCTAATATAGAGTTGAAAGTCAATGGAATTGTAAGTAATAAAACGGTAGGAGACTATACTATAACTTATGTAGCTAAAGATAATAGTGGAAATAAGGCAACCAAAACAAGAACAGTAAAAGTAGTAGATACAACACCTCCAACTATTACTTTAAAAGGTGCAAGTTTATTAAGTATACAACAGGGTATGAAATTTAATGACCCAGGAGTAGATACTAGCGATAATGCAAATGGAGATATTAAAGTAACTGTAGATGGAAGAGTAGATATATCTACTGTTGGAGAGTATACATTAAAATATACTGCCACAGATGAGTCAGGAAATAAAGCTACTGTAACAAGAGTTGTTAAAGTTCTTTTGCATCCAGATACAACACCACCTATTATTACCCTAAAAGGTTGTGATACTTTAAAGATAGAGGCAGGAAGTAATTTTATTGATTCTGGAGCTACTGCAATAGACGATGTAGATGGAGATGTAAATGTTGTTGTAGATGGAACTGTAAATAGTAAAAAGGTTGGTACTTATACAATAGTTTATAGCTCTACTGATAGTTCTGGAAATAAAGCAACTAAAAAAAGAGTAGTAAAAGTAGTAGATACAACATCTCCAACTATTGCTTTAAAAGGTGCAAGTTTATTAAGTATAGAACAAGATGTAAAATTTAATGACCCAGGAGTAGATAGTAGTGATAATGCAGATGGAGATATTAAAGTAACTGTAGATGGAAGTGTAGATATATCTACTGTTGGAGAGTATATATTAATATATACTGCTACAGATAAATCAGGAAATAAATCTACTGTAACAAGAGTTGTTAAAGTTATATTACAAGCAGATACAACACCTCCAACCATTACCATAAAAGGGGATAATCCATTAACACTAGAGGCAGGAAGTGATTTTGTTGATTCTGGAGCTACTGCAATAGACGATGTAGATGGAGATGTAAATGTTGTTGTAGATGGAACGGTAAACAGTAAAAAGATTGATACTTATACTATAACATATACCTCTACTGATAGTTCAGGAAATAAAGCAACTAAAACAAGAACAGTAAATGTAGTAGACACAACACCACCAACAATAACTCTAAAAGGTGATGCAGAAATAACACTACATATAAATGATAATTACATAGAGCAGGGTGTAGAGACAAGCGATAATGTAACTGGAGATGTTAATGTAACAATTAGTGGAACTGTAGATAGTTCAAAAATTGGAGAGTACACTTTAACATATACAGCAAAAGATAAAGCAGGAAATATAGCAACTATTACAAGAGATGTTAAAGTAGTAGAAGAGCTAGAAAATCTTATGCATGTTACAAATGAGAGTAATGTTACCAAAAGAGTTAAAACATTAGGTATGGGTTCTGGAGGGTCACATCATCTACTTTTTCATCATAGTGATGGTAAAACGGTTATAGAAAATGGAGATATGGGTGCTATGAGTATCTCACATGATGGAGGAGAGACATTTCAACAACTAGTATCAAATGTTCATGCTAAAGATATAGGTAGTGGTGCAGAAAAATATACACTTCCTAGACTTATGTCTATTGTAGAACATCCTACAAATCCAGATTGGCTTTTTGGTGTAGCTTCTTATGGTGTTCTCTCTTTTAGTACCGATAGAGGTAAAACTTGGCACTCTAAACAAATAGGTTATGGAGCTTTAATAGCAAATAAAATTGTAGTACGTCAAGAAGGAGATAGAGTTATTGCCTATTTTGCGTCAGGGTATAAACTTGGATTAACACAAGTGAACTTTACAAAACTTGGTGTTTGGGTAGATATTACAGATATACCAAGCGATATTAAGAGCTTTAATAGAGGTAGTCAATATGATGTTATACTTTATGGAAAAGAGAATCCAACAGGTTTATATGGAAAATACTATTATGGCGATATAGTTAATCTTCAAGATAAACTTTTTGTTGTAGGAAAAGGAGGGCTTTTTGTAAGTGAAGGTGACCCTAAGAGTGATGATAACTGGAGAAATATTACAGATTCTATTTTTGAACATAAAGATGGCGTTTATCCATTAGATAATGGTGTAGCTATTGGTAATAAACTTTATGTTCTAGCTTATGGAGATAATGACGATACAAACAATACAGCAGGTGTCTATGTACATACCAAAGGTGATATAAGTGATGGAAAATACAACTTTAGTAGAATTTACAAAGGGCTAAATTTAGCAAGATTTCACTCTTCAAAGGGTAACCGATTTACAAGATTATCTGGGGCACTCTTAAAGCATATAGATACGTCCACTGGAAAAACTTATCTCTATCTGATTATGCAAGATGTAGTCTATAGACTTAATATAACAGATAATAGTGATAGATTTGAGCAAGTTACAGAGACAGCTAGTGTAAATGGAAAAACTTATTCAAAAGGTTTTATATTGGGGCAGAGAAATACTGAACATTGGTCTATTGGAGATAATGGCTCTTATACCTCTTTTACAGATAGTTATCAATTTGGTAAGATGAGTTTTGCCACCTCTTATTTTCCATCTTTTTCTGGACTCAATACTGCATACTCTTATGGTGGGAAAATATATGTTGCTAATACCATAGAGATTAAAGTATCATCAGATAACGGAAAAACCTTTAACTCCTATACGAGTAGAGTCTCAAATACTGGGTCTGAATATGATGGAAAAATAAAGTGGTATTATGGAGATATATCTATTTATGAAGATGGATTTCATGACAACAGCCATAAAATCAATATATCTCCTACAGATGACTCTGTCTCTTTTTGGTGGTCTAGTGTTAAAAATAGAGGTATGGACAATATGGTCTCAACAGACATAGCTATTAATCCAAATAATCCTAAAGAGATGATGCAAACTTACATGGATTCAGCAGCTTTCTTCTCTGATGATGCAGGAGAGAGTTGGCACTATACAGCTGGTTTGAGGGGGCTACTTGGCGATGTATACTGGACACAATGGATAAAAGATAGTTTTTATGCACAAGACCGTAGTGGAATTTATAGATTCAATAAAGATAAGCTAGAGTTTGAGAGACTACGTGATATTAACATTCATATGTATATAGAGGAGAGTGTACGAGTTAGAAGATATTATGATAAAAAGAGCGATACACTTATATTGGCTGGATATGAATATGGTGTATATAATGCTATTTGGGTTATTAAACACTTTACAGATGAAAATTTACGTGAGGTTAAACATATTAGAGATAGCAGAAAACAGGGAAATGGTGTTCAGTTTACAAATTGGCCAGGAATTAGTCGTTCGTTTAAAGATGTCTACTGTGATGGAGAGTATGTTTATGCCATCAATTCAGAGTTAGGAGTTATAAAAATGCCACTTGATAACCTTCCTGACAACTACAACGATTTTACATTCGGATTAGATAAAGATGAGCATGTATTTAGTGGTCTGTTTGATAGAGATGGAAATGCAATGTTGGTTACTGCCAATATTGAAAAACTTGACGATGATGATAGTGTAAAAGTTGAAAAAGATTATGCATTAAAGTATTCTAAACTAATTTATAGCACTAAACCTTTTGAGTTAAAAAAAGTAGATATTGTATCTGAATCAAATACAACTATTATACCAAGAGGTAATGGGTTAAATATAGATGGAAAAGAGGGGGTAGCAAGTGGTAAAAGTATGTTGACACTATTGGGAATAGACCCAAAAAATAGTGATAGAGTTTTAGCTTCAATAGCTAGTACAAAAGTAGTTATAGAGTCTAAAGATGGGGGTAAAACATGGAGTGAATTTCTACCTCAAATTAGTGGAAACTCTCATGGAAGTCAATCAGGTAATGCTCTATTTGCTCCAACAAATAGCCTGTATGATGTAATTATTTTAGGTAATGGTAGTGCTTATGGTGTATTAAAGAGTAATAGATAAAAATAGAGTCAATGTTACTTTTTTGCAATTAGATACTTAAATGTCAACTTGTTAGAGTTGACTTTAAGTTATATCTATTCTAAATAAGAGTAAAATACTCCTAATTAAAATAGAAGGATTTCATTATGATGGGAATACCACAACCAGCATTTTATATTTTTAAGTGTCAACAGTCAGCACCTCCAGGAATGCCAAAACCAAGCTGTGTAAGCCAAAACAACCCTGAGTCGCAACAGCTTATGCAACATTTGTCTCAAACCTTAATGCAAAAAGGGATTATTGGAAATGTACAACCAATTCAAACATCATGTCTTGGGCGTTGTCAACAAGGTCCTGTAATCTTAGTAGAACCAGGGCATACAATGTATGTTAACTTAACAAAAGAGAAGATTGATAGAATTATTGATGAACATATTATTGGTGGAAACGTTGTCCAAGAGTATGTGATTCCTGAACAGATGTGGGCTGACCCTGTTCCAGTGTCTCAAATGGCTCATTAGTCAAAAGAAAATTTACACAAGGCTTTGCCTTGTCTCTACAAATACCTAATATTAATCTGCTATAATACCTCAAAACAAAAATTATAAATCGGAGAGAACTCTAATGAATATTACCATGCTCTATAGTAAACTTCACAGAGCAACAGTAACCGAAGCTAATCTCAACTATGTAGGCTCTATAACCATTGACCAAGAGCTATTAGATAGTGCCAATATGCGAGTAGGACAGAAAGTAGATATTGTTAACATTAACAATGGAGAGCGTTTCTCTACCTATATTATTGCAGGAGAGCGTGGAAAAAGAGAGATTTGCCTTAATGGTGCAGCTGCTAGAAAAGTACATGTTGGTGATAAGATTATTATTATTGCCTATGCGTCTATGACAGAAGAGGAGGCTGATGAGTTTCAGCCTAAAATTGTTATTTTAGAAGATGACAATAGTATTGCACAAGCCTATAAAGGATTACAATAATGTTTGCAGGAGTAAGAGATGTTTGAAGGTATGGATATGAGTAAAATGGCTGAGATGGTAAAAGATTTACAATCAAAAGCCAAAGAGCTAGAGGAACAATCAAAAAATATAACCATGACAGCTAAAGCAGGTGGTGGAATGGTTGAAGTAACTGCCAATGGAGCTAATGAGATTATAGATATTACTATAGATGACTCACTTTTAGAAGATAAAAGCTCTATGCAGATTCTTTTAATCTCTGCTATTAATGATGTGCTTAAAATGGTAGAAGACAATAAAAAGTCTCAAGCTATGGGTATGATGGGTGGACTTAACCCTTTTGGAATGAAGTAGAATGGTTATTGTAAAGAGTATTGATGAGCTTTTAGAGGCAACATCAACCTTTAAAGGAAGTGTAGGTTTTGTCCCTACAATGGGTGCATTGCATGAGGGGCATTTGAGTCTTATTAAAAAGGCACGTAAAGAGAATGATTTTGTTATTGTATCTATTTTTGTCAATCCTACACAATTTTTAGAGGGTGAAGATTTAGAAGCCTACCCACGAAAAGAAGAGGCTGACGTAAAGATTTGTGAGTTAGCAGGGGTAGATGTTCTCTTTATGCCAACAGTTGATATGATGTATGAAAAAGATGAGTTAAGCATTACAGCTCCTGCTATTAGAGGATTTATCTTAGAGGGTACAAAAAGAGCAGGACATTTTGATGGAATGTTGCAAATTGTTATGAAACTTTTAAATCTAATTGCCTATAATAAGCCCTCAACTTTTCGTGCCTATTTTGGTAAAAAAGATGCTCAACAACTAGTACTTATTACTCAGATGGTTAAGAACTACTTTATAAATGTTGACATAGTCCCTTGTGATATTGTAAGAGACAAAGATGGTTTAGCTTTAAGTAGTCGTAATGTCTATCTTTCTAAAGAGGATAGAGTTAAGGCTTTGAGTCTGTCACGTTCACTTAAACGTGCTACAGAGCTAGTTATGCAAAAAGAGTTTAATAGCTCAATCATTATAGCCGAGATGAAAAAGGTACTAAGCAAAGTAGAGGTTGAGTATGTGGCTTTAGTCAATCGAGAGTTTGAGCAGATAGATAGAGTTGAGTTGAGTAATACCATTATTTTAGTGGCAGCTAGAGTTGGTACTACTCGACTTATTGATAATTTGTGGATTTAAAAAATTTAAAAAAGAGAGAAAAAAATGTATTTATTTACAAGTGAAGTTGTAAGCCCAGGACACCCAGATAAGTGTGCTGATATTATTGCAGATAGTATTGTTGACAGATTAATTATGGGGGACTCCAAATCAAGAGTAGCCTCTGAAGTGTTTGTAGCAGGTAAACATGTAGTAATAGGAGGAGAGGTAACCTCTAACACTAAGTTAACACATCAAGAGTATGCAGACTTAGTAAAAGAGACATTAGCAAATATTGGTTATGATGGAAATCCATACTTTACAAATGCAGAGTGTTTAAACCCAGATGAGGTAGAGGTTCAAGTACTTTTAAATGAACAATCTCCAGACATTAACCAAGGTGTTGACCAAGAAGATGGTGAGACAGGTGCAGGTGACCAAGGGATTATGTTTGGTTATGCAGATTGCGAGACCCAAAACTATATGCCAAGTGCCATTACTTATGCACGAATGCTTATGGAGAAGGTTTACGCTTATGCAAAAGCAAACCCTCATGAGTTAGGAGTTGATATTAA
>JALVXC010000125.1 GCA_027038275.1 Campylobacteraceae bacterium | reverse complement strand
CATATTGGCTTATTTTTCCCTAAAGTTGATAAAAAGATTGATGAAACTTATGTAAATAATGAGTTTTTGGGGTTTGGATTAGATGGAGGGTATGAAATGACGGGGTGATTTGTCTAAAGTGTAGTTAGGTTGTAATGATAGTGAAACAAAAAAGAAAATACAAACTATAAACAATAATAAAAGTAGACCATTTATTATAAAATGGAGAATAGACAATATAGATAACAATAAAATAACTATACCTACTATTGGTGATGGTTATAACTACTCTATAGATTGGGGTGATGGGAAAAAAGATAGTAATGTTATAGGAGATATAACACATACCTATTCAAAGACAGGAGAGTATACTGTAAAAATATTAGGAGACTTTCCTCAAATTTACTTTAACAATAATGATGATAGCAAAAAAATAATTGCTGTAAATCAATGGGGAGATATTAAATGGCTCTCTATGCATCATGCATTTGATGGTTGTAGTAACTTAGAGATTAATGCTTCTGATACTCCTGATTTATCTAAAGTAACTGATATGAGCTATATGTTTGCAATGGTTAATACAGATTCAAATTTAAGTGATTGGGATGTTTCTAATGTTAAAAATATGAGTTATATGTTTATGGCTTCTAGTGGAAAACTAGATATTACTAAATGGGACGTATCAAATGTAAAAGAGATGTCAGGTATGTTTGCTATGATTTTTGATAGATTTAATCAAGATATAAGTGATTGGAATGTCTTTAATGTAGAAGATATGTCATCTATGTTTGCAGATACATCTTTCTCTTTCGATATGAGCAAATGGAACATTTCTAATGTTAAAAATATGGATGGAATCTTTACTAATTTTTTAGAGTTATCAACCCATGATTATGATAAAATATTAAAGGCATGGAGTAAGTTAAATTTATCTCCTAATGTAACTTTTGATGTTGGTGAAACTTGTTATACAGCAAAAGATAGTAGAAGTTATATAATTTCTAACTTTGGGTGGATTATCAAAGATGGTGGGGCTTGTCCTCTTCCTTCTATTACTCTAAATGGTGATGAGAATATAACTATTTATTTAAATCAGACCTATAAAGAGTTAAATGCTACTGCATTTGATAATAAAGATGGAGATATAAGTTCAAAAATTATTATTACAGGAGATGTTGATACATCTGTTGTAGGAAAAAATGTAATAACCTATAGCGTTACTAATAGTGAAGGCATTAAAGTCAGTCGAACTAGAGTAGTAAATGTAATTAAAGATATAGAGGCTCCCATCTTAGAATTTATAGGAGATAGAAATATTACTATTTATCAAAATCATGATTATAATGAATTTAATATAACAGCAAAAGATAATGCAGATGGAGACTTAAGTTCTTCTATATCTATCTCAAAGGTAGATACTTCTACACTTGGAGAGAAAGAGGTTATTTTTACAGTTACAGATAGTGCAGGAAATATAGCAACTACAAAAGGAATCGTTACTGTTATAAAAGATACAACTCCTCCTATTATAAGACTAAATGGAAACTCTAAAATTAAAATCTATAAATATAAAAAATACATAGAGCTAAATGCAACAGCTTATGACAATGCGGATGGGGAGATAAGCTCAAATATTATCATTAATGGAACTGTAGATAGCTCAGTTATTGGAAAAAATATAATTACATATAGTGTAAACGATAGTGCAGGAAATAAAGCAATAGCTCAAAGATTAGTAACTGTTTATATAGATAGTGATAAAGATGGTGTGAGTAATACAGAAGAGAAAACAAAAGGAACAGACCCATTTACAGCTCCACCTTTCAAGATAGACTACTCTGGAATTTTACATGTTGGAAATACAATTGTTTTGGAAGCAAACTTAAGTGATAAAATTAAAGATAAAAATCTAACATACAATTGGAGTTTAGTAGAAAAGCCTGATGAAAGTAAAGCTTTTTTAGGAGAAGAGAATAGTACTACCCCTTATATGAAATTTGATAAAAAAGGTCTATATACGATTTCGTTAAATCTAAAAGATGGCGAAACAGACTTAAATGAATTTAGAGTTGATTTAGAAGTTTTGGAGTTTAAACTTTTGTCCAAAAATCAAATATATCATGAAGCGTATTCACATAATGGATATAATCAAGTTGAAACATATACTTATGATAAAAATGGATTACTCAAAATATTTGATAAAGTTTTTGACTCCTATGATATAGATAATATTAGTAGTAAGTCCATATCTAGAACAAAATACTTCTATAATCACTTTAATCAAGTAATTAAAGAGCTGTATTTAGAAGAGTCTTCCTTTTCTGATCCTGAATTTAATAATTATACCTCAAGTAATAGTAATCAAAGAACGTTATATTTTTATAATAAAGAAAATGTTTTAGTACGTAAAGTTGTAGAATCAAATTCTACAGAACCTAAGTATATTCAAGATTTTGGAGGAGCTCAAATATATATAAATATCTTAATAAGTACTAAAAATACAATAGATTTTAATTATGATACTAATAATAATCTAGTTGAAGAGCTGAGTGAAATTTTAGTTACTAAAGTAACCCCTGCTTATACTATATATGATGATACTAATGGAGAGATTATGGAATCTTTTGAAGAATCAGTTGAAAAGTTGTCAACTAAAAGTAAAATAATTTATACCTACGACAACTATCATAATAGATTAACAGAAAAATATGATATGGATAATGATGGTACTTATGATAAAGAGATAACAAACGAGTATATAAATGGTTTAATAGTCAAAAGAGTTGAAGGAAATCATGTCTCAACTTATATTTATGATTCAAAACATAGATTATATAATAAATCTATCGACTATGTTTATGATAAAGATAATAATTTAATTAAAACTATAGACAATAATAGTGGTATTCGTATTGAATATAGATGGAAAGAGTTTTAACAAGAGTCTAAATAAGATTATTATATAATCTACTCTACTTAAAACCTAACAAAGAGAACAATGATATCTGAAAAAAAAGATGCTTTATATTACTATAAAAAGATAGAGCCACTCAAAAAAGAGGGCTTATGGTGGCAAGTTGTAGAGGTATATAAAAAGGTTATATCTTTAACATATCAACCAAAAAGAGAACTACTTTTAGAGTATATCTTCTCTTTAAAAAAGATGTATCGTTTTAAAGAGGTTACTAAAGTTTATAAGCAAGTAGAGGCTATTGCTCCGTTAACCTCTGATGAATCATTTGACTATGCTTATGCCCTAGAGAGAAATAATCAAAAAGAGTTAGCAGAACTATTTTATGCTAAAGCAATAGAGTTAGATAATAAAAAAAATGCAAAACTATTTGGAAAGGGTGTATTTTTTGAAGCATTAGGGGATTGGAGTAGTGCTTCTAAAGCATATGAAGAGAGCTTTAAAGAGAAAAAGCTCTCTATTCAGATGGCATACAAGCAAGGTTTGGCTTATGACCGTTGTTATAGTTGGGCTAAAGCTGAAGAGACCTATTTAAATGCTATTTTAGGGAGTGATGAACCTATACATTTCTACCATCGTTTAGGAATTGTTCAAGAGAGACAAAAAAAGTATGACAAAGCTATTGAATCCTATTTGGTTGCAGTCTTTAAGCACAAACAACATCTACCCTACTTCTACTATAGGTTAGGATATCTACTTAGAAAAAAAGAGCTATATAAAGAGGCGTGTGAAGCTTTTTTAATGATGAAAAAAAAGCCATTGCTATTAAATAGAGTAAAGAATAAATCTGTAGAAAAAGAGAACGGAGTTTTACTACATAAATATCTTCTTGAAAATGAACCACTATCTTTAAATGCATGGCTTGAGTTTGCAAAAAAAGCAGAATCTTTAAAATCTTGGCGTGTTGCAGAGTATGCTTACAAAGAGTATTTAGCAAGAGCAGAAGAGTTTAATGCAGATATCTATTTTTTATTGGCATCAACACTAGTCCAACAAGAGAGATACAAAGAGGCAAGTGAACTCTTTTTAGAGCAACGTATTATTCAAGATGCTCATGGGTTAGTAGAGAGTGAGTATCATAAAAACAGCGTTTTACAACAGAGTATCAACTACGTTGAGTATTATGCGAGATTAGAGCTAGATGAACGTTTAATTGTCTATGAGGGTTATCAAGACTCTTTTGGAAAATCTGTTGTTTTAGACCTATTTAAGGAGATTCAAAAAGATGTTCACTTTGACCCATATAGACATATTTGGGTTATAAATAGGATTGAAGAGATACCAAAAGAGGTTAAAGAGAATAGAAATGTTATCTTAATCAACAAAAATAGTAATCTATATAGACGCTATTTATGTAGTAGTAAATATATTATTAACAATACAAAACTACCTGACTATTTTATTCAAAAAGAGGGGCAGTTTTGTTTAAATGAGTTTACTAAAGAGACTAACGACCCACTAAAAAGAGTTGAGGAGATTTTTTTTCAACAAAGATACTATAAAGAAGAGAAGAGCAAGAAAAAATCTATTTTGCTCTATGGAGGACACTTTATTCCTAATGGCATTACTACCTCTTTTTTAAATCTAGTCAATGCTATTGATAAAGATAGATATAGAGTATATGTTGTAGTAGATGAAGAGCAGTTAAGTAAAGATGAACAATACAAAGAGCAGTTTAAAAGATTAAACTCAGACATAACACTTATTAAGAAAAAATCAACTATGCTTATGAGCTTAGAGGAGAAGTGGTTAATTGGTAAGTTAAATCTACATCATGATTTGGCTTCTAAAGAGATGTGGAGTATTGTAAAGAGAGCATATAGAAGAGAGTATCAACGTGTTTTTCAAGGAGAGAAGTTTGATTTAATTGTAAATTTTGAAGGCTATAGCCAATATTGGTTGCGTCTCTTTGCTTCCGTTGAAGAGGTGCCTAAAGTGCTCTATTTTCATAGTGATATTTTAAGTGAAGCAAAAACTCGTTTTCCATACCTTTATGGAAATATGAAGTTCTACAAAAGCTATACTAAACTTATCTCAGTCTCTAAAGACTCTTGCCAAATAAATCAAAAAAATCTTGGATTAGATAGAGAACTATTTGACTACTGTAATAACATTTTAAACCCTAAAGAGATTATTGAAAAGTCAAAAGCTCCAATTTCAGATGAGTATGAGAAGGATATTTTTAAAAATAGTAGAGTCTTTATTAATATAGCAAGACTCTCTCCTGAAAAGGGGCAGAGAAAACTAATCTACGCCTTCTCTAAATTGACTAAAGAGTATAGTGATATTAAGTTAGTTATTCTTGGACAAGGACCACTAGAGGAGGATTTAAAGGAGTTAATAGTAGAGCTATCATTAGAAGATAGAGTATTTCTATTGGGACAGAAGTTTAACCCTATGCCTTATCTAAAAGCATCAGATTGCTTTGTACTCTCATCAAATCATGAAGGGCAAGGCTTAGTACTCTTTGAGGCTATGATTTTAAATAAACCTATTATTAGTACCAATATTGAAGGCCCAAGAGGTGTTTTAAAGAACAATCTAGGCTACTTAGTTGAAAATTCTAAAAATGGTCTCTACGAGGGCATGTCAAAATTTTTAACTTCATCTCTAAATCTAAATAGATTTAATGCAGAAGATTACAATAAAGAGGCTTTAGAGATGTTTGAGCATAAAGTACTATCTCTAAGCCACAATTTTAAATATAGTTTAGATAGCTTGTATCAAGCAGCAATTGAACACTTCAATAAAAAAGAGTATAGAGATGCTTTAGAGAAGTTTCAAGAGGTAAAAGAGAAATATCCCATAACAGACAATCGCTACCCTACACTCTACTATATTCGTGAGTCACAGATTCGATATGCTTTAGAGGTTGAGAAAAGAGAGATAAATGAGATTGTCTCTTACGTTAAACATAGATTTAATGCAGAGAGTTTTACAGGTATTTTGATTTTACTAGAAAAGCTTAAAGATAAATCTAAAGAGTGGAACAACTTCTACTTAGCATTTGTTGAACTTATAGAGTATGTAAAGACTGATGATAGTGATATGAGAGAGAGTACCAATGAACTCTTTTTAGCTAAGATTGAAGAGTTTAGTAAATCTTTTAGTCAAAAGTTAGAAGCAGAGTATCTACCTCATACTGTATGGTTTATTGTGGCTAACCTATTTTTATTGGTACAAAAGTATACCCTTTACTATTATGCTAGAGAGAATGCACTCAAATCTATCTTATCATTAACTCGTACAATAAATGTAAAATATGCTCAATATCGCTTAACAGCTATGGCAGAGAGCCAATCTATTGAAGAGTATGATAGATTAAAAAATGTACTATTAAAAAAAGAGCTATCCTATATCAAAAAAAACCTACAGTTAATTGGTGCTACAGAACTCTACTTTGGAAGAAAGGAGTCTGCAATAGAGTTTTATAAACAAATTTTAACACCTTTAGAGCAAAAATTTGCATCATATATTGAAAATAAATCGGTTGCTATTGTAGGTCCTGTAGATTCTAGCTTAAATTTAGGAGATGAGATTGATAGTTATGATATAGTTTTACGTTTCAACTATATGGGAAGAGATAAACTCTCTCAAAATAGTTTTGGAAAAAAGACAAATATCTCATTTTATATAGAGGCTAGATTATTAAGAGACAGAATAGAGGCTAAAAAGATTAATTGGTTAAATGAGCTAGATTGGGTCATTGTAGATAGCCCTCACTCATTAGATGATATAGCTTTTACAGGGGTTACTAAACCTATACGAAAAAGATACTATGCGGCTCACCCATTTGCTAACCCAATGCTTAAAGGTGCACCAAGTGGAATACAGCGTGTTATTTTAGACCTTATGAGATTTAATGTAAAAAAGATAAAAGTTTTCAATACTAATCTATTTTTAGAAAACAACTATGATAAAAACTATGTAAGTAGAGGAAAATTAGGTGTTAAGTACTTTAACTTTCATTGGCATGACCCTTTGAGCAATTTTATTTTTCTAAAAAGATTACATAGTTTTTCTCTAATAGAGGTAGATGATGTATTAAATAACATATTGAAAATGAGTAAAGAAGAGTATGCTAAGGCTTTAGAGCTTCGCTATGGAGATAAAAACAAGGATTAAATATGACCGTTAAAGGGCTTTATAAACTAGTAAAACAACCTCATATCTTTGCAAAAGATTATGCAAAGAAGCGTTTTAGTAAAGATGAGCTAAAAGAGTATGTTAGTAAAGCTATTGAGATGTATATTCCATTACATCAATACTACTACTTTATTTTTAAAGAGTTAAAAAAAGAGGGATACTTTTCAAGAGCAGAGGTAGCTTTACAAAAAGCTATTGAGATTAAGCCTAAGGCTGACTACTATTGTGAATTGAGTGAACTACTATATAAAAAAGCTCTATGGTGGCAGATTTGTGATATTTTAGAAAAAGCAATAGAGTTAAACCCTAATGTTGATATAAAATGGTATCGTAAATATATTTTAGCTTTAAGAAATATGAAAAAACTTGAAAAAGCTATTGAAGTTTTTGAAAAAATACCTAATAAAAAAGAGTTAACATCTGAGGATTATTTTTACTATGGAACAATGCTTGAAGAGATAGGCAATAAAGAGAAAGCTAAAGAGGTTTATAGTAAAGCAATTTCTCTTTCAAAAAATAGTATATATAAGGAGTTAGGAGAAGGACTCTTTCACACTCAAAAATGGCAATGGGAAAAAGCAAAAAAGAGTTATAAAAGTAGATTGAAAAAAAATCCAAATCATGCAGAACTTCTCTATCGTTATGCTTTTGTAACCGATAGACTATATTTATGGAATGAAGCAGAGAACTACTATAAAAAGGCACTAAATCTAAATCCTATAAATAGTGATTGGTATTATAGATTAGGTTTTGTATATGAGAGACAAGAAAAGTGGGAAGAGGCAGTTGATGCTTATGCCTTTTCAGCTTCTCAAAGAGCCAAAAAGATACCATATAGATACTACCGTTTAGGATATACTTTAGCTAAATTAAAACGTTATAAAGAGGCTTGTGAAGCTTTCTTATTAATGAAAGATGACACTTCTAAAGAAAAAGAGAATATCTATCTCAATGAGCTTTTATTATTACAGTCTCAAAAGAGTTTAACCTTTGCTTATGAAAAATTAAAATCAGATACAACCAATTTAGACACATTGTATACTTTAGCTACAAAAGCAGAAGAGTTAGAAGATTGGGAGTTAGCCCAAGAGGCGTATAGTGAACTCTTAGCTAGAAAAGAGGAGTTTGACTCAAATCTATATTTTGCCTATGCCTATACACTCTATAAACAAAATAAGTTTAAAGAGGCAAGTGATATATTTATTGAACAGAAGATTATGCAAAATGCCTATGGTATTATAGAGACAGAGTACAATAAAAATATAGGATTAAAACAGGTTGTAAACTATACAGAGTATTATGAACGATATAAAATTGAAGACAATATAATCCTTTATGAAAGCTATCATGGAGGCTCATTCTCTTGTAACCCTTATGCAATATTTCAAGCTATCTATAAAGATGAGAGATTTAGTAACTATAGACATATATGGGTTATTAATGACAAAAAACAAATTCCTCAAGAGCTAAGAAAAGATACCCATATAGTTTTTGTGAAACGAAATTGTGATTTATATATGCGATACTTAGCAAAGGCTAAATATCTTATTAATAATGTTACTTTTCCTGAATACTTCATTAGAAAAGAGGGGCAACTATACCTAAATACATGGCATGGAACACCTATTAAGACTCTTGGAAAAGATATTAAAGATGACTTCTTTGCACATAAAAATGCTACAAGAAACTTTTTACATGCATCTCATATAATTAGTCCCAACAGCTTTACTACCAAAATTTTAACTGATAACTTTGATATTAATGATATATATACAGGAGTGGTTGCACAAACAGGCTATCCAAGACAAGACTTAACACTTAATGCCTCATCTGAACGTAAAGAGGAGATTAAAAATAGACTTGGAATTAACAATAGTAAGCCAATAGTTCTTTATGCACCAACGTGGAGAGGAACACTAGCAGGGTCAAAGTTCGATATAGATAAATTAATTGTAGATATAAAGCTCTTTAAACAACTAGATATAAACTTTATCTTTAGAGGGCATCATATGGTGGAAAAAATCTTAGATAGTGTTAATGAAATCAAAGATGTTGTTGTTCCACCTACTATTGATACCAATAGCCTCTTGTCCATTGTTGATATATTAATTACAGACTACTCTAGTATCTCTTTTGACTATATGGCTGTAGGAAAACCTATTATCTACTATACCTACGATAGAGAGGAGTATGAGTCTGAACGAGGATTATATTTTCCTTTAGAAGAGGTAGGAGAAGATATATATAAGACAAATAGTGAAGTGGCTCAAGCAATAGAGAGATTGATTAAAAAAGGAACTATTACAACAAAACAACAAAAAGCACAAGATAGGTTTTGTGCTTATGATGATGGGTTAGCTACAAGTAGAGTTATTGATTTGTTTTTCTTTAATAAACAAGAGGGTGCAAATATTATTACCTCTAAAGAGAAGAAATCTATCTTAATCTATGGGGGTGCTTTTATTCCTAATGGAGTAACAACTTCTCTTTTAAACCTAATCAACTCTATTGATACCAATAAATATAGTGTAACCTTAGCTATTGACCCAAATGCTATTAAAATAGATGATAAAAAAATAGCACAATTTAATAAAGTGAAATATGATATTAAAGTTATTGGAAGATTTGCAAGAATGGTAAATAGACTAGAAGAGAAATGGATTATTGATAACTTTAATATTCATAAATCATTTTCGACCAATGAAAAATTAGAGATGTTTAATAGTAGTTATCATAGAGAGTTTTTAAGAGTATTTGGTATGGCTCGATTTGATACTATTATAAGTTTTGAAGGATACAATAGCTATTGGATTAGACTCTTTAGTGCCTATCAAAACTCTTCTTGCAATAAAATAAGCTACCTTCATGCTGATATGTTAGGAGAGGCTCAAACACGCTTTCCATATCTGTATGGTAACTTTCAAACCTATAAATTTTATGATAAATTGATTTCAGTATCAAGTGATGCAAACGATTTAAATAGAGAAAATTTAGCTAAAAAGTATGAAATCTCTTTAGATAAGTTTGACTACTGTGATAATGTACTAAATCCTAATGAGATTATTGAACGCTCAAAAGAGAAGATAGAAGATATTGATATTTTTAAAAATAGTAAAGTTTTTATTAATATAGCTAGACTCTCTCCTGAAAAAGACCATAAAAAACTAATTAAAGCCTTTTCTAAAGTAGCTAAAAAAGAGAATAAGAGCAAGTTGGTTATTATTGGAGATGGGCCGTTGAGGGGTGAACTACAACAGCTAATAAAAAAACTCTCTCTCAAAAAAAGAGTTTTATTGCTAGGGCAAAAGTTTAATCCAATGCCTTATCTAAAAGCCTCTGATTGTTTTGTATTGTCTTCTAACTATGAAGGTCAAGGTTTAGTTTTATTGGAAGCTATGGTTTTAGGAAAGCCTGTTATTAGTACAGATATTTCTGGACCAAGAGGTCTATTAAAAGATGGACTCGGTCTATTGGTTGAAAATAGTGAAGATGGATTAGCTAAAGGTATGTTAAGATTTTTAGAAAATAAAGATGGTATCTCTAAAGAGTTTAATTATGAAGAGTATAATCAAAAAGCATTAGATATGTTCTCGTCAAAAGTTTTAGGAGAGTAGCTATATGAAAGAGCTTAAAATAGTTTTAACAGAAGATATGTTAAAAGAGCCATTAGATTTTGAACTTCCAACTCAAACATTATATATTGACCGTTCAAAAGTAGGAGATATAAAAGAGAGAGGGCATAATCTGATTGGTTTTGCTAGACGTGAAAAGAGAGTTACAGAGCTTGTTGTAAGATTAGCTTCAAATGGCTTTTTTTTAGTCTCCTCCTCCTTAGGCAACTCAAGATTTGAAAAGTTTACAACAGCAAAAGAGTTTCAACCTAATATAAAAGTCAAAAACTTACAGATATACAATAATATCTACTATACTTTAGAGAAGCCTCTTTTAAATTTTGCTCCTAACAGACTCATTGTAATCTTCTCTTCTGTTGCAGATAGAGCATTTAATGCAGATATTGCTGTTAGAAATTTCTTTACTAACTTTGGAACTATCTCAAAGTATATTCCTCAAAATAGTTATATTTTACGTATTGCTGATGTTGGTGGAGTTATTGGAAACTTCTATATGAACACAACTTTTTCTAATACAATAGAAGATGATATTCAGGGATTATTAAAATATATTTTAGAGTCAAATAGTATAGATAAAAAAGATGTTGTTCTCTATGGAGGTTCTAAAGGTGGAACAGCTGTACTCTATCATGGTATCTTAGGAAAATATAAAGCAGTAGCAGTTGACCCTGTAGTATCTGATGAGTATCATGAACAACACTCTAAAGATTCTCACTTTACAAAGCAGTATGGAGAGTATAGAATCTACCCTAAAACAAAACAAGAGAAGTTTACTACTTTAATGAAAACTAATAACATACCTGAAAATATCAATATTATCTACTCAGAGAAATCTCCTATCTATGAGGCAATCAATAGCATTATTAAAGAGAATGATAAAGATAATAAAATAAACTATATAAATGTATGTCACCCTCAAATAAAAACACCCCCTGATGTAGCTGCTAAAACTATTAATATTTTAATGTTAGTTATAAATAATCTTTTTTATGAATTAGCAGAGATAAAATCAAAAGATATTGACTGTAGTAAAACTATAACTAAAAAAATAGATATTAAAGCAGAGTTAAAACTTACAAAACTAATTATCTATACAAAAAATCAAAATATGAGCTTAAGAGTCTATGATGATGTTACTTTAAAAAAGTATACAGATATTTTACTAAATGAATCTACTACAGAGATAAGTCTGTTTAAATTAAAAGAGAAACTACTCTCTGTTATAGATACAAACAACTCAATAGAGTATGAACTTGTGGTTGATTTAGAAAAGAGTAGTCTACTATCTAAGATAGCATCGTATAAAAACATAGCTAAAAATGGGAAAGAGTTTTTATTTTTGGCTATAGGTTGAAAGAGAGGTATAAAACAGTGAATAAAAAAACCATAATAACCTACGGAACATTCGACATGTTCCATATAGGACATTTAAGATTACTTCAACGTCTAAAAGATATGGCTGATGAACTTATAGTTGCTGTCTCAACAGATGAGTTTAATCGTGGTAAAGGGAAAAAAGTTATGATTCCCTACGAACAAAGAGCAGAGATAGTTGCCAATATTAAGTGTGTTGACAAAGTCATTCCAGAAGAGAGTTGGGAGCAAAAAGTAGATGATATAAAAAGATATAATGTAGATATTTTTGCTATTGGTGATGATTGGAAAGGTAAGTTTGACTTTCTTAAAGAGTATTGTGAAGTAGTATATTTGGAGAGAACAAAAGATATATCTACTACACAACTCAAAAAGTCATTAACCAATTTTATGTCTATTCCAAAAGAGGATATTATTAATGCTTTTGAAGTAATAGAGTTACTTAAAAAAGATTTTGAGTAAAAGAGATGAAGATTACAAAAGCCAATATTAAAAACTTTCTAAGAGACGCAAGAAAAAATATCTTTTGCAAAGGAAAAGAGGCAGATATTAGCAAATATAAATACTTTATCTTTCTTAACTCCAAAGTAACAAATATTATAGACCAAGTATATCCACCATTTCAAAAAGGTTTTTTTCCAAAAGATGAAGTTCTAATTGTCTACAAACACCACTTTGAATCAGTAAAGTATATAGAACGAGATTTAAAAAAGTATGGACTGCATGGACATTGTATTATTAATCTAAGAGATATACCCTCTGCAGAGAATAAAGTTTGGTTCTATACTCACAATAGCATGTATAACTTTTCTGTAATCAACAAAAACTTGTACTCTAAACATGTATGGATAGGGCATGGAGATAGTGAAAAGATAGCCTACTACAAAAAGATGATACGTGTATTTGACTATATTTTAGTTACAGGAGAGTTAGCAATAGAGCGTTTTATTAAACATGAAATCTTTAGAGAGCAGGAGAGGTATAAGTTTGTTAAAGTTGGAAAATCTGCCTTGTGTTCAGTGCTTCCAAACGCTAATAAACATGGCAAAAAGGCTATCTTGTTTGCACCAACATGGGAAGGAGCTATGGAGGAGGAGAACTACTCTACTCTTCACCTCTACAATAAAAATGCAGAGTTTATAGAGAAGTTATCTAATCTTTTAGATATAGAAACCATAGTAGTAAAACTCCACCCAAATACAGGCATAAGAGACTCTAAACTTATAGAGCAGACACTAAAAAGCATAGAGGCTTTAGTAGCACTAAATAAAAAGATAATATTTGTAGCCCAAAAAACAGATTGGGTCTACCCTTGGGTACATAAGAGATTTCAAGATAAACTAGAGTATAAAGATAAGCTTTATGATTTAAATGAATATAGCTTTGAAGCTGGAGTTAGTAATATTTCAGCAATGGCATCAATGATATATGCAGAAGATATAAAAACTTTTGTACTATACGACAGTAAAATAGGTGTCCAAGCAAGAGTAGAGTCAGTAGCTGGTAAAAAGATAGATTTACAAAACTTATCTAATCTAAATAGCCAAACTCTATTTGAACAAGAGAAGATAGAGGGGTTAATAGATTACGAGAAAGGTTGGGAGAATCTTGCTCAAGAGGAGATATTTGGAGAGGTTGTAAAATTTATTAATCAATAATATGCTATAATTTAAATAAATCTTAACATTATGAAATAATGTTATAATCTGTTTGAAAGACTGAAAAGATTAATGAATACTATTAGCTACCCCTCAAACCAAGGAAAACTCTACTTTTTTAACTTCTCTCCATGGAGAATGATGCAGATAGAGAACTTTTTTTATGCTCCTAACAATCAAAAGTTTATCTGCAAAACCCTAAAAGAGGCACTAGACAAAGGCTTAGATAGCAACTCAAATATCTTTATATATGGAATTATAGAGTTTCCTGAAGTAGAGGAGTATGCTAAAAAGCACAATATGACTATCTATCGCATAGAAGATGCTTTTATTCGTTCTGTTGCTTTGGGGTCTGGGTTTGCAAAGCCTTACTCTTTGACTATTGACTCTCGTGGAATCTACTTTGACCCTCGTAAACCATCAGATTTAGAGTATATTTTAGAGAATCATGAGTTCTCTTCTGAACTCTTAGAGAGAGCCAAAAAGGTTAGAGAGGCTGTAGTTGAGTCAAAATTTTCAAAATATAACCACTTAGCACACCAAACTATAGAGATAGACAGAGAGAAGTATGACAAGGTCATCTTGGTTACAGGACAAGTTGAAGATGATATGTCTATTAAGTTTGGAGCATTTGGTCTTAATAATAGTGATTTACTACAGATAGTTAGAGAAAATAACCCTAATGCCTATATTATCTACAAACCTCACCCTGATGTTCTTTCAGGAAATAGAGAAGGTCATATTCCAAAAAAGATAACAGATGCATGTGCAAATGAGATTCAGACAGATGTTAGCATAGACTCATGCATAGCTGTAAGCGATGAGATACACACTCTAACCTCTGGAGCAGGGTTTGATGCCCTTTTACGCAGAAAAGCTGTCTTTACCTATGGTATGCCTTTCTATGCAGGGTGGGGACTTACTACCGACTATAGAGAGTGTGATAGACGAACACGAAAACTCTCATTAGATGAACTTGTAGCTGCAACACTTATTCTGTTTCCTCGATATATCTCTCCTAAAACAGGAGAGTTTTGTGAAGTAGAGCAGACTTTAGAGGAGCTAAAGGAGGAGCAAGAACGCTATTTTAATGACAGATTATATAGATATAGAGTCAATTTAAAAGGCTACCTCTTACCACGTGCAAGGCGAACAGTTAGAGCAATACTAAAACCATTTAAGTTAGAAATTTGATAAATCTTCTCTCTTTTTAGTCAGAACAAAGAGAGCTGTTTTCCAAATAATTTTAAGGTCTAAAAGAATATTCCAATTTTTTATATAGTATAAGTCATACATCAATTTTTGTTCAGCATCAAGCTTTCCTGAACCATATTGATACTTAATTTGAGCCAATCCTGTAATACCAGGAGCTACAACATGACGTTGAGTATAGTAAGGAATTGATTTTTCAAACTCCTTTGTCCATATTTTTCGCTCAGGTCTAGGTCCTACAAAGTGCATCTCTCCTTTAAATACATTCCATAGCTGAATAAGCTCATCTACTTTATTATCTCTTATTTTTGCACCCCAAGGAAATGTTCTTGGGTCATTCTCTACTGCAAACTGTGCACCATTCTCCTCTGCATTTATATGCATAGAGCGTAATTTAATACAGGTAAATTCTCTCTCAGATAGACCTACACGTTTTTGTCTAAAAAATAGAGGTCCAGGAGACTCTTTTTTTACCCTATACCAACTATAGGCTATAGCCAATAGAGTAAAGGGTAAAAGAGTTATAACAGAAATATAGTCAATAAGACGTTTTTGACAATATTGAAAAGGAGTATAGGGACGAATATCTTCTAAAAAGGAGTTGGTGTTAGAGTCAAGATTAATATAACACTTATCTAAATACTCCTCTAAAAAATGCTCTAGGCTTATATATCGAACCCCTTTTAGTTCTAGTTTAGTTAAAAAAGTTAAAAATCTATGAGGAAGTTTTATTTGTGTATTTAATACAATAAGTCTAGGAGATGACTCTTTTAGTGCTTTGTTAACCTTTCTTATAGACTCTGAAGCACTTTTATTTTTATATGAAATAAATGTAATATTAGAAAATTTTTTCTTTAAACGGTTTAACTCTACATTAGAAAAAACATATCTATCACCTAATATTATCATTTATACTACTTATTTTAATTTATTATAATAAATATTATAACTTAATTTTAATATATAAGTGCTAAATGAAAAGAATTTTAAGTATTTATTTTAATGTTTTAATCTGTATACAGCATTAATCATTAGGTATTTCATATCTTTATTCATCTGCTGATATGAAAAACCAACACCTGTTATTTTTGTAATTTGGAAAATAATTTCAGCTCCATAAGAGAGTCTATCTTCGGCATGTTTATTTTTAGCATAACCTAGCTTCCCTTTAATTGCAATATTTTTATCAAAAGGGTAGGTATAGGTTGAAAGAAGTGATAGTGAAGAGAAGTCTGCACTTTCATTTGTAATTTTATGCTTTGCTTCATCAATAGATTGTGTATAGGAGATATCTACTCCCCAGTAACTTCTATGAACAAATGCATAAGTTAAGTTTAATGCTTGTCCATTGTGATAATTATTTGAAATCTGTTGTACCATTCCTAAATTGACAAAAGATTTACCTGGTAATCTTTGACTAAGTACATCAGATAAAGTATTTGAAAGAGCAGGTAAGCTAAATAGTAATAGTAAAAATATTTTTTTCAAATGAAAGCCTTAAATATGATTATAATATTATATATTATATCAAATAAGCTATTAAAATTTATTCCTTTGGTATAATTCTTTCATTATTTTAGAAGGTTATTTATGACACGAACACGTTTTGCACCATCACCAACTGGTTATCTACATATTGGAGGGTTAAGAACATCTCTTTTTTCATGGCTTTGGGCTAAGAAAAACCAAGGAGAGTTTCTACTTAGAATAGAAGATACAGACTTAGCACGTAACTCAGAGGAGGCTGTAGAAGCTATTTTAAAAGCGTTTGATTGGGTTGGTATGTCTTATGATGGGGAAGCTATTTTTCAGTCTAAACGGTTTGATTTATATAAAAAATATATTGACCAACTCCTAGAAGAGGGCAAAGCCTATAAGTGCTATATGACTAAAGAGGAGCTAGACCAACTTAGAGAGGAGCAAAAGGCAAAAGGTGAGAGAACTCGTTACGATGGACGTTACCGTGACTTTACTGGAACACCTCCAGAGGGAGTAGAGCCTGTTGTTAGAATTAAAGCTCCACAAGAGGGAAAAATCTCATTTGTTGATGGTGTTAAAGGAGAGTTTAGTGTTGATGCATCTGAAGTAGATGATTTTATTATTGCTCGTTCTGATGGTACACCTACATATAATTTTGTAGTTGCTATAGATGATGCTTTAATGGGCTTAACAGATGTGATTCGTGGAGATGACCATCTATACAACACACCAAAACAGATAGTCATCTATGAAGCGTTAGGCTTTAGTGTTCCAAATTTTTACCATGTAGCTATGATAAACAACGAGCAGGGTAGAAAGCTCTCTAAGCGTGATGGTGCTACAGATGTTATGGAGTATAAAGCTTTAGGGTATCTACCTGAAGCACTTTTGAACTTTTTAGTACGACTAGGGTGGAGTCATGGTGACCAAGAGATATTCTCTGTTGAAGAGATGATAGAGCTTTTTGACCCTAAAGATATAAACAAAAGTTCATCGAACTACAATCTTGACAAACTATTATGGCTTAATGCTCACTATATTAAAAATAAGCCTCACGATGAGTTAGCCGAGTTATTAGTGGATTTTGGAGTAGATATTAGAGATAGTGATAAAAAAGATTTAATCTTAAATGCAACAAAAGAGCGTGGAAAGACTTTAGTGGAGTTGGCTAGTCAGATTAATCTAATTTTAAATGCACCGAGTGAGTATAATGCAAAAAATGCTAAAAGAGCCTTTAAGGGTGATGCTGTTGAGATTTTAGGTGAGTTTGTAGAGATGCTAAAGGGTGCAAATGCCTCTACTAAAGAGGAGTACCATGCTGTTATTGAATCTATAGTAGATAAAAGAGAGATAGGTTTTGGAAAAATTGGGCAACCTTTACGTGTCTCTCTTTTAGGCTCTATGACAGGTTCAGGGCTTGATGAGATTATGGCTATTTTGGGTACAGAAGAGACAATAAGAAGAGTTGAGAAAGCTATAGAGTTTATAAACGCGTAGGGTACACGTTTAATAATATAAAACTGGTTATGAAGCTCTAGCTTCGTAACCCAATATTGGAGTACAAATTTTCAAAAAAGTTGTTATTCTAATATGCATTCCCAAGCTGGAGCTTGGGAACGAGAGTAAAGAGCAAGGTAATATAAAAATGATAAAGAAAACAATTTTTAGAGAATATGACATAAGAGGAATTTTTGAAAAAGAGCTAAATGAGCAAAGTGTAAAACTTATTGGCTACTTTCTGGGAAAAAAGATTAAAGCTTTAGGTGGTGTAGTAGCTATTGGTTACGATGCAAGAACTCACTCTCCTATTTTACGTGACTACTTAGCTTCTGGGCTAAATTTTGCAGGGTGTAAAGTGTTAGATATGGGCATGGTAGCAACACCTGTAAACTATTTTTCAAATTATGTTCAGCCAAAAAATGTAAAAGAGCAAGTTAATGGCTCTATTATGATAACAGGTTCACACAATCCAAGTGAGTATAATGGATTTAAGATAACTTTAGATAAAGCTCCATTTTTTGGAGAAGATATTTATGCTTTAGGTGATGAGATTATTGCAAACAGTAGTATGGAAATACCAACTAATACAGAACGAATAGCAATAGAGTCTAAGC
Source organism: Campylobacteraceae bacterium (assembly GCA_027038275.1). Lineage (GTDB taxonomy): Bacteria > Campylobacterota > Campylobacteria > Campylobacterales > Sulfurovaceae > UBA1140. The sequence continues at coordinate 14,164 of JALVXC010000125.1, read as the reverse complement.
AACAGTATATAGAGTATATGGTAGAGAACTTTTCCCATCTAAAAGGCTTTGACAAAAAGATAGTAATAGATGGTGGTAATGGGGTTGTTGGTACAGTTATAACCGATATTTTTGATGCTTTGGAGTTAAACTATAAGGGTATATACTTAGAGCCTGATGGAACATTTCCAAATCACCACCCAGACCCATCGGTAGAGTCAAATTTAGAAGATATTAAAGCACTTTTAGCCAAAGAGGGCGACATTGCCTTTGCTTATGATGGAGATGCAGACAGAATTGCAGTGCTTACTAATAAGTACAATATTAAAGGTGACCAGATGGCACTTCTATATGCTATGAAGATGGAAAATCCCACTGTTATTGGTGAAGTAAAGTGTTCTCAAGTGATGTATGATGAGCTAGAGCGACGTGGTGCAACAGCCATTATGTATAAAACAGGTCACTCAAATCTAAAAGTAAAGATGAGAGAGACAAATGCAGATTTGGCATGTGAGGTGAGTGGGCATATCTTCTTTAAACATCGCTATTTTGGGTATGATGATGCTATTTATGCTACACTGCGTATGTTAGAACTCTTACAAGATGGAGTTGACCTAGATAAGGAGTTAGAGTCTCTTCCTAAAGTATACTCTACAGAGGAGATTAAGGTAGCCACAACCGATGAGGAGAAGTTTGTTTTAATTGATACTATTAAAAAACTACTTAAAAATCCTCCTAGTAGCTTTCCTAAAATTGTAGATATTATAGATGTAGATGGTGTAAGAATAAATTTTGAGCATGGTTGGGGTTTAGTTCGTGCTAGTAATACTACTCCTGTACTTGTTACACGTTTTGAATCTACAGATAAAGATTTAGCCAAGGTGTATGAAGACGAGGTTAACAAAGTTATTGTAAACGCTAAAAAAATGGTAGGATAGTCTAGTGAGAAATAGACTTCATTTTAACATTTCTACTTTTGAGATAGATGAGAAGCAGAAGCTATTTAATGAGATAGATAAAGAGCGTTTGAGTATAGGCTACTATAATTTACCTGAACAGAATATTGATAATATTTTAGAGTTTGTTAATAGCTTTGATGAGAGTGTTGAAAATATTGTTGTTTTGGGTATAGGTGGTAGCTCTTTAGGGGCAAAAGCAGTCTATGAGTTTCTAAAACCTGTTAAAAAGCCGTGGCGTAAACTCTACTTTTTTGAGAGTACTGACCCTCTTAATATTATGGAGATACTCTCTAAAATAGAGTTAGATAAGTCTCACTTTTTAGTCATCTCAAAATCTGGCACTACAGTTGAGACTATCTCTATATTTAAATATCTCTATGCAAAGGAGAGTAGGGCAACTAGGTATACCTTTATAACTGACAAAGAGTCACCTTTAGATAAATTTGCTACTAAAATAGGCTCTAAAGTTTTCTATTTACCCAAAAATGTAGGAGGAAGATTTTCAGTACTCTCTGTTGTTGGTCTACTTCCTTTAGCTCTATGTGGTGTTAATATCTCTGAACTTTTAAAGGGGGCAAAAAGTGTTAAAGAGAGTTTTTTTAATGATGGTTACCTAAAAGAGTCTCTTTTAAATAAGGCAATGTTCTATGCTAAGTACCATACAACCTACAATATAAACTGTCTATTTGCTTACTCTGAAACACTGCGTTACTTCTCTGAATGGTATGTTCAGCTGTGGGGCGAGAGTTTGGGTAAAAAGCAGTGCAATTCAGCTTTTCATGTAGGAGTAACTCCCATTGGGCTTATTGGTCCAAAAGATCAGCACTCTTTTTTACAGTTGATTGTAGATGGACCAAGAGATAAATCTGTAACTTTTATAAAGATTGATGATTTTCAAAATGAGTTAACCATACCCAATATTACACTGCCTAATTTGGAGTCACTAGATATTTTAAATGGAGTTACCTTTCATGAACTAATTACTATGCAGAGTGACTCTGTTATAGAAGCACTTAAAAATCAGGGAGATATTCCTTTGGATGAGATTATTATAGAGCGTGTAGATGAGAGAAGTATAGGTCAGCTTATCTACTATTATGAGCTTCTTACCTCTTTGGTAGGAAAACTTATTGATGTAAATACTTACAATCAACCTGGAGTTGAGTCTGGAAAAATAATTTTAAAAAATAAATTACAATAAAGGTATAAAAATGATAAATAAATGTCTATTTCCAGCAGCAGGTTATGGAACAAGGTTTCTTCCTGCAACAAAAGCTACTCCAAAAGAGATGCTGCCAATTTTAACTAAACCACTTATTCAGTATGGTGTAGAGGAGGCACTTGAAGCTGGTATTACAACCATGGCAATCGTCTCAGGTCGTGGAAAACGTGCTATTGAAGATCATTTTGATATTAGTTATGAGTTAGAACATCAAATTAAAGGTGGAAGCAAAGAGGAGCTCTTAACTGAAATTCGTTCTCTTATTGAGAAGTGTACCTTCTCTTATACTCGTCAAATAGAGATGAAGGGCTTAGGTCATGCTATTTTAACAGGCGAGACACTTATTGGGAATGAGCCTTTTGCTGTTGTTTTGGCTGATGATTTGTGTCATAGTGATGGAGTAGGGGTGCTTCAGCAGATGAAGGAGGTCTATGAGAAGTATCAATGTTCTGTTGTGGCTATTGAAGAAGTTCCAATAAATGAGACACAAAAGTATGGTGTTATAGCAGGAAAATTGGTTGATGGTACAGACGATACTTATCGTGTTAGTGATATGGTTGAAAAGCCTGACCCTAAAGATGCACCTAGCAATTTAGCAATTATTGGTCGATATATTTTAACTCCTGATATTTTTGATATTTTACGCAATACCAAAGCAGGTAAGGGTGGTGAGCTTCAGATTACTGATGCACTTTTAGAACAGGCAAAGCAGGGGCGTGTAATTGCCTATAAATTTAAAGGTAAACGCTTTGATTGTGGGTCTGTTGATGGCTTTGTTGAGGCTACAAATTGGTTTTATGATAGGATAAAATCGTAGGGTGTAGTCCTCTGACTACACCCTACTGTCTATTGTAATTACGGTATGAACATTACCTCTTGGGTTAAAATCAGCTACTAGCTTTATCCACTTTGGTTTTAGATTCTCTTTTAATGTATCGAAAATCTCATTTGCAGAGTTCTCATGAGAGATGTGTCGGTTCATAAATGAGTTTATATAGAGCTTTAGGGCTTTTAGCTCTATGACTTTTTTATCTGGGCAGTAGCTTAGTTTAATGGTTGCAAAATCTGGGTAGCCACTTCTTGGGCATTTGCACATAAACTCTGGTAGCTCTATATCTATAGTGTAATCTTTTTGATGGTTATTGTCCCAATAGTGTTCTTTTGCATTAATGTCAAACTCTACTATCTCTTTTTCACCGTATTTCATTTTAGTTCCTAATTGTTTATTTGTCACTTTTTTTTCTTTGTTTCACCACAAAGAAATAAAAGTAACCAAAAAAAAGAAAAGGTGAAGTTCTGTCGATGTTAATTAACTCTTTTTTTAGATACAATTTACATGAAGTTAATGGGGTTGCCTTATTTTAAATTGGCTATAGGGAGTAGGGGTTAACCTACCATTTTATACATCTAAATGTTTTACATCTTTAGCATGAGTCTCTATATATGCTCGTCGTGGCTCAACCTCGTCACCCATAAAGAGTACAAATGTATCTGATGCTGTCTCATCATCATCAATAACCACTTTAAGTAGTCGTCTGTCATCAGGGTTCATAGTTGTCTCCCAAAGCTGTTCAGGGTTCATCTCACCTAGACCTTTATAGCGTTGAATATATGCACCTTTTTTAGCACTTGCTTCAACCATAGAGAGGAGTTCTAATAGGTCTTTCTCTTTGAACTCATCAGTAATTCTCTCTTGAATCTTTTGATTCATATAAATCGCTTCATTGTAGTGAGGAGAGGTAAAGAGGTTATCATCTATAATTAGCTCTTCAAGCCCATCATTAGTCTGAACAAAGTAGTGAATAACCTCTTCATTAACTGTACTAGTTAAAATATTATATCCAAGTTGGGCAATATACTTTTCAAGATTAGAGGCTAGAGTTTTATTGTCTGTAGAGATAATATCAGGGTTTTCTATCATATAACGAACTACCTCAGGAAGTGCAAAACGCTTCTCAATCTCACTAAGGGTCATTTTGTAGTAAGCTACCAATTTAAAGAGTTCTGTAAGGTCAGTTTTACCCATACTCTCAGACTCTAAAACAGAGATACCATTCTCAATTAAGAAGTCATTTAAAGCCTTATCATCTTTTAGGTAGGTCTCATTTTTACCCTTTTTATAACGGTAAAGAGGTGGTTGAGCAAGGTAGAGGTAACCTTTTTCTATAATTGGTTTTAAGAAACGGTAGAAGAAGGTCATAAGCAAAGTCTGAATGTGAGAACCATCAACATCGGCATCTGTCATAATAATGACTTTGTGGTAACGTAATTTATCTTCATTAAACTCATCACCAATCCCACAACCAAGTGCTGTAATCATGTTTTTGATTTCATCTGATTTTAAAATCTTCTCTAAACGTGCTTTTTCGACGTTAAGAATTTTACCTTTTAGGGGTAGAATTGCTTGGAAAACTCTATCTCTTCCTTGTTTTGCAGAGTTATGAACAAATACACCTGATGATAGAGCAAAGTTATGTGTGTTTGGTACTTCTATGTCATAGACATCTTCTTGAATAGACAACTTTTTAACAGATACAACTTTATGATTATAGGTATATAGACTGCTTTGAGTCAATTCATTTGGATTTTGAAATGATGGGTAGTTACTACTCTCATCAATCTTAGATAAAAGAGTTTCTATTTTAAATACTTTTCTATTTTTAGTCTCTCTTCTACTTCTCTCATAGTTATCTATTCCAACTCTATTTAAAAGCTCTAAACTGTTTTTAATTCTAGTCTCTCGTTCTGTTTCTAGTTTTGTTTTAACATTGTCAGGATTAGACATCTGTCTTTTAGTCTCTTGGGAACGCCATCTTCGTAACTCTTCATTGCTCCACTGCTCTTTTGCTTTTTTTGATAACTCCTCTTTTACTTGAGGGTTATTTTTATAATAGTTAGTAGTTCTTTGAGACTGTTTTTCTCTATTTTCATCTTTTGCCCAATACTTTTTCTGTTCAATATCTAGTCGTTTTAGAGTTGCTTCTCTGTACTCTTTATTTGAATAGTAAAAAGTCAAATATCTATTTTTCATATACTCTTTATACTCTTCATCTTCCCACTGCTTTTTAGCCTTTTCAGATAACATTTTAGAGTACTCTTTTGATTTTAAACTAGCTCGTTTTCTATATTCAGGATTTTGATGAGCTAATCTTGATTTCTCTTTTGCTTCAGTGGTATGTAGAGTTTTTGAGATATGTTCTCTATGTAGCTTTAAATGCTCTTCAGGAGATAGTAGTATTAAATTGGTAGGGTTGTTATTTAGTTTATTAAAATCTATATGATGTTTATGAGCTTTTTCTATATTAGAGTAGATATTATTCTCTAAATTCCAATTATTTGCTAATAGATGTGTAAAAATCCACTTTGAATCTTTAGGGTTTTGTACCATCTCATAACCCTCTATTGTAATTCTATTCTCTATTTTTGATAGTTTTCGATACAGAGGCATTAGACTCTGACCAGATTTTAAATTTTTAGCTTCTATATACTCTCCACTTCTAATCATAAATTTATGCTCTGGTGTACATCTAATAGTTTTTCCATTATCTAATGTTACTTCTACAAGAGTTGCATTTGATTTTGTTTTTCTTGGGTGTAGTATCTTTTCAATACCTATAGTTCCATCATCTTTAATGGTATAACAGAAGTTCTCTTTTCCTAATTTATCTTCTTCTATTAACTCTAAAAAAGATAGCTCTCTACCATCTGTTAAAGAGACTTTCGTATCTCCTGTAAAACAACCCCCAGCACTATCCCCTTCCACCAGATAAATCTCTGATAATGATGGGTCTTTACTCTGACAATCAGCCAATTTACCAGGGAGTGTACCAACACTCATAGAGTCTTTACGTTTGACTAAATCTTTAGCTCTTTTTGCTGCATCACGACCACGAGCAGCCAAAAGGATTTGAGCCATAATAGCTTTAGCCTCTATAGGGTTCTCTTCTAAATATTTGTTAAACTGTTCAGAGAAGAACTTTTGAACCAATGGGCGAACATAGCTTGAACCAAGTTTTCCTTTGGTTTGCCCCTCAAATTGAGGTTCAGGAACACGCACAGAGACAATGGCTATTAGCCCCTCTTTACAGTCCTCTCCTGTAATCTTTACCCCTTTCTCTTTGGCACTAGCATTTTTACTAATGTAACTAGCCATTGAACGTGTAAGTCCTGCTCTAAATCCTGCTTCGTGTGTTCCACCATCTGGAGTTTTAATATTGTTTACAAATGAGAGTGACTTTTCAGAGTCGGCATTGCAGTACATTAGTGCAATGTCAATCTCTATATCATCTGCCTTTCCTTGGAAGAATTGAGCTGAAGAGAGAGGCTCTTTTGTGTTCATATCTTCAACAAACTGTTTAATCCCTCCCTCAAAGTGAAATAGCTCTTTTGTCCCATCTCTCTCATCTCTAAAATCAATAGTAATTTTTGGGTTTAAGTAGGCAAGTTCTTTAAACCTCTTCATTAAAATCTCTTTTTGGAAGGTGGTACTCTCTGTAAAGATAGTCTCATCTGCCCAAAATTCGATTTTTGTTCCCTTTTTACGAGTAGTTCCAGTAACTGCTAAAACCTCTTGAGGAATACCCTTTTTAAAGCTCTGCTCATGTACTTTTCCATCTTTGTAAACAGTTAGTTTTAACTCTTTTGAGAGGGCATTTACAACGGAAACCCCAACCCCATGGAGTCCACCAGAGACTTTGTAGGTGTCTTTGTCGAATTTACCACCTGCGTGAAGTACTGTTAAAACAACTGTTGCAGCTGAAATCTTCTCTGTTGGATGCTCTGCAACAGGGATACCACGACCATTATCTTCAATAATTGCCGAACCCTCTTTGGTTAGTGTAACTTTGATTGTGTCACAAAACCCTGCCATTGCCTCATCTATAGAGTTATCAACAACTTCATAAACTAGGTGGTGAAGCCCTTTTGTTGAGGTATCACCGATATACATTCCAGGTCTTTTTCTAACTGCCTCTAAACCTTTGAGGACTTTAATATTACTAGCACCATATTCTGCCATTGATAGCTCCATAAATCTTATTATAATTTCAGTTTTTTAACTGCGTAAAATTGGGCTTATTTTATCGTAATTTTGGTTAGAAAGTGTTAATAGAATTTTTTATAAAAGCACTCCTGCTTGTTGTTTCTTTGTTCTAACAACATCTATCTCATAAGGGTCAATAAAAAGCTCTTCTTTATAAGCCTCAATAGCATAACGTCCAATCATCGCTGCATTATCTGAGCAGAACTCTAAAGGGGCTGTGTGTATGGCTTTACCATACTTTTTACACAACTCTTCATAAGCCCCACGAATATAGAGGTTTGCACTTGCCCCACCCACAATGGCAAAATCTTTTATCTTCTCTTTCTCAAAGATTTTTTTACTCTTTTGAATTAGATGAAGCTTTACAGCCTTTTGAAATGAAGCCGAAATATCACATCTATTTTGTTGGGTTAAACTCTCTGCTCCACCAAGCGACTCAATAGCTAAACGAACAGCATTTTTAAGCCCAGAGAGTGAAAAGGCAATAAGTTTAGAGTTACGAAGAGGTACAGGAAAATCAAAAGCATTCTCATCTCCCTTTAGTGCCAACCTCTCAATAACAGGTCCTCCTGGGTAGCCAAGATTCATCATTTTTGCTACCTTATCAAAGCTCTCACCTACAGAGTCATCTATGCTAGTAGCTAAAATAGTCATCTTCTCTAACCCCTCCACACGAATAATCTGTGTATGTCCACCAGAAATAAGTAGCACCAAAAGGGGTAAAATCTGCTCTTTGCCAATAAATAGTGAGTAGATATGCCCCTTTAGATGGTGAACAGGAATGAGAGGTATATTTTTAGAGACAGCTATGCTTTTAGCCATAGCAATCCCCTCTAAAAGTGTAACTGAAAGCCCAGGTTGGTTGGTAACTGCTACTGCTTTAAGCTCATCTAGGTAGGGTTTAGCCTCTTCTAAGATATTGGGTAAATCAATAGCATGAAGACGCGAAGCGAGTTCAGGAACTACCCCACCATAACAGGCGTGTTTTTTCTCTTGGCTTATCTTTTTGTGAAATAGAAGTTCGTTATTTTCTAGTTTTGTTACTGCTATTGAGCTGTCGTCACAGCTACTCTCTATGCTTAGTATCATTGTTTATTTTCCTTGTTCAATAGTGTTTTTGGTATACTATAATTTTTTTCTAACACATAATAAGTACTACGCCCACGTCCCAACCGAACAATAAGCCCTTTCTCAACCATCTGTTTCAATAACTCTCGTGTACGACTCTCTTTAATTTTTAAAAGTCCTTCTACATCTTTTGAAACCATTTTTTTATGCTCTTCTAAATAAGCAATTACTTTTTCTTCTTGAAAAGTTAGATTTTCAATATTATCCGACGATTTTCCGACGGTTTCCGACGGTTTAACGACGGTCTTACTAATATTAGGTCGATAAAACTCCACATCTACAAAATCATTAACTTCTCTAATAAGAGGCTCTTTTAACCCAATCTCTAAACAAGAACTCTTAATCCGAGCAATACCGCTACCCCACTGCTCAATAAGCCCTAGCTCCTTAAAAACATTGGCAACAACACGGTTTCGTGCATCGCTTCTGCCGTTGTCTATGTCATCTTGACTAATGCTATTTGGGTAGCCACCACATGAGACGATGTTTACAATATCATCATAAACACCAACTTTTATATCTCTACCTTTATTGATATAATCACGATGAATAAGAGCATTAATCAGAGCTTCACGCAAAGCAACAAGGGGAATCTCATAGGTATCAGTTCGGTAGAGTCCTTTGATTTCACCTCTTAGATTGATGTGATTTAAAATGAAATTTAGACTCTTTTCTAGTATCTCAAAGATAGAACCACTATACTCTTTTTTGTCTAAAAAAAGCTCCATAGTTGTACCTTTGAATTTAGCACACTTAACCATGCAGTGGTCATAATACCCCAAAAGAATAAGTAGAGCATTGCTAGGGTACTCTTTTCCATGCTCCTCTTTAATGAGTTTTAAATTTTTGAGTTTTTGGTGGTCTAATGGTCTGTTTACTTTTTTAAAAACATCATAAAGAGGAGACAAATCAAGCGACGACAACGCTACCTCATAGTTAGGCTCTTCATCAAAACTACTATTGCGTCTCTGTCTCTCCAACTCCACAATATGCTCAAAACTAGCTTTTCTATTGGTTGCTTCAACTCGAATGTATGTTCCATTGTTTTTACCCTCTTTTTTCAGATAATAGGGTAGTAAATTCCCTCTAAAAACCTCTATGACTAAAAGCAGTTTTCCATCTACATTAAGGGTATAGATTTCAGGTAAAATATTTGGATAACAGCTATCAAAAATAAGTGAAGAGAGTCTATCTTTGAGTTCAAATATATCTTTATTTTCTATACCTACAATTTCTCTGTCACCACTTACACCGATAATAAGCTTTCCACCAGAGGTATTTGAAAAAGCAATAACGGTTTTAACAATGCTTTCATTTTTAGGGAGTTGCTCTTTGAACTCTACCTTTTTATTTTCGCCTTGGGTTATTAGTCTTTTTATGTTCAAGATTTATTCCTTTTAATATCTAAAAATTCTCTGCTATTCATCAAAATTAACCACCATACCTTTAAAATAATGAAAGGCTTTTGAGTTTGTGGGGTATAGGGGTTAATTGGCATTTTAGGTGTCCTTTATATTAAGCCTAACTCTTCCGAAATATCACGAACCAATTTACTCAATGGTCGTTTATGTAAATCTTCATCTTCAAAAAGATACTCTCCAAACAAATCTTGCTTTACCTCTTCTTCTGTCTTTTGTGTCAAAAGAGCTAACTCTTTTATGCGACTATCAGGATACTCTTTTCGTCTGCTTATCATCTCTATGACTTTGTATTTATGGTATTTGTAGCGTCCATCTAATTCAAATACATCTATGTACTGCTTGTAAATATCTGAAAAATCCTCTTTGAGCAACAAATCAAAATCTTCTTCACAATCTATCTGTAGATTTCTGTTTTGCATAAATGTTTTAAACTTCACTTTGTTATTAAAATCAAAATGAGTAGAAGCAGGAGAGAGAGTTTCAACACTACGAACTCTTTTAACTTTTGAGTTACAAGTGTAACAAGAGGGAATTAAATTATATAGACTCAATGCCAAATATGGGTATTTCCCTTTGTCAATATAGTGGTCAAGTGTAAATCCATTTTTAATCTTTTCATCTTTTGTCATAAAGGTATTGATAAACTCAATATTACAAAAGTAGCAAGTGTGTACTTCTACATACTGTTCAAAAAATTTAGAAATATGCTCTTGGAATTTTTTTTCGTATTTAAAAAGTGCTTTTACATCATCTCGCTTTGACATATCTCCTAGTCTATCTTTTATCTCTTGTAGTTTTTCAAAAGAGCCATAGAGTAAATCCTCTAAAGTGCAATCAAATTCAGTTTTAAATTTTTCATCGAAAAGCTCTTTTAGAGTTTTATTGTTCTCTTTTTGGAATTTACGATTTGCTAAATTGTCATAATAGGTTTGAGTGATGTTTTTTTTGTAGGCTATTTTAATCATTTTTTCAAACTCTCTAAATAAGCTTCTACTCGTTTTATCTCTTCTTGTTTAGCTCCATTATGACCCAATAAAATATTTTCTATATCTCTTAAATGGTTTTTAATAACCTGTCTTAGATAATCTTCTCCTATAATAGATTGAACATTCCAAAATTTAGTTTTATGCTTTTCATATTCTTCTTGAAGTGATACAAAATTAGGCTTTTCTTTTTTATTTTCTATGTTTACTTCTTTATGAAAATTTATAATCTCATTTATCTTACCCTTTGCAAACTCCCCCATTAGCCCATTTTCCATAAAAAAGCTATCACTCAAAAGAGTATGAATATTTGCTCCAAAGGTTTTAACACTTCTTTCTTGGGGTACAGTTTTTGCATCTATATCTTTACTCTCTTTATCTAAAAAGAGTATCTTACTTTCAGGAATATCAGAGAGTATAAATGGTGAGTGAGTTATAAATGTTATATTGATTCCCAATATATTTTCTGTTCCTACTTTTTTAATAGCTTTAATAACATCACTAATATAGGTTCGTTGTAGTTCAGGATGAAAGTAGAGTTCTATCTCATCTAATATGAGGTTAATATGTTTGTATTTCTTTTTTCTGTCTATCTCTTTTATGTGATAAACAATAGAGTTTATAGAGTATATTTTTTGTTTTTCTCCTGAGCTTAATTGAGAGAATTTAATATCATTATCTAAAAGAATATCATTAAAATAGTTATTTGGAATAAAATCTTTAATTGATTTATCATCATCTTTAGAATCATTTATTTTTTCTGATAATTCTTCTATCTTATGTTCACTAAAACAGTCTTTTAAATCATTTGTATCAGAATAAAAAATTAGTAAACTTTTATTTTTTTTACTTTTATTAAGCTTTGAATTACTTAGTAATTTAATTGCTCTATATCTATCTGTTAATTGTCTAAAACTATACTCATCTTCTTTGCTAGGTTCAGGTTCTAAAAGATTTACAATCAATCTCTCTTTAACTCTTTTTTCTTCTTCTTGAATATTAATATTTCCATCTTCTCTAAATGGCTCAATCATAATATCTGTTCTACATTTATTATCAAAATGTGAATTTATCCAACTATTCTTACTGCTATCTAAACTATGAATTGAATAATTAACTAAAATATTATAAAAAAATTGTTTATGATTTAAATTTTTAATCTCTTTCCACTTGTTATTATCAATATATTCAAATAGTGTTATAGTTTCATTTGCAACTTTGACTTTATATATATGTAAATCTTCAAAAATAAATTCAACTTTTAAATTTTCAATATATTTTATACAATCTTTATTTTGTTGTTGATAAGTCACATTGTTAATAATAGCTAAAAAAAGCTCAATCAATGTACTTTTACCCGTACCATTCTTCCCTACAATAGCATTTATATTTACTTGTAAACCATCTTGATTAAAAAGTTGTATATCTTTCTCTTTATGGTAGGTGATATTTCCATTATCATCTATAGAGTATGCTTTATCAAAAAGATAAATTTGGTTCTCTTTTAAACCTTTTAAAAAATCTTTATTACAACCCTCTAATGGCTTAATAGCTATTATTTTTAAACTCTTTTGGGGACATTTTTTAATACCAAATTCTGCTAATACTTCTTTCGTTTTTTTACTAAGAGTCTCATATGAACACCCCTCCCAAGCCATAGAAGTAATAATTTGATAAATATCTGTATCTTTTAGTTTTAAAAATTTTAAATATTCATCCCAAGTTTGAATAGTTTTAGCTATATCTTGATTATTTGTTTCAAAAAGAGCTAAAGTATTCTTATCTAAAGGTAAAAAATTTCGAGAGTCTATCCAAAATAGAAGCAGTGAAAAAGAGTTTAAATTAACACCAAAAACTGTTTTTAGGTCTTCAAAGTCAATAGATGAATAGTCTTCTTTAATAACTTGTTTAAAAGCTTTCCATATTTTTCCTTGAGCTTTTTTTTCTTCCTCAAGGTTAACATGAGCATTCTTTCCATGCTCTTTAATATACTTTTCTGTGTTCCAGCCTATTCTTGTTCTAATAGCTACTAAATGTAATATCATAGGGGTTGGACAACCTGAAAAATCTATGTTTTTATAATTTTTTTCAGAACCGAGTATTTCAAAATAGAGATTAATCTTCTTAGTACGAACACTATCACTCATTCCAAAACCATTAAAACTAGCAAAAACCTGTAGAGGGTCAAAAGTACCAACCTCATTGTGAATTTTTTCTGTTTCAAAAAAATTCTTTGACCAAGCGTGATAGCCTTTAAACTCATCATTTTCTAAACATGATTTATATAACTCTTCACCATTTGTTTTTGCTAATAACTTAGCTAACTCACGATAAACATCATACCACATTACTTTTGTGTTTTCTTCTTTTCCCATTTTATTTTACTCTCCCTATTTTTAATAAGCCTTTCGGCGAAACTTCCCTCTATGCCAATTTCATTTAACGGTGCGTTGGAAAACAGTACCCTACAACTCCCCACAAATTCTCAAAACATCATTACAAACTCTTTGACTAATCCAACGCCCTTTTTCTATCATCTCCTCTAACAGAGGTTTAATCTCTTCTATTAAACCTCTCTCTTTTGCAACTATTAAAAATGAGAGAGTTCGTTTGACATTTAGTTGTTGAGAACGGGCAATGTTGTACCCTATAGTCTCATCTATCAGTACTATATCTGCATTTAACTCTTTTGCTAAAACAATCGTTTGAGCCTCTCCTAAGTCTAAATCATTGAGTAGAATATTTTGTGCAAAGGAGTCTTTTATGGTTATGACTTCAAAAAACTCATCATCAATCTCTCTGTAACCATAAGCCTTTTTAGATTTGATTTCATCATAAACAGCTTGGGGAATATAGACTTTTTCAAAAAAGTGTTTTAAAATATTGAGCTTATCAATAGAGCAAAGAGTTATAATCGGTGTAGTATTCGATACAATTATCATTTTAAAAGCTTTGAAAGAGACTCTGCATCTTCTGTTATCTCATTGATTTCATTATTTGAGTAGTCAAAAATAGGTATATTTTCTTGTTGCAAAGCTTTAATAAAATCTAATCTATCCATTCCTAAAAATTCAGCCGATTTTCCCAATGAGAGTTTTCGTTTTTGGTAAAGTGCAACAGCAGTATAGAACTTCATCTTATAGGCTAACTCTTCGGCTGATGATTTTAGAGATAGCAAAATAGAGTTATCAACTTCTATGGTTGGTAGTGTAATCGTTTGCATTAGAAACCTCTTTTTTGAATGATTATAACACATTATATCAAAATCAGCGTTAAGCCTAATCCTCCTCAATCTCATCAACAAGCATACCTTTCTACACAACCTAAATCAGAAAAAAAATAGTAAAATACGAGAAAAAACCATGAATAAAAGATTAAAAAAAGACACGAGAAGTTAGTAAGAAGCGAAATGAACATAAAACATAAGCACC
>JALVXC010000124.1 GCA_027038275.1 Campylobacteraceae bacterium | reverse complement strand
CACCGTCACTATCAACTCCATTATCTACTACCCCATCTCCATTAACATCTGAATCAGCATTATCGTTTATTCCATCTCCATCGCTATCTGTTCCGTTATCATTCACTCCATCTCCATTGACATCTGCTAAATTATCATGGTCACTATCATCTGTTATATTCGGAGTGTCATTTGGGTCTAAAGGGTCAGTTCCTGCAAGTAATTCATGTTGATTGGAGACACCATCCCCATCACTATCGTTAGTAGGGTTACTGTTATTTACATCAAGTTGGTCAACTACTCCATCATGGTCACTATCTTCTAAAATAGACTCTAAAGCATCATTAATACCATCACCATCGCTATCTCTGTTAGCTTCAACATTATCTTTAATACCATCACCATCACTGTCTGCATTAGTAACAGAAGTTCCTAAAACTGCTTCTACTCTATCAGCTAATCCATCTCCATCACTATCAACAGAGGATATATCTGCCCTATCACTTCCACAACCTAAAAAAACAATTAAAATAAGAGAGAGCAATAATCTATAGAACATCTTAAATTCTAAAATTCTCATATTCTATCTTCTCCCCTCAGTAGGATAACTCAATAGTGCTTCTATTCGACGGTTCATAGCTCGACCTTCTACCGTTGTATTAGGAGCAATAGGTTGACTCTCTCCTCTGCCCTTTGCAGTTAAACGTGATGCACTTACTCCTCTTTCAATCAATGCTCTCACTACTGAGTTTGCTCGTGCCAAAGAGAGCTCCATATTATGTTTAGCTGAACCTCTACTATCAGTATGTCCAATAATCTTTACAAAACTTCCCCTATTTTCTAAAAGAAAATTGGCAAATATGTCTATTTTATTAATAGAATAGCTCTCTATCTTTGAAGAATTGCTTCTAAAATTAACTCTTAAAGTTGTCTTTACAGGACAACCATAACGGTCAACAGTAAAATTACATGGAGTAGCAGGACACTGGTCGAATCTATCTTCAACACCATCTCTATCAAAATCTGGTCTATCTATCTTAATTGAACACTCATTATTTTTTACATAAACAAATTTTGGTTTAGGTGGCTGTACTACAATAGGTACTACTTTAACCTTAGGAGTAGCTATATCTCTTTTAACAATTTCAGGTCGTTTTTGACGAAAATCCTGATAAGATAAAGGCATACTTATCCCAGCTGTTAACATTGCTTCATTTCCCTCTTTTGAACTAGCTATCACTTGAAGCATTTTCCCCTCAACTCGTGCTTTAAATCCTTGTTTTAAATCAACACAAACACCAATACCTCCTTGCACAAAAGAGTGACTCTCAAAAACATTTTGTGTTGCTCCACCAACATGTTCATATCCTACTCCTGCTAATATATAAGGTACAGTATAAGTTCTATTTTCATACTCATAAACAGCATTTATAGAACCTTTTAAGAGAGAGGTAGCATAGTCATTTTTAACACGTACATACTCCAAGTCTACTCTTGGCATAATCATATATCTATTATCTTGATAAGTAATACCTAGAGTAGAGTTTTTAAACTTAAAACCCTTCTCATTTTTAGTTGAGTTTAAACCCATATTAATACCTATCTCACTCTCAATGATTCTTCCACTTAAAAGTGTTAAAAACAAAAAAAGTTGAAATACGACTATTTTTTGCATAATTTTTCCTTAATATATATATTTAATTTTAAATTTTAACATAATATAGAATTTTGATATATAAATATTAAATATTTCTTAAAAAAATATCAATAATTGTAATCTTTACTAACACAATTAAGTAGATGATTTATCTTTAGTATTTTTTATTGTGAGAAGCTTATACTATTTAACAAATATGACAATTTGACAGATTATTTCTTTTTCAAAAAATCTTTTGCTACTATTACAACATGAATAAACTAGAGACCCTACAATACTACTTTGGACATGAAAACTTTAGAGAGCAACAAGAGGAGGTGATT
>JALVXC010000123.1 GCA_027038275.1 Campylobacteraceae bacterium | reverse complement strand
TGGAGAGTCTGCTTTGAAGCTATGATTGGGTATTTTCAGATGATAGATGCCCTAAAAGAGTAACAAGCTCTTTTTGATATAATATAATAAAAAATAATGAGACGATAATGAGTAACAGTTTAGGACACTTAACACAAATCAAAATTAATGGTTATAAATCTATAAAATCATTAGATTTAGAGTTGCGACCATTAAATATAATTATTGGTGCAAATGGTGTTGGTAAGAGCAATTTTATTAGTTTTTTTAAATTTATGAAAAAGATAGTAGACAAAGATTTACAACTCTATATAGCACAACAAGGTGGAGCAAATAAAATACTCTACTTTGGTAGAAAAAATACAGATAGGTTAGATTTCTCTCTATCTTTTCCTCCTAATCAATATGATTGCACACTTATTCCTAATAATGATGATAGTCTGATTTTCAAAAAAGAGATAGTCTATTTTAAAAAGGACAATGAACTAAAAGAGGAGAAATTAGCAAAAGGTGGTGAGTTAGAGTCTAAATTACCTAAATTTACCCGTTTCTATTTTCACTCAATATCTGGGCATATTATCAAATATATTCATGATTGGAAAGTCTATCATTTTCATGATACAAGCACAACAGCCAAAGTCAAACAGACCTGCAATATTAATGATTGTGAAATTCTAGCTCCTGATGGTGCAAATCTCTCTGCTTTTCTAAAGTGCATTATGGAGTTTAATCCTAAATCTTACAGAGAGATAGTCAAAACAATCCAAAGAGTAGCTCCATTTTTTCAAGATTTTATTTTAGAACCTGAACGATATAATCAAGATACTATTAAACTGAAATGGAAACATAAAGGCACAGATGAGTATTTTGATGCCAATGATTTATCTGATGGAACTTTGCGTTTTATTCTTTTGACAACACTACTTTTACAACCTAATCTACCAACCATTATACTTTTAGATGAGCCTGAACTTGGGCTACACCCTTTTGCTCTTAAACTTTTGGCTTCCATGTTTAGAAAAGTATCAAGAAAAACTCAAATTATAGCTTCTACTCAATCGGTTACTTTAGCAGATGAGTTTGATATTGAAGATTTAATTGTTGTTGACAGAGTTGATAATCATTCAGAATTTAAACGATTAAAAGAGGAAGATTATAGGCAATGGCTAGAAGAGTATAGTCTAGGAGATATTTGGCAAAAAAATCTAATTGGTGGAGTACCAACTTATGATTAGAGTTGCTATTTCAGTAGAGGGACAGACCGAAGATGAATTTTCTAAACAGATTTTAGCTCCTTATTTTTTAGCAAAAGGCATTCAACTTACTCCTATTGTTGTGACAACCAAACGAGAAAAATGTGGAGTGAAACATAAAGGAGGTTGCATTAATTTAGATAGAGTCAAAAGTGAAGTTACAAAACTATTACCAAGTTTTGACTATGTGACAACTTTTTATGATTTATATGGATTTGATGGTGTAAAAGATATAACTGCTGATGAGTTAGAGCAAAAAATGTTTGAACTTTTTAACAATAGAAAATTTATCCCATATATCCAAAAATATGAATTTGAAACACTACTTTTTAGTAGTCCTGATTATTATAAAGAGTATTTTGATAGCTTTCAAGCAAAAATAGATATGGAAAATATTATTAGCTCTTGTGGTGGAAATATTGAAGATATAAATAACTCTAAAGAGACAGCACCATCAAAAAGAATAATTAAATTTTTTGATGATTATGATGAAGCTTTTGATAAAGTCTTTCATGGATATAGCATTATTGAAGAGATAGGTCTTGATAGAGTTATAGAACAATCTCCAAGATTTTCTAAATGGATAGAAAAAATTGAAAATTTAGTTATAGAAAAAAGGATACCCAATGCCTAACCTAACAACTCCTATAAAAAAAGATAAAATTCAAATAAATGAGATGGGTTCAGAGGTCGTTGAGGGGTATAGATGTAAACCCAAAGATTATGACCCAAA
>JALVXC010000122.1 GCA_027038275.1 Campylobacteraceae bacterium | reverse complement strand
TAACTACTGTGCATATGCAAGATATAGACAAAGCAGGTGGAGTTAGTGCAGTAATGCACGAGATGAATAAACGTGGTGATGACATTTTACTAGATAATCTTACAATTACAGGTGAGATGTTAAAAGAGAGAATTGCCAATGCAACTATTGTAGATACAGAAATTATTCACACTATTGACAACCCCTATTCAGAAGTTGGTGGACTAGCTATTCTCTATGGTAACTTAGCTGAACAGGGAGCTGTTATTAAGACAGCAGGAATTACAGGTGAACGTGTATTTACAGGAACTGCTGTCTGCTTTAACTCACAAGATGAGGCAATAGAGGGTATATTAGCAGGAAAAGTAAAAGCTGGTAATGTAGTAGTTATTCGCTATGAAGGACCTCGTGGAGGACCTGGAATGCAAGAGATGTTGAGTCCAACAAGTCTTATTATGGGCATGGGTCTAGGTGATAAAGTCGCTCTTATTACCGATGGTCGCTTCTCTGGTGCAACAAGAGGAGCTAGTATTGGTCATGTTAGTCCAGAGGCTGCTGAGGGTGGCATGATTGCATTACTTGAAGATGGAGATGAGATTCATATTGATGTTGACAAATATATCTTAGAGGTAAATCTATCGGATGAAGAAATTACAAAGAGAAGAGAGAACTTTACACCAATAGTAAAACCTCTTAAGAGTAAATGGTTAAGACAATATAGAGCCTTAGTAACCAATGCAAGTTCAGGAGCTGTTTTAGAAGCAGATTAACCGTAGGGTGCGATTGCTATCGCACCAATTAAAATATTAATCTTCCCCTCTAAATAAATCTCCTAGATGTTTACAACTTTGACTCTGTCCTCTATCACAAGCTTTTTGGAAGTAATCTCTTGCTTTATCATTTTCATCATGTTTCTCATAGTAGAGTCCTACTTTATAGCACATAGTTCCACCCTGTGTTGAAAGTCTACAAGCTTTTGTCGCCTCTTCTAGCTCTGTTTGTGTATCTATAGCTTTAATTTTGTTACCCAATACACTCTCTAAACGGTTACAACTTGGAGCATCACCCAAATCACATGCTTTTCTATAAAAACTTCTAGCTTGAACTTCATGTTTTCTTGACTCATAGAGATAGGCTAAGTTATTACAACCTGAAACCTCTCCCATATCACAAGCATCAGAGTAGAGAGACATAGCCTCTTTTATATCTCTCTTTACATATTTACCATGCTCATACATAAATCCAAGGTCATTACACCCTGCACCTATACCATTGTTACAAGCTTTCTTAAAATAGTAGGCCGCATTGTAGTAATTTCTACGTGTACCCTCTCCATGAAAATACATTGCCCCAACATTGTAACACGCTTCCATCTCACCATATTTACAAGCCTTTTTGTAAAGTTTAAGAGCTTTCCAGTTGTTACGTTCAACACCTCGCCCTTTATTAAGCATATATGCTAAGTTATTACACCCTGCACCATGCTCCAATGCACAAGCTTTAGTATAGTATTTTACTGCAGCTTCATCATTAACGGAGACATCATTACCATTTTGATACATATCTCCTAACTTATTACAAACTTCAGCATCTTGAAGTTCACATGCACGTTTATAGTACTCTACTGATTTTGAATCATTCTCAATCAGTGTAGATATCTTATCAACAGATGAGATGTTATTCCATATTTCTTCCCTAAAGAGAACACCTAAAAGAAATAGTAGCAGTAAAATTGCAGTGATGACAAATTTTTTGTTAAACATAAGAGTATCCTTTTTTTCTAGCTTGAGAAATAAAATTAAATATGTAGTTAATTTTTGTTCTACAAATCATTATTAGAAGAATATCTCATTTTTAATTTTCTGTCAAGAAAAATTTTGAGATATAGCATAATAATAGTATTTGGATTTATATAATAAAAATCAACATGTTAGGAAAATTTAAAAATCTTATTTAATAATATCTATTATTTTATTATTATTTTTTTAAAAAAATTGATTTTGTTTTAATTTTTTTCACTCTTTAGGCCCTATTTCCTAGCTATACTATATGAATGAAAAAGAAAAAATTACTAAATATAACTATTATAAGCTCTCTACTGTTTTTTTCTGCTTGTTCAAACCAAGAGAAAAAAATTAAATCGCCAGAAGTATCAATATATAATATTATGGGAATTGCAGAACCTATTATAAATCCTAATCAAAACAATATAAATTTTCATAATGAAGAGGTAGCACAAGATGAGGCAATACAAGATATAGAGTATATCTCATATCAACATCAACCACAACCTACACCAACTAGATATGAGTATATATCCTATAGACAACATCAACCTATTCCAAATAGATACTATACAATTAAAAAAGTTGAACACATAGCAAAAAAATTTTTAGGTGTTCCCTATGTTTGGGGTGCAACAGGACCAGATAAATTTGACTGTTCAGGTTTTACTCAATGGGTTTTTCGTGATGTAGGTATTAACATACCACGAGTCTCAAGAGACCAAGCAAGAGTTGGAGAGTATGTATCTTTTAACAATCTTCAAGCAGGAGATATGATGTTTTTTGATACCCATAAAAAACGAACAGGAAGAGTAAGTCATGTGGGTATATATTTAGGAAATGGTAACTTTATTCATGCTAGTTCTGCTGGTAAAAAAGTGGTTATCTACAATTTTAATAAAAAGCCTTTTTATAAAGAGCGTTTCTTATGGGGAAGACGTGTTGTTAATAATAATTTTCGTTATGCTTCAAACTAAAATGAAGCATAATGAATTAAATTCAACATTTTTTATTATTATTTAAATTTTTGTTTCTTTTTTTCTTCTTTTTTTTGATATACTCATAAAGTTCAATTTATTAATTTACTTTAATAGTATAAAAAGGTTCCTGTGCATTTATTTAAAAATATTCTATTTATTATCTTAACTATTTCGTTGGCTGTTGTTCTTGAGGCTGTTACTCTATCTTCGACTGAAGAGTTAAATAAGATTAATGACAACTTTCAAAATGCAACTAATAACTATAAAAAATATGATAACAGTGTCACTTTTACCCAAATAATTTATGATGAGAAGAGTGTAAAAGCTTTAATGTCTAAAATTATTACTAATGAAGCTCAGACTTTTGCTCATATTTCCAATAAGGAGTTTATTCAAGATGTCTATCAGCGTCATGAGTATCGTCCAATATGGTTTAACTATAAAGGCATTAAAAAAGAAGCTGTATATGACCTCTTTAATAGTATTAAAAAAGATGATACTTTAGAAAACTCTGGACCAATCAAAAAAATGTATAGAGCAATTAAAGAGGAGATTGCAACTACAAAAAATCGTACTCTTGACCATGAGCTTACGTTAGATTTGAAGTTAACAAGTCTATACTATAAGTTTATGAAACATCATCTCTATGGGGCTATTAACTGGTGGTCATTTAGACAAAAACTAGCTTCATTAAAAAGAAATCACATTAATGCAGACTGGATTACTCATACTCCAAAATATGATATTGCTGATATGCTTTTACGATATAGAATCCCTTATGTTATTGACATTACTACACCTAGTAGTTTTAACTATAAAAAACTAAAAAAGGAGCTATCCAGACTAAGAAAGGTTCAGGCACTTGGAGGGTGGAAAAAGATTCCAAACTCATCTCAATTACGATATGGTCGTTCAGGAAAAATTGTAAAACAACTAGCTCAAAGATTACAAAGTGAAGGAGACTACCTCTGCTCAAATATAACTTCAACGTATGATAACTGTCTTAAAAAATCTGTAAAGCATTTCCAAAAGCGTCATGGTCTAGCACAGACAGGTTCTATTAACAGTGTTACAAGAAAGCGACTTAACTTATCTGTTAATTGGAAGATTAAAAAGATTTTACTTAATATGGACAGAATTAAACGACTTCCAGACCAACCAGAAGATAGATACGTTATGGTTAATATTCCAGAGTTTAGACTCTTCTACCGAGAAAATAATCAGCAAAAATTGAGTATGAGAGTTGTTGTAGGAGATAAAAAACACCATACACCTATCTTCTCAAATAAAATCTCATTTATTGTACTTAACCCTTATTGGCTTATTCCAGATAGTATAGTTCAAAAAGAGTTAATTCCAAAGATGCTAAAAAATCCAAACTATCTTACAGAGAAGGGTTATGAGGTTAGAACGAGCTACTCTCTTAAGAGCCCCTCTATAGATACCACAAAAGTAGATTGGGCTAGAGTTCTAAAAACAGGTCAAACAAAAAAGTATAAATTTGTGCAACCACCAGGAAGCAAAAATGCCTTAGGAAAAATTAAATTTAAATTCCCAAATCAATTTGCTGTATATCTTCACGATACACCTGCAAAGAAGTATTTTAAAAAGGGCTTTAGAGCATTTTCTCATGGATGTATTAGAATTGCACAGCCTAGAGCATTTTTAGCTACATTTGCGAAACATGAACCTAGAATTAACTACAACCGAGCAAAACGCATTTTACAAGGAAAGACAAAGACCCAATACAATCTTACTCAACCTGTACCTGTACATATTGTCTATCTGACAGCTAGAGTTAAACGAGATGGTCTACTCTACTATTTTCCTGATGTTTATGGATATGACGCAAAACAGACTAGAACTATACATTAAATTTGTTTTTTTAATAGGGTAGCTTTTGTAATCATTTGGTAACTTTTTTGTTATAGAATTATCAAACTAAAAAACTAGAGGGAGATTTACCTTATGAATAATCTTATCAAAACACTACTAGGTGCAGGTTTTGCTGTTGGAGTTGCCTACTATGTTCACACAGCATTTGGAGGCGTAGCACATTCAAGCTTTTTGATGATGGCGGCAATCTTTGGTGCTTACATGGCAATGAATATTGGAGCAAATGATGTTGCTAACAATGTAGGACCAGCAGTTGGTGCAGGAGCGTTAAGCATTGGTGGGGCTATTGTTATTGCTTCTATCTTTGAAGCAGGTGGGGCACTACTTGCAGGGGGAGATGTTGTAGGGACTATTAAAAAAGGTATTATTGAACCTGTAGCCTTCTCAGGTGACCCAATGATGTTTGTATATGCTATGGCTGCTGCTCTTTTAGCTGCTGCTATGTGGTTAACTTTAGCAACAGCACTTAAAGCTCCTGTTTCTACTACACACTCTATTGTTGGTGGTGTTATGGGTGCAGGTATTGCTGCAGGTGGATTTGCCATTGTATCTTGGGGAACTATGGGTAAAATTGTTGCTTCATGGGTTATCTCTCCTGTTCTTGGTGGGCTTATTGCTGCTGGTTTCCTATATATTATTAAGTCACAAATCCTCTACAAAGATGATAGATTGAGTGCTGCTAAAAAGATGGTACCCATTTTGGTCTCTGTTATGGCGTGGGCATTTTTAACCTACCTTACACTTAAAGGGTTTAAGCATATCTGGAAAGATGTTTTAGAGTTTTTACCTTTCTTGCCAGAGAGTAAAAAACCAACTATTGGTGTTGCTGCTTCGTTTGGTCTTATTGGAGCTATTATAACTTATGTTCTTGTTAAGCCTAGAATTAGCTCAAAGATTGGAAACCTTGAGAATGATAGAAGTGCCATTAACACACTCTTTACTATTCCACTTATCTTTGCAGCTGCAATGTTAAGTTTTGCTCATGGTGCAAATGATGTTGCTAATGCAGTAGGTCCTCTAGCTGCTATCTATGATGCACTCTCTCATGCTACTATCTCTGCTAAAGCCTCTATTCCTCTATGGGTTATGGTTACAGGTGGTGTTGGTATCTCTGTTGGTCTTACTCTCTTTGGTCCAAGACTCATTAAAACGGTTGGTTCAGAGATTACAGAGCTTGACCCTATGAGAGCCTTCTCTATTATGATGGCTGCTGCTATTACTGTTGTTATTGCCTCTCAACTTGGGTTACCTGTATCATCTACACATATTGCTGTTGGTGGTGTATTTGGTGTTGGTTTTTTAAGAGAGTGGCTAGATAGAAAAGGGACAGATGAGAAACGTGTTGCTTTAGAGAAACAACGTGCAAAGGTACAAGCACTTAAAGATGAACTAGAAAACATAGGTGATGATGCTCAAAGAAAATTAGAGCTTTTTGAAACTATTAAGTATGAGAAGAAAAAGACAAAAGCTTTAAAAAGAGCTGTTAAAGAGACCTATGTAAAACGTGGTATGGTTAACAAAATCGTTGCGGCTTGGATTATTACTGTTCCTGCTGCTGCTGTGCTTTCTGCTATTATATTCTTTATTATTAAAGGTATTGGGGCGTAGAACTCAAAACAACAAAGCATTGCTTTGTTGTTAATCTGCTATACTTCCCTTATGAAAAATCAAAACTCTTCTATTGAAATTGTTATTATTGAAGATGAAGAGGATATTTTAGAACTACTAGAGTATCATCTTCAAAAAGCTGGTTTTCAGACCATTGGCTTTGGCTCAACACATAAGGTTGAGCAGTTTTTAGAAGAGGAGAGTCCCTCTTTACTTATTGTTGACAGAAATCTACCTTTGGTTGAAGGCTCTGAGTTTATAGCACAGATGAGAGAGAAAGGGTACGATGTACCTGTTATTTTTTTAACAGCTAAAGATAGTGACCAAGCTATAGATGAGGGCTATCTTCGTGGTGCAGATGACTATATTACCAAACCTTTTCGTATGCAAGAGTTACTTCACCGTGTTAATGCTATTTTACGACGTTCAGGGGTTACTCAACAGGCAAAACTTAAACATCGCGACCTACTTTTAGATGTAGAGGCACAGACTCTATTTATAGACAACAAACCTATAAAACTTACCAAAATGGAGTTTAATCTACTTCATACCTTTATGAAAAACCTTAACAAAGCACTCCAAAGAGAGTTTTTAGTTAATGAAATTTCCGAAGAGTCACAAGGAAAGACTATTAATGTTGCAATCAATCGTCTTAAACAGAAGATAGACCCCGATGGAACTAAAGAGTATATTAGCTCTGTTTGGGGCGTAGGCTATAAACTAAATTAAAACTATTTACAGACACTCAAACCAGCTTTAAAGCATTCACTATATCTGTTAGCTATCTCTATACGCTCTTTGGTAGAGGGGTGTGAAGCAAAATAGTCTAAAAACTTATCATCACTCTCTGAAGAGATATTATTCTCTTTAGCCATATACTCTGTCATTCTTTGCATAATATTAGAGAATGATTTAGGGTCAATCTTAGCCTGTAGCATCTTATCGAAGGCATATCTGTCTGCTTCGGACTCATGACCACGAGAGTATGAAGAGCTAACCAAAGCTGTACCTAGACCTACACCAAAATCGCCCATACCACTTGTATCTCCTGTTATCATCATAACAGCAACAGTTATAAATGTCCCCTCTATCATCATCTCTAAACCGTGTCGGTGGACTACATGTCCCATCTCATGCAGAAGTACAGCATCTATCTCATCTTGATTTTTTGCTAACTCTATAAATTTATCAGTTACAACAATATCACCAGATGGTAGAGCTAAGGCATTTGGTATCTCTGTGCCACCCATTTTCCATGAACGAAAATGTAACTTGTAGACAATCTTTTTCTCATCATTTAGACTTAAAAGTGCTAATTTATCATAAAAGTGTTTTGAGACTCTCTGTTGCTTCTCTCTACTTAAATTACTCTCATCAAACATCGCTTTATCAAGAAATTTCATACTTCCAGAGGCAATTAACTCATTGGTTTCATAAGGCAGAGCATGAGCTATCTTTTCACTAGTCCAAGGAATTCCCCATTTAAAAAAGGCAAATCCACTAGCAAATGTTACTATAACAGCAACAAAAATAGCACGGTAATGTGTCTCTAAATAGTGAATAAAACTGTTGAGCTTTTGTGTTCCCCTAAAGAGTTCATCAACCTTATCATTTTCCAATGTTGTAAAAATTGAGCCATCTTCAAGCGTTATCTTTCTTGCCACATTACCTAAACGTTCAGAGATATCTAACTTAGAGACATCTCCACGATAGGTAGTTCCATCTTCTAAAGCAACACTATATCGTTGTAAATCATTCACATCAAATGTAGCACTAAAACGAGACGCACTCCCTTTTGGATGCCAGTACCCCTGAATCATAACTAGAATCCAATATCTATATCAATATCAAATGCTTCACCAATCTGCTCACCTATAGCACTAACACTGCTCTGTTGTTGTGTAATGTACTCATCAAATCCCACAGAAGTATCTACTAAAGTATTAGCTAACATCAATCTAGCTACTCTTACTTTTGCCCATGGCGTAGCTAATCCAATTGTAAATGCAACCAAAAGAAAATTGGTAAACATAACAAAAGCAAACTCTCTAGCACCTAGAGTTGATTTAAATGCAATTTTATTATCAAGCAGTGTGTTTTCGTAAATATAGGCTCTCTCTCGACTTACTACATACGCCATAATAACCAACATACCAATGAGTGTACCCAAATAACCTACAATAAAAATTATTTCAGCTCCTCCTCCACCATAGCGTAATGACGACACTCCTACAACCATAATAATAAGTGGTATTAATATAAGTCCAAATGCTTTAGCATAAATTTTAATAAACTCTTTTGTATCTAGTTCAGTTGAGAATGAACCTTGACCATAATAGCTATTGCCAATAATATACTCTTTTGATTTTGCTCTAACAAGTGCAATTATATATATGTATCCAAATATGACTAGTAACCCAAATATAATGCTACCTATTGCTAATGTTGTTTCATTTAATGCAGAGTGTCCTGTACCATCTAGTGCAGGTACTAAAATAGATACCAATGTACCCATAAGAATCAGTAGTAAAACACCAACTAAGGGATAACCCAAAAAGATAGCATAAGAGCGT
>JALVXC010000121.1 GCA_027038275.1 Campylobacteraceae bacterium | reverse complement strand
AAAGAGTGCCTTTGGTATTGTAGGAATTATACTCTCTTCAATTCAGATATTATATGTAGTAGGTTCACTAATTATGGTTGCATCTGTTATGCATTAATAGATAAATATGTAGCGATAATACTAAATTTAAAAATAGTACAAACATATTGCTACTGTTTGATAAATTTTACATATATAATATGTTACTATAATACAATTTAATTATAAACCTGAGTTCGACAGAGTACCATATTCACAATTTTACGAGGTTTTTCATAGGCAACGGCAGATTTTTGCAGGACTAACTGGTTAATTTAAGAAAATCTGCCTAAGCATATGGAAAACCTCGTAAAACCCGAAGGGAAGCCTAAAAATAGGCAATCTTTTCAAAATAAAATCCTCAAATTAGCGACGGCTAGTTCTACGAATTTGATTTTGAAAACCTTACCTATTTTTAGACTTTTGTGAATGTGGTACTCTATCGAACACAGGTTAGTAGGCATAGAAATGAAATACCATTATATTGAAGTAAAAGTAAATTCTAAAGATAAGCCACCATTTTTTACAGGCTCTATGCTTCGTGGAGCTTTTGGTTATGCACTCAAAAAAGTAACCTGCATAAATCCAAGCTATAAATGCGAAGGATGTTTTGCAAAAGATAACTGCTTATATTACAGTTTCTACGAAAAACAAAACAACTACCACCCCTTTCGTTTCGATGTAAAATTAGATAGCAATAATTACAACTTTGGACTATATCTATTTAACGAAGCAACAAAAGAGTTACCATATATTTTAAGTGCCCTACACACTATGCTAACCCAAAATGGCATTGGTAAAGATAACTTAACCTTTGAAAATTTAGAAATTTTAGTAAATAAAACAACTATTTATAGCAATAAAGAGTTTAAAGATTTAAAAATAGAGCCAAAAGCCTTTAAAATAGACAACTTTTGTCCAAATGTTAAGATAAAATTACTCACACCTCTTAGAATAAAAAAGCAAAATAGACTTCTAAGAGAAAATTTAGAGCTACAAGACATTTTACGCTCTATATACCAAAGAGAGCAAGAGTTAAACAGTGGTGTAAAAGTACATAAACTAAACTACACCCCAGAAATCGGCACAACTCTTAAACTCTTACAATATAAACAGCTAAAACGAAAAAGCAACCGCCAAAAGCAAATTCTAAACATAGATGGCTTAATAGGCGAAATGGCAGTAAACAACATAGACAAAGAGAGCTACCGCCTACTTAAACTAGGCGAACTAATAGGAGTCGGCAAACAAACCGTAATGGGGCTTGGGAAGATTGAGATTGAGGAGATAAAATGAAAATGGAGGTAATTAATGGGAATAAGAGAAGTAGACTGTAAACTTATAACACCTATGCTAATACATGGAGAAAATACAAGTGTAGCTGAACTAAGACCACCAGCGATTAAAGGTGCTATGAGGTTTTGGTGGAGAGCTATTCATGGTAACTTGACTTTAAAAGAGTTAAAAGAGCAAGAATCTCAACTATTTGGTGGAGCAGGAGAAGATAGTGCTGTAAGGAGTAGTTTTCGGATAAAACTTATAACTACAAGTTTACAAACAGCACAGATAGACCCCTTACCACATAAAAACAGTCGTTTTAGAATTAGTGGCTATACAGAGAATCAAAATCTTAAAATAACACTAATTGGTAAAGAGCTAGATAAAATAATAAAGATTTTTGAACTATCTACTATTTTAGGGGGATTAGGGCAACGAAGTCGTAGAGGTTTTGGAAGTATTCAAATTCAAAATAGTATTAGTGAAGAATATGTTAGAAATCTTATAAAAGAGATAAATCCAAGCTTTAATTATACTTCTAATAATTCTTATCCATATATTAAAAATATTAAGATAGGGAAAGAGTATCAAAATATGAATTTGTTAATTAGAACTATTAGTTCTGCAACACACAATCATAATAGAGATGGAATGTTTGGTTCAGTTCAAGGTGGAAGATATGCTTCTCCTGTCTATATCTCCATTATTAAAGATAATCAAAAATATAAACCTATTATTATTACTTTGAATTCCACAAAAAAAATTGATACTAAGCGACTCGAAGCGTTTACAGGAGCTATACTATGAAATATTTATTCCTCTTAACTATAACCCCTGTTCAAGATTTTATCTCACATGCTAGAAAACTAAAAGACCTCTATGGTGGAAGTTATATATTATCTGAAATGTCAAGAGTAGGAGTAGAATACGCTCAAAACAAAGGTGCAGTTGTAATATTTCCTCAAAAAGTAGAGGGTAATAACTCTTACCCCAATAGATTTTTGGTAGAAGTATCTTTTGATAGTATAGAAAATTTAAAAGACTTTGCTAATGGTGTGAGTAGTGAAATTTTGAGCTATTTTAAAAATTTAAACAGAACTAAAAGTTTGATTATCTCTGAACATATAGAAAATTTCTTCCAAATCTATTGGAGTGCAAGTGAATATAATAGAGAGTATAAAAAGGCTTACAATAAGGTAGAAAAACGATTAGCAGGAGCAAAAAATAGTCGATTTTTTACTCAACTGGGTGAAGTTGGTAGAAAATGCTCCATCTGTGGAGAGAGAAATATTGCTGTTTATAAAAAGCCTATGAGATTATACATTGAAGAACAGAGAAAAAATCTTATAGAGGCTAAAAAATCTGATAATCTACAGCATGGAGAAGGGCTTTGCGGAGTTTGTTATATTAAAAGAGTAGCAACAAAAGCCCGTTTTGAGTCAGTATCTGATATTTCTATTATGAATATACCTCTTGAGATACGAGAGAAATACAACTATTTACAAAATAATAGTCAACTCTTTTATGAAGAAAATCTAACTCAAAGCTATTTTGATAAAAATGATATAGATTATCCTCTTATAGAGTGCGAAAAAGAGCATAAAGAGTTTATAAAAGAGATAAAAGATAAATATAAACAAACTTCATACTATGTAGTAGTTATGTTTGATGGTGATGATATGGGCAAATGGCTTTCTGGTCAAAAACTTAATGATACAAGTAAACTAAGAGAGTTCCATCAAGATGTTAGCCTGAACTTAGCAACCTTTGCAAAAAAAGCAAAAGAGATACTCCAAGAGCCAAAAGGTATGACAGTCTATGCAGGAGGTGAGGACTTTTTAGGTTTTGTCAATATTAATAATCTTTTTGAAGTGCTTAAAGAGCTAAACAGTGAGTTTACAGAATTGGTTAGTCGACCTCTAAAAAAGCAATACAATATAACAGATAACTTTACTTTCTCAGCAGGGGTTGTAATAGCTCACTACAAAACACCTCTTGGAACGGTTTTGAATGAGGCTAGAAAGTCAGAGAAAAAGGCTAAAAAAAATAGTGGTAAAGATTCGGTTTGCTTGACAGTTTTAAAACGCTCTGGAGAGATACGAGAAGCCATTTTTAAACATAAAAAAGTTGAAATAGTAGAAGAGATTGTAATTGAATTCAAAGAGAATTTTTCAGATACCTTTATCTCTAATTTGGAAAGAGAATTTTTGATAATGCTTGATGAAGATGGTAATTTGAATCTGAAAAAATCTTTAATAACCACAGAGATAGAGAGACTTCTAAAACGCTCAAAAATGAGAGATGATGTAGAAGTAGAAAAAATGAGAGAGTTAGTTTCTTCACTCTACACTAAAGAGTTTAGATATTTTTCAGATGCTTTAGCCATAGTAAAGTTTATAAACAAGGAGATTCAATGATTGTAGAGATTGAAGCTTTAGATACCTTGATTTTTCAAGATGGAAAGCCTTTTGATAAGGCTAATGATAATTGGGGTAGTAGTTTAGTCTTGCCTACACCATCAACTCTTTATGGTGCATTGAGAGCAACTTATTTTGCTAAGCATTTTGATGAACTCTCAAAAGCCAATGAAGCTGATGACCCAACAAAAGATTTAAAAATCAACTTTATTGGATTGCAATATAAAGGAAAACCAATTTTTACATTGCCTAAAGATTGTGTTGAATCAAATAACAAAGTAATAATATTGGATTTAGAAGAAAATGTTTTAACAAACAATCCTTTAAAATATATCTTCTCTTCAAAAAAAGAGGTAGATAGTATAGATGGTGCTTTCTTGAAAAAGGGTAATTTTGCAAGATATTTATCTTGTAAAAATATTGGTTCTTTTGAAAAAGAAGATAGCTTTATTACAAGAGAGAGTAAAATAGGAATAGGATTAAATAGACAAACAAAAACAACTGAAGAGGGATTGCTTTATAGAGTAGAGATGTTACGCTACAAAGATTTAAAAATAGTTGTTGATTTTGACGGTTTAAATTTAGAAAGCAATGGATTAATGAGACTAGGGGGAGAAGCTAAAGGAGCTAGATACAAACAAGTAGAAGCGTTAGATATACCTGTTAGCAATATAAGAAATAATACTTTTAAACTCTACCTTTTAACTCCTGCTATTTTTGATAATGGTTGGTATCCTGATTGGATAGATGAAAAAAATGATTTTATAGGAGAGTGTAAAGGCTTTAAGCTAAAATTAATAGCATCTGCTATTGGAAAATATCAATCTATTGGTGGTTTTGATATTAAAAAAAGAGAGCCCAAAAAGATGATGAAAGCTGTTCCTATGGGAAGTGTTTACTATTTTGAGATTTTAGAGGGAGATAAAGAGAAAGTTGTAGAGGCTTTTAATTTATCTAATATATCTGATATAAAAAATGAAGAGGGTTACGGTTTAGTAATAGTAGGAGATGTTCAATGAAAAAGATTATAACAACTGTTGGTACTTCGCTATTTACTAACTATAATAATAAAAATAATGAGACTCTTAATAAACATATAAAAGATGAGTCTTATAGTGAGTATAGCGAATGGGAAGAGGAAATACAAGATATAAAAGAGAAGTTATTCCCTTTTGCTAAAAAAGATAATGCTTGTGCAGAACTTACAAGCATTATGAAGCTAAAAGAGAAATATGAAAATGTAGAAATTTACTTAATCGCTACAGATACTATTGAGTCTGTTTTGGTTTGTGAAATTCTCGAAAAAGTATTACTTGAAAAAGGGATAGATGTTAAATTTGATGATAATAATATTATCAGAGAATTACAAGTGCAAGATTATTTAAAATTTAAAGAAGGATTATCTTTTTTAATTCGAATACTTTATAAAATATCAGAATATTATTATGAAAATATAGTATTAAATATTACAGGAGGATATAAAGTTATAATCCCTTATTTAACAATATTTGGACAAGTTAATAATATTCCACTATATTATATTTTTGAAAACTCTGATGAGTTGATTTCTATACCACAAGCTCCAATTAATGTAAATTGGTCGCTTTTTCAAAAGTACAAAAATATAATAGACAGTTTATCTGAAATTTCACAGATTGATAATTGGGAAGCATATAAAAGAAAAAATGCTATTAAAGAGGATTTTCCTGATATAGTTGAATTTACCAAGATAGATGAAGAACAGTATGTCTCTTTAAATGCAATAGGTGAAATTTTTTATGAAAAATTTAAAAATTATATTATTATTGAGGTATTAAAGGGTGCTAATTTTAGTAAAGAGAATGCAGGAAATCGATTAGAAATTGAAAGAACTATAAAAGAGCTTTACCAAAGACTACAAGAGTATATTCAACAAAATGGTATCTCTAAAACAGATGATTTAATTTCTAATATTAAAAAGCTTAGTGACCAAGATGATTTAAAACATGGTGGAAATTTAGATAAAGATAGTTTTATTTTTAAATCTACTAATATAGGACAAATTCGTTTAGTTTACTCTCCTAGATTAAAATCTGGAGAGCTTATTTTAAGAATCATTTTTTATGAGAGAGGAGCTTTTAATCATGCAACATATATCAATGATTTAAAAAACAAAATGAGACTTCTTACTGATATGGAATTTATTTCATATCCAATAAAAAAATAAAAAAAGGATAGACAATGTTTAAAAAAGCAAAATTAATGTACATTCACACAATTTCACCTATGCATGTAGGTAGCGGTTCAGATTTAGGAATTGTAGATATGCCAATCCAAAGAGAGGGGCATACAAACTTTCCAAAGATTGAGGCTTCAAGCTTAAAAGGCTCTATTCGAGAGACTTTTGAGAGACGAGATATGACAACCAGTATAAAAACACATTTAACATTTGGATATGATGACAGTAATGCTCCAAAGTTAGTAAAAGAGAAATTTACCGAAAAAAAATCACAAGAGTTTGCAGGAGCTTTGGGCT
The DNA here is from genome assembly GCA_027038275.1 of Campylobacteraceae bacterium. Lineage (GTDB taxonomy): Bacteria > Campylobacterota > Campylobacteria > Campylobacterales > Sulfurovaceae > UBA1140. The sequence continues at coordinate 2,596 of JALVXC010000121.1, read as the reverse complement.
TTAGTGATGCTCGAATTTTACTTTTTCCTATTAAATCAGCAAAAGATATTTTTGCTTGGGTTACTTGTCCTTTAGTTCTTGATAAGTTTATGAAAGATTTAAAAATATCAGATAATGAACAAAACTTTACTATTGTAGAAAATACAATTACCAATGATTCAAAACTCAATATTGATAATGGTAGTGTTATTTTAGAAGAGTATCAAATTTCAGTTAGAAAAGATGACAATGCTCAACAAATAGCAGAGTTTTTAGCAACAGAGTTGGATAATAACGAGATAAAAAATAAGCTAATTATTTTATCTAATGATGATTTTAAAGATTTTATTACACTCTCTACAGAAGTTATTACACGAACTAAAATAGATAACAAAACTGGTGTTGTAGCTTCAGGTGCTTTGTTTACAGAGGAGTATCTACCAAGTGAGACTATTATGTACTCTTTGGCATTGGCTTCTGACTTGATGGCACAAGTAGATTTTAATGAGGCAAAAGATTTAGTTACAGCAGATGATGTAATGCACTTTTTTACTATCACCGTTCCTAACATTATTCAAATAGGTGGAAATGCAACTATTGGAAAAGGAATAGTATCTATAGTCATAGGAGGAAATCATGCCAATTAGAGATATAGAAAAAGAGAGAGCCATTTTTGCTTACGAAAAAGTAGATGAAGCAATAACCAATCAAGGGATTAAACAATCAGAGTATAAATCTTATTGTAAAAAGATACCATCTCTTATTCAGACTAATGGTTTAAGTGCTACTTTTGCTTTTATATTCTCAAAAAACAATACAACTTATACACTCATATATGACCAAGTAAATGAGTGGTTAAAAAAACGATATAGCATTGAGAGTAATGAAGAGTTGATTGAGAGACTTATAAAACTTGACTCTATAAAATATAAAAAAGTAACTATTGAGGTTTTATCTCTGTTTTCTTGGCTTAGACGATTTGCCGAGGGTCGAATCTCAAAGGATAGTTAATATGAACTATTTTACACCAAAAGATACAAATGAGCTATTGGAAAGAAAGAAATTAAAAGCTAAAGATATTGATAATTTCTTTTTAAGGCTTCATCGATTTATTAAAAAGAATTATAATATTAATAAAGGAAAATATGAATTTAATATTAGAGACATTAAAGGCTCTACAAATATAAAGACAGATAAAGTTGAAAAATATTACGAGAGTATCAAAAATATCTATACAATTAACGAATCACTCATAGCAACCAATAACTGGAGATTAGCCATAGGTATAGGTAGTGGTTCTGTTTATGAAACTTCTATATCACTTCATCATATATATGGTATTCCATATATTCCTGCACAATCAATCAAAGGAACTCTAAGAAGTTTTATAATAGAGAAGTATTTTGATAGTAAGGAAGAGAAGGCTTTTGAAGATAGTGCATTTATAAAGATTTTTGGCTCTAATGAGCAGAAAGGAAAGGTTGTTTTTTTTGATGCTTTTACAAAAGAGCCAAAAATTCAAGTTGATATTATGAATAATCATTATCAAAAGTATTATAATGGAGATGAAGCTCCAACAGATACACAAAATCCAAATCCGATTAATTTTTTGACTCTAAAAGGTTCTAAATTTGAAGTTGTAATAGCTACTAAAGAGGAGATAAAGTTAAATAGTGAACAGTTTAAAGGCAATATACTTGATATTGTAAAAAGTGAACTCTCTGAATCTTTAGAAATTTTTGGAATTGGTGGGAAAACTTCTGTTGGGTATGGGTATTTTAATGTTGAGAAATCAAAAGAGAAGAGGGAGTTAGAAGTAATTTTATCAAGTCAAAATATTAAATATATAGAAGAATTTAAAGAAAAAAATCCAAATCATAAGTTTATAGAGAAAATAAATAAAAAACTTAATGAAATCAAAGAAGAAGAAAAGGGAAAAAAAGAAGAAAAAAAAAGACAAGAGGCAAGGGTTAAATGGGAGGCAGTACAGAGAGTTGACAAGAAGTACTATAAAAAAGCTTTAGAGGATTTTATAGCCAACTACAGTAACTCTATTTTTGTAGAAGATGCTAAAAAAGAGTTAGCAAATATGGGTGGAGCATTAAAGCCAAAAACAGATAATCAAACATTAGATTTTTCACAAGCAAAAGATGGAAAAGATATTGAGAGGGTTATGAAGTCTGTTCAAAACCCTACTGATGAAGATAGAACAAAGCTGGAGGAGGCAATTAAGAGGGTCTATCCTACTTTAAATGCGAAAAAGAAGAAGCAGTTTCAACGGTTGAAACTTGTGGTTAAGTGGTTGGGGCAAGATAAGTTCAATAGTTTACTAAACTAATGCAAACCCTAATAACCTACGACATCAGCAACACCAAAAAGCGAAACAAAGTAGCCGTTCTTTTAGAGGGCTACGGGTTTAGAGTAAATTACTCTGTGTTTGAGCTTGATATTAAGACTCATAAATTAAATACCCTTTTGAGAAGTTAAAAAAGTTTACAAAAATTTAGTAGGACAGAGTTTAATTTTGTTTTACTCTCTCTATTTGCGTTTGTATTTTAACTTCTTTAAAAACATAAATAGAGTGCAGATGCTCCATAAAATAATAATATCTTCAAAA
>JALVXC010000120.1 GCA_027038275.1 Campylobacteraceae bacterium | reverse complement strand
CAAACAGGGCATTTAGCTAAACTTTCAGGGGAGCATTACTCATTAGTAGAAGAGTATAACGATAAAGAATTTTACTTAAAATCATCAGGAAGCATAAAACCTAGTAGTGAGGCTTTGACTCATGGGACAATCTATAATCTCTCCTCTAAGATAGGGGCAGTGATTCATATACACTCTAAAGAGATATGGAACTTTATGCTAACTCATGACTATCTAAAAACTAAAGCTGTAGAGTATGGAAGCGTAGAGATGATAGATGAGGTTAATCGAATCTTCTCTAATATCGAGCCTCTTAGCAATCCAAAGTTTGTTATGGCAGGGCATGAAGAGGGGGTTATGGCTTTTGGGGAGGATTTGGTTGGGGCTGAGTTGGCTCTTATGGAGATTTTGGAGGAGATGTCGTAGGGTGCGATTGCTATCGCACCAAAAATAGGTATAAGGAAAAATAGAAATTTTGTTTTAAATATTGTATAGATGGTGCGATAGCAATCGCACCCTACGGTTATAACCATTGTTCTAATTTCTCAATATCTCTATGTGAAGTCATATCTAAATGTATAGGAGTAATAGAAACATACCCACTCTTCACAGCCTGAACATCGCTCATTTGACCCTCTGTTTCTCTCCACTTATGGTTAACCAAGCCTATCCAAAAGTACTCTTGACCTCTAGGGTTAATGTGAGAGTCTGCATCGTTAGTGTAGACTCGGCTTCCTGTTTTGGTAATTTTAAAACCTTTTGACTCACTTGGGGTAAGAGCAGGAACATTTACATTTAAAAACTTTCTTGGGCTAAGAGGAAAAGAGCCATTAAAGATTTTCTCAACCAAAGTTACTACTGTTTGGGTAGCTAGTCTGTAGTCAAACCCCTCTTTCTCTCTCATATCATCAGAAAAATCTTGAGAGACAGCAATGGCAGGAACACCTTGTAGTACAGCCTCCATTGCTCCACTAGCTGTTCCTGAGTAGGTGATGTCCTCACCCATATTTGCACCAATGTTTATGCCTGAAATTACTAAGTCAGGGTAGTCATCTTTATAGATTTTATGTAGAGCTAAAAAGACACAGTCAGTTGGTGTTCCATCATCTAGTTTATAAAAATTGGGTTTTAGTTCTACAAATCTTAGAGGTTTGGTAAGTGTAAGTGAGTGTCCACAAGCCGATTTTTCTAAAGTTGGGGCAACTGTGATTACTTCTGCTATAGGCTTTAATGCTTCAACTAGAGCTAAAAGAGCAGGGGAGTCGAAGCCGTCGTCGTTTGTTATTAGGATTTTTTTCATGAGGAATAGTATTCTATTTTAGATTAAAGTTGACTATAAATGTTTTTTATGTTTCTTAGTTCATCATAATTTTATACCCCATACTATACTCATTTATAATACTTTTGGGTGGTAACTTTTTTCTAATACTATTAATTAAAGCTTTTAAGCGACCACTACAATCTTTAGATAAAGATTCCTCTTCCCAAATAGTATATTCAAGAGTAGAGTTAGAGACAAATTGCTGTTTTGATTGTAGTAGAGTTTCTAAAAATTGCCTCTCTTTTTTTGTCAATTTTATCTCATGATGGTTATTGTCGTACAATATTTTTCTATTGAAATCAAATGAGTAGTTATCTTTTAACCAAACAATATTAGGATTGAGTTGTTCTATCTCTCTATCAATATAAAAAAGCATCTCTTCTACTTTCTTCTTTTGAAAAGGTCTCTCAATATAGCCTATTATATGAATAAAAAATCCCCTTAGTAGGCTCTCTTTGTCTACTTTATCTACTATAACAGCAATAACAGCATTTTTATGATACTCTCTAATCTCTTTAGCTATATCAATAGAGTTGAGTATAAAGATGACAGGAAAACATTTCTTTTTACAAATAGATAATGCTTCACTATTATTTTTTACCAAAAATATATCTCTAAAATAATCTTTAAAATAAAGTTTTGTCTCTTCATCCCCTACTAATAGTAGTGAGTTATGTATTAAATTTCTCATTTTCCTACTTTCCTGAGTTCTGTTTTTATAACTTTTTTTGAAAAACTATAACTTCAATAAAAGTGATAGATTTTGAAGTCTAGCTAAATTATTGTTTATTATAAATAAAAAATAATTTATACTGTTTTTTATTAATAGGTTTATTATTGATGGTTTTTAATATAAAATAACGTGTTTTAATTGTGAAAAGATTATTTATAGTTTTTTTTTATTTAATTAACTTAGAAACTATTATTATTTATTGAAATCTAACTATTTACTAACTTTTTTGGCATATTATTACAAATGAAACAGGAGATTTTATCTTTTGTTGAAGACTCCTTACTGTTGTAGGGAAAATGGCTTTGCAAATAAACTTTGGTTAGAAGTTTATGCTAACACTTATATTAGGTATAAAAATGTATACTCATTATAGTGCATTTATGCCTTATTTTTAAAAAAGGAATTATAATGAAAAAATTATTATCGATTGTGGCTACAACTGCTTTGTTGACAACTATAGTTATGGCTGATGACCCGTTTTGTACTGAACAGATGAATGGACTTGCAGGTCCTGACAAAAAATTAACTCTTAAAGCAAGTAATACAGCTGTTTTCTTAAAAGCAACACCTGTAAATGCTGTAGGACGATATCATTGGTATGAAGGAGAAAAGTTTATTGGTTTTGGTATAGCACGTTGGTATGTAATTGATGACCCTGGTATTCATACTATTGAAGTAAAAGTTGAAGATGAAAATGGTTCTGTTCTGTGTGATACAATGGATGTAAATGTATCTTTTTTAAATGGTGATACAAATATAACTACTTTAAGTGCAGATGCTGGACCAGATATAACATTTACTAGAACACCAAGTCGTAAACAAGTTCGTCTTGTTGGTAAATCTACACAAGGTACAAGTAAGATTGTAAAAGAAGAGTGGTATGTAGATGATGGAAATGTTACTAATAAACTAATATGGACTGGTTCTTCACGATGGTATAATGTTGATGCTGGAACGACATATACGTTTACATTTAAAGTTACAGATGAGGATAACAATACAGCAGAAGATGAAAAGATAGTTGAGGTTAATTAATGGTGACTATGTAATAAGTATTTTGGGTTTAATAGTAATCCTGAAAACTATTATTTAATCTATAGAGAGAATATCATATTAATCAAACCCAAATTTAAAATCTAAAAACCATCTAAATAGATGGTTTCTTTAATAAAATTTTTCATAATTTATTTATTGACTTAAATTTAATTTTCTCCAAAATCTTTCAATACAAATATTCAAAGATTTGTATGTAAATGCTCCTGTTTTTGTTGAAAATAAAATAAAAAATAAAAAATCGACTAGCAATATGCCACCAAAGTAGCAAAGTAAAAAAATATCTTACTGTATAATTCTTCTAAAAATCAAAGGATTTATAATATCTATGAATAAAATCAACGAAATAAAAGAAGAAGTAAAAAAGATTATAGTAGGACAAGAGGAGCTTGTAGACTCACTCTTAGTAGGCTTAATTGCCAATGGGCATATTTTGGTAGAGGGTGTGCCTGGGTTGGCTAAAACTACGGCGATTAATGCCATTGCTAAAGCGTTAGGGGTAGAGTTTAAGCGTATTCAGTTTACTCCTGACTTGTTACCTAGTGATGTAACAGGAACAGAGATATATAACCCAAAAGATGGAGAGTTCTCAGTAAAACAAGGACCCGTCTTTACCAACCTTTTACTAGCAGATGAGATAAACAGAGCCCCTGCAAAAGTTCAAGCAGCTCTGCTTGAGGTTATGCAAGAGCGTCAAGTAACTATTGGCGATACGACCTTTAAAGTAGATGACCCATTTTTGGTTATGGCAACAGAGAACCCTGTAGAGCAAGAGGGAACTTACAGACTACCAGAGGCTCAACTTGACCGTTTTATGTTAAAGGTTTTAGTGGGCTACAATACTCTTGAAGAGGAGATGGAGATAGTTGATAGAGTTGCTATTAAAGGGTTTGATGAGGTTAATGCAGTAGCTTCGGTTGACGATTTAAAAGAGATTAGAGAGGCATTTAAAAAGGTGCATGTGGACGATGCTATTAAAGAGTATATGACTAAGATTATCTTTGCTACACGTTACCCTAAAGAGTATGGGTGTGAAGAGATTGCTGACTATGTAGAGTTTGGAGCTAGTCCTAGAGCTTCCATTGACCTCTATAAAGCTTCGTGTGCAGTGGCTCTTATTCGTGGAAATGACTTTGTAACACCATTAGATGTCTCCTACATTGCAAACTCTGTTTTACGTCATAGAATTTTACTCAACTACAAAGCTCAAGCCAAAAAAATAGGTACAGATGATATTATAAAGACGATTATTGAGACTATCAAAGTACCATAAGGAGTTGCCATGAACGAGGTAGCACAAGAGATACTCCTTAGAGCCAAAAAAGATGTATTTTCTGGAAACTTAGGAGAACACCTAACCACCTTTAAGGGTGATGGGCTTGATTTTAGAGAGATTCGTGACTATGAGTATGGTGATGATATTCGTAAGATTAATTGGAAAGCAACAGCTAAAGGCAGTGGGTTAAAGACCAATGTTTTTAATGAGGAGCGAGAGCTGAATATTGTCTTAGCCTTTATGGTAAGTGGAAGTTTGAACTTTGGAACATTTAAGTTAAAGCAAGAGGTGGCTTCCGAGATTTTAGCACTACTTAGCTATTCAGCACTTAAAGGACATAACCGACTTCAAGCACAATTTTTCTCTAACCATTCAGAGAAATTTTTTGAGCCAAGTAAGAGTGAAAATATTATCTACAACATTGTAGAAAATGCCGTAACCTTAGAGACAGTGGGCAAAGAGGTAGACTATAAAGCCTTTTGTGACTTTGTCAATGGGGTGGTGCGTCAAAAGTCGCTCATTTTTATGGTTGGAGATTTTTATGGAGAGGTTGATTTGAGTGAAATAGCTCATAAAAATGAGGTCTATGCTCTAATGGTGCGAGATAGATTTGAAGAGAATCCACAGCTAAATGGTGAGTTTAATCTAGTTGACCCAAATAGTTTACAAAGCAGTGATATGGTTTTAAACAAAGATGTAGCAAAGGCTTATCAAAAGCTTATTTTAGAGCATGATACTAAATTGATTGAACATTTTGAAGAGCATGAGATAACTTATGGGAAGATTTATACCGATGAGAATATCTTTTTGCGTCTTACGGAGATTATAAAAGGATAAACCTAAACGAATTAACCCTACAATAATAGATAATATTGTAAGATATACCAAACAATTTTTGGATATATTATGGAAAAAGAGCAAATAATAGAGATTCTTAATGAGTGGAACTATTGGAATCGAGAGCTTCCTAGGACTGTTCAACGAAATAGTTATGATGATAAAATCTCAAAGTTTATCAATAAAGATGAAGTATTGGTCATTAAAGGAGTACGCCGTTCTGGTAAATCTACCTTGATATTAAATCAGATAAAAAGATTGCATAAGCAAGGTATTCCTAGAAATGAGATACTTTTTGTAAACTTAGAAGACCCACGCTTTACTAACTACTTGAGCCTAGAGCTTTTTGAAAAGATTAAAGAGGTATATTTAGAGTATTTAGACCCCAAGGCTAAACCTTATATCTTTTTAGATGAGGTACAAAACATTAAAGGTTGGGAGAAATGGGTTAACAAAGAGGTTGAGTTAAAGCAGTCGTTTATTACTATTACAGGTTCTAACTCTTCACTTCTTAGCTCTGAAATCGCTTCTGTATTGACAGGACGTTACATATCTGTAGATGTCTATCCTCTCTCTTTTGCTGAATATTTAGAGTTTAAGCAGATAAGTGTAAAGAGCAAAATGGATTTAGTTTCTAAGAAAATAGAACTTAATCGAGAGTTGAGTAATTTTTTAAGAGATGGGGGTTTCCCTCGTTTGGTAGACTATCCTAATGATGAGAAAAAAGAGCTGTTGGGAGCGTACAAAAACTCTATTCTTTTAAAGGATATTGTTGCACGATTTAAACTAAAGAATTTTGAAGTGCTTAATGAGATTACAGCTTTTTTATTGGCAAATGTAGGAATTATTCAAAGTATTACAAAGCTTAAAAATAACTTCTCTATCTCTCATGAGATGGCAAGTGACTATGTGGATTATCTAAAAAAAGCCTATTTAATTTTTGAGATTAATAAGTTTGATTACTCCTTAAAAAAACAGCGAGTAAATGAAAAAAAATATTACCCTATTGACTTAGGGCTATCTAATCTTATGCGTGTCCCTAACCGTGAATTTAGAGGAGCAGACTTAGAACAGGTGGTATTTTTAGAGCTTCTACGGCGAGGGTATAAGGTCTATTACTATAAGACTTCTAAAGATTTAGAGATAGATTTTGTAGTAGAAAAAAACAATCAGATTGTGCAACTCATTCAAGTCTCTAAAAGTGTCAAAGATAAAAAGACTTATAATAGAGAAGTAGTACCTTTTACTAAGACAAAAACAGAGCTTCATTTAGACAGTGTGGAGTGTTTAATTATTAGTGAAGATGAGAGTAGAGGTTTAGAAGATGGGGTGAAGCTTGTTAATATTAAGGAGTGGTGTCTTTTATGAATAAATAAAAAAAATGCCACCAAAGTAGCAAATGAGAAACAAATCTTATACTATAATACCCAAAAAATAATTATCAACTATACAAAAGGATAGCCCTTGGAGGGATTAAGAGATATAAAAGATATAGTCGAGGTGCAAGAACATAGCTTGGCGATGTTGATAGCCCTTATTGTCGCAGTACTACTTTTTCTTGGTGTGGCACTCTACCTTTTTAAAAATAGAAGACGAAGACGCAAAAAGCCAACGTCTAAAGAGATAGCACTTCAAAAGTTACAAAATATTGACTACAGTAACCCAAAAGATGTAGTCTACACCTTTGAGGCAGAGGGTGAGTTGTTTGTTAATGAGAAGAACCAAGAGGATTTTGAGAAGATTAAAAAAGAGTTAGAGATTTATAAATATAAAAGAGATGTACCCCCACTCGATGAGGGTGTTAAAAAAGCTATAGAGCAGTTTATTAAAGGATTGAGATGAGTAACTTTACATTTGAATACCCTTTAGCTTTTGTTTTGTTGCTTCTCTTTTTTGTCTGTAGCAGATGGTGTCGCCCAAAAGGGGTGTCAATATATTTTCCAAATATACCCATGCTTCAAAAGGCAGTTAAAAAGAGTCAATGGTTCTTGACTGCACTTAAAACTTTGGCTTTTGTAGCATTGGTAGTTGCTCTAGCTAGTCCCATAAGAGAAGATGATGTAGTTGTCAAAAATGACAAAGGGTATGAGATTTCTCTTATTTTAGATGCAAGTGGGTCTATGCAGGAGTACAACAAGTTTGGTATTGTAAAAGAGATTGTTACTAACTTTGTTGATGAGCGAAAACATGATAAGTTGGCATTGAGTATCTTTGCTGACTTTGCCTATGTGGCTGTGCCTTTAACTTACGATAAAAAGAGTATTAAACGGCTTTTAGAGCGAATAGAGGTAGGGATAGCAGGTAAAAATAGAACAGCACTCTATGAGGCTCTATTTTTAAGTTCAAACCTCTTTAAGAGTAGTAAGTCAAAAGAGAAAATAGCCATTTTACTAACCGATGGAATGGACAATACAGGTACAATCCCTCTTGATGTGGCTATTAAGACAGCTAAGAAGTATGGCATAAAGGTCTACACAGTTGGTGTTGGTCGTGCAGGGGTTGACTTTAACCCTGAAGTGTTGCAAAAAATCTCAAAAGAGACAGGTGGTAAGTACTTTTCAGCAGATAGTGTAGAGCGACTAAAAGAGATTTATAAGACTATTAATAAGTTAGAGAAGAGTGAGATAAAAGCAGATAAGTATGTGAAAAAGACTTATTATTTTCAATACTTTTTGGCTTTAGCACTCTTGGCAATGATGGGTTACTTCTTTGTAGCCAATAGAGAGTAGTATGAGGCATCTACTCAAATCATATTCTAAAAGTACAGATGTCTCTGTAGAGAGTAGAGTAACTCTTACTAAAGAGAAGATTCTACTCCATTTTAAAGTTAAGGGAAAATTAGAAGCTTATCAGTTCTCTCAAAAAGAGAAAATCAAAAGAGCCAATGAACTTTGGAGGGCTACCTGTTTTGAACTCTTTTTAGCCAACTCTAAAACTCAAAGCTATTATGAGATAAACATATCTCCTACACTCTCTTGGAATATCTACTACCTAGAGAAATATAGAGCTAAACCAAAAGAGATAGCTATATCTAGTAAACCTATGATTGTTACAAGAGAAGATTTACAGAGTTATGAGATAGAGTTTGAGTTGGAGTGTAAGGAGTTAGATTTAACTAAGTTCGACCAATATAATCTAGCTGTTATTTTGCTCAATAAGAGTAATGAGCGAGAGTTTTGGGCTATTAACCCTGTTGGGAAGAGTCCTGATTTTCATGATAGGGGTGGGTTTGTTTTCTAAAAAATCTACTCTTAAGGTCGATTATCGTAAAATATAATTTATGATAACTGCAAGGAATAGTAAAATGAAAGCTATTTTAGAGAATGCAAAACGATTCTATCGCTTAAAGCTGAACCAACAACTACCTACCTATAGACGATTTCTTTTTAACAACATTAAAAACTCAAAAGCTAAAATTACAGGTCTCTATGGAAGCAGAGGAGTTGGTAAAACCACACTTCTTTTACAAGTTCTAAAAGAGTTGCCATACGAAGCAGAAGAGAAACTATATATCTCTTGTGACCACCCAATGTTTCAAGAGGTTTCTCTGTTTGATTTTGTAGATGAGTACTCTAAATTTGGTGGTGAGGTTATTGTCATTGATGAGATTCATAAGATTAGAGATTTTCAGACACAAATCAAAATGATTTATGACTTTTTGAGTGTAAAAGTATATT
>JALVXC010000119.1 GCA_027038275.1 Campylobacteraceae bacterium | reverse complement strand
ATCTTAGCAGGAATCATATAGCGTTGTTTAAACTTAGAACCGATGGTATATACAGCATCTTTTAGAGTAAAGTCAGCATCACGAGGTAGTTTAGAGAAGTCTGCTACCACAACAGAGCTATCTTTTTTAATATCTTGTATCATCTTTGAGTGAAGTGAATGACTCCAAGCATGATACTGCTCTTTATGACACTCTTGACATTTCTTAGAGCCAACAAACTTAGCCTCTTTTTGTGCCTTTGGCTGTAAATCAACATTGAGTCCAACACGCTCTTTAGTAAGTTGTTCATAATAAGGAAAAATTTTAGGTTTAAAAAACCAAGCAAGAAGTCCAATAATAATTAAAGCTAATAAAATAAGAATCTTTTTCATGCCGTAAGAGTAGCAAAAAAAGTATAAAATAGTATACTTTTTTTGCTAATTAAAAGTAAATCTTACTCTATTTCACCTCTATAGGTCACAATTCCACCTGAATGGTTAATGGCTTTTCCCATGCCATTTTGTTTAAATATATGTTGAACTTGTCCAGAACGACTAGCTGTTCGACAAGTAAAAATAACTGTTTTATCTTTGTATTCATCAAGAAATGATTGAGCCCAAGACTGAAAAGAGGAAGTTGGTTTTAACATATCAACCCCCTTAATGTGTCCAGCATCATACTCCATCTGCTCTCTAACATCTACCAAAATAAAATCTGCATTCCCTTCAGCTCTCTCTTTAAGTAGTATTTCTAGCTCTTCTGAAGAGACGTGTGATTTGTTTAAGAGTTCACTCATAGTTGTATAATTCCTTTGAATATAAATTTATTATACTTTACATAAAAATATATTATATATAGTTTTATTTATCAATTATTTTTACTTTATAGATGATAGTTTATCTTCTTTTTACACATTTAATCTAAGTTCTATTATAATGCCATAACTATTTTAAAACCTATAAAGGATTACTATGATTATAGATAACACTCTATTAGAGAAATTAGAAAAACTCTCAATGTTAAAGATTGAAGATGACAAAAAAGAGGAACTAGCAGGTCAGCTTAGTGAGATATTAGCTTATGTTGAAAATCTATCAGAGTTAGATACAGACAACCTTAGCCCCTCTTTCTCAACACTTGATGGTGGTACACCAATGAGAGAAGACATACCTCAAAAAGAACCCAAGATTGTTAAAGATATATTCTCTCATGCACCTAAAGCTGAAGATGACTTCTTTATTGTTCCTAAGATTATTGAGTAAATTTTAACGAAAATTAAATTATATTATCGAGTCAAAAACCTCTTTAAAAGAGAAATTAAAGCTACACCCATTGTCTAAATCGAAATGGTAATCTTTCTCTTTAAACTCTCCTTGTAGTTTGTAGTTACCATTTTTGAGTAGATATACCTCTGCAAACATTCCTGCTGGTTCAACTAAAATATAGTATTTTACACCATTTTGTGCATAGAGAAGTGACTTAAAGTTTCTATCTTTGGCTTTGGTTGAGGGTGATAGAACTTCAAAGATAATCTTAGGTGTTTGTGCAAGATATGCTTTTGGATTCTCTAAGTTGCAGACTACTAAACTGTCTGGTCTTACAACAGTCTCATCACTTACTTTCCAATCTACTTCTGGTAAGGCTTTACACTCTTTACACCCTTTTAGTTTAGTTATAAGTTCAAACATAATTTTACTATTTATCTCTTGATGAGTAATATTAGGAGCAGGAGCCATTGCATAGGGTATACCATCTATGAGTTCCCACTCTCCTTTCCACTCTTTGTAGTCATCATATGTATAGTTTGGTAAATATTCATTTTTATAAGCCAACATGGAGACAACTCCTTTATATTTTTTTTTATTATAACAAATAAAAGACATCAAAGAGTATTAAAGCCATATTTAACTATGATTATTAAAATTTTACAAGGTATAAAAATGAGTAAACTATTAGATATAGATGTTAATCAGCAGTTAATAGAGGTTTTAGGTGAGTATGATGTAAAGTTAGAGCCAATGGAAGAGTATTTATTCTCAAATGGAATGTTCCCAGGAATTACAGCAAGAGCTTTTGAAATGGAGGATTTTGGTGAGTCGGTAGTTGTACAGCTTGACATCTCAATGCTCTTTCCAAATGGTGGCTTTGTAGAGTCTTTTGTGGCACAAGGTATCACTCATGAAGAGGCATTATCATCTGCATTTCAGCAGTTTGAAGTCAATGTGCTTCATGCATTTATTACAGCTTTTTGGGAAGATGGTAAAAGGGTTGAAAATGGTGTAGGTACTGATATTTGGGAGATAAATGGCTCAAAGTGGCAAGTGGTGGTCTCTAACTTTGGTTACCGTGGAGTAGAGGAGTTTGATAATATTATAGATGATATAGATACACTATTTGATATAATTGAGAACAATATAAAATCTTTACCATTAACCGAAGAGATTTATGCAGTTAGAACAGTATATACAAACACAAGTGATGGTAAAAAAGTATCTGAAGCATATATTAACAATGAACCATTTGTCGAGTTAGAGGAGGCAGTCTCAAAGCTAGGTTGGAGAGAGTCAGATAGCTTTTATAGTGTTAGAAATTTGGTTCTACTTATGAGACTTCAAGATTAATTTTTGAGCTGAATTTGTGTTATAATTAAAAAAAATTAAAAAAGGACTCTTGATGTGTGCAGTTGAATACTATACTTATGATGACTATTGTCAATGGAAAGGAGAGTGGGAGTTAATAAGAGGAGTTCCTTTAGCAATGGCTCCTGCTCCTATGATAAATCATCAAATTATTGCAGGTAATATACTTTTTGAATTAAAAAAATCTATGGGAAAGTGTCAAGAGTGTGTTGCTCTTGGTGAAGCTGATTGGAAAGTAAATGATGATACAGTTTTAAAACCAGATGTTGTACTTATTTGTAATGAAACAAATGAAGCCTATATGACAAAAGCACCTGAAATTGTTGTTGAGGTAATTAGTAAATCGACAGCAAAACGAGATGAAGTACACAAGTTTAAAATCTATGAAGAAGAGAAGGTAAAATATTATGTTTTAGTATATCCTACTGATTTAAAAGCAAAAGTTTATAGATTAGAACATAATAGATACACTAAAGAGGGTGATTTCTCTTTGGAGAGTTATGATTTTACTGAAACTACTTGTAGAGCCTCTATTGATTTTGGGAATGTTTTTGAGAGATTTAGAAAATAAATTAATAAACAATCCTAGCCAAATAAAGCCCCTCAGCAGGGGCAAGTTTAGTACTATGTCTCTTTTTAAGAGAAAGTTGCTCCTCTAACTCTAAAAGACTCTTTTCCCCCATAGCAACTTGCATAGCAAAAGCAACCATCATACGCACTTGTGAACGTAAAAAACCATTGGCTTCAAAGTAAATAAAGTGATAGCCCTTGTGATGTCTATAATAAGCCTTATATATTTCACGTACATTAGTATGTGTAATACTTCCTGTTTTTATAAAGTTTGAGAAGTCATGCTCTCCCTCAAAAGCTTTTAGTGCTAGTTGTAGTCTTTTTACATCAAAACTTGGAAAGTAAGAGATGTAGTTTTGTTCAAAAACAGAGGGTTGAGAGGTTTTAAAAACGTAGCGATAGACCCTTTTTTTTGCTGAAAACCTTGAATGAAAACTCTCATCTACAAAACAGAGATATTTAAAGGATATATGTTTGAGTTTTCGGTTTAGGGCTATTTTTAGTTTTTTTAAATCTCTCCAAAACTCTGGAGCTTCAAAGTCAATAACTTGCCCTGTAGCATGAACTCCTGCATCTGTTCGTCCTGAACCTCTAATATTGCCATCAATACCCACAGAGCGTAGAGCAGACTCAATCTCTGAAGTAATAGTTTGGTTAGTCGATTTCTGTTTTTGAAACCCCTTAAAGTAGCTTCCATCGTAAGCAATAGTAGCCTTAATTCGCATCTAAAAGTACCTTAGGACATTATGTCTAAAGAGTAGATAACCAATAATCATAAGTGTTGGAATAATGGCTATAGTTATTAGAGGTGTACCTTGTTTGTCTAGCAGAGTGGCTATAGCATAGGGAACAATAGTAACTATAGCTAAAACAGGATAGGCATAGTTTCGATTGTATCTAGGGTTAATAATAGCAAAAGAGGCTATAAAGTAGACTCCCATAAGAGGAATAAAACTTAGAAAGAAAAAGAATAGAATTTTACGCTTTTTACGCTCACTTTTTGATAATGCTCTCCAGTAGTCAACAATAGTATTGTAGTTAAAGGCTTTAGAGCTTAAGTTTTTAAATACTTTCATAGTTTTGTAGTTAATCTCTTCAAGAGATTTATCTGAAAATGTATAGCCTGACCCTCTCTTTAGAGCTAGAGTTATAAGTGATTTATTTGTATCAAAGTTTGCATTTTTGGCAATGAATAGTTTAGCTTTGTTTGATTTGTCTCGTTGATAAATAACTACATCTCTCATCTCTCTTCCATTTTTACTCTTTACATATATAAATAGATTGTCAAATTTTTGACCTAGTTTAGAGGGGTTAATGTTGACTTGTGCTTGTGCAGTCTTTTCATACTGAAAGGCTTTAAACTGCTGTCTAGCTTTAGGCATAAGAGCTAAAGAGAGCATAAGTAAAATAATTGAAAAGAGAAAACCAATAAACAAGAGTCTTTTTACTATTGAGTGAGCATTTACACCTAAAGAGAAAAGAGCAATTAGCTCATTGTCTGTTGATAGACGTAGTAGGGTCATAGCTGTAGCAACTAAAAAAGAGACAGGAAAGATATAGAATAGAATTTCAGGTAGATGGTAAGAAAAAATTTGAATTAGCTCTAAAAAGCTAACTTTTATAGAGGCTGTTAAAGCCGAAATTTTAATAATAAAAACAAGTGAACCTATAAAGAAGAGGGGTAAAAATATAGTCAAAAATGAACTAGTAAAGTTCCTCGATATATAGGTTGAGATGTTTACTCTTTTAGCCATAGATAATAGAATCCACTAGTGAAGATACTTGTGTATCAAAGATATAGACAATAAATGTTGCCATAGCTAGAAAAGGTACAAAAGGTACAGCTCTATCTTTTGCCATAAGCGAAGGAACAATGGCTAAAATAGCAGAGAGAAAAAGGGCATAGAAAAAGAGAGGAAAACCAAGTAACGCCCCCATAGTTCCTGCTACTATAATATCTCCTTCACCCATTGCCTCTTTATTTAAAAAGAAGCTAAGGTAGTAGCGTAAAAGGGTTAATCCACCTGCTGCTAAAAGAGCATCGTGTAGTGAGCCTAAAACATTAGGAGATACAACAGCTAAAGCAAGTGCTAAAAGATTTAAGTTGTCTGGAACAGCCATATATTTAAAATCTATCATTACTAACGCTAAAAGAAGCGTAAAGACAACAAATACAATAGGCATATACCAAACAAGCCCCAATTTATAGTATAGAGAAACAGCAATAAGCCCTGTTGTTAGCTCTATTAGTGGGTACTGTATAGAGATTTTTTCACTGCAAAAGCCACATTTCCCTCTTAAAAAGAGCCATGAGAAGATAGGAATGTTATGATACCACTTTAAAGGAGTTTGACAAGATTGACACTTTGACGCAGGGTAGGCTATGCTCTCACCCTTTGGAATACGATAGATAACTACATTTAAAAAAGAGCCTATAACAATTCCAAAAATAAAGATAAATATTACAATAACTGATTCTGCCATCTAAACACCCCCAAATCTTCTCTCTCTATTGACATACTGTTCAATCATCTCTTCTAACTCTTTAGCTGTAAAGTCTGGCCATAATGTTTTAGTAAAAAAGAGTTCACTGTAACTAAGTTGCCAAAGCAGAAAGTTAGAGAGTCTAATCTCGCCACTTGTTCGTACCATCATATCTATGTCACTGTATGGAGTATTTAGCTCATTTCCAAGAGACTCTTCGGTTATGGGCTCATTTCTATTAGCTAATCTTGAGGCAGCTTTAGCTATCTCTTCACGTGAGCCGTAGTTAAGAGCCAAGATTTGGGTTACATTTGTATGGTGTGCTGTCTCTTTTTTAATGTAGGCTATGGTCTCTTGAAGTTTAGGAGAGAATCCCTCAATGTTTCCTACTGTCTCAAACCTAGCACCAAACTTATGATAGGTCTCTAGCTCATTTCTAAGCCAACTATCAAGCAACTTCATAAGAAAGTTCACTTCGTACTTGGGGCGTTTCCAATTTTCGGTACTAAAGGCGTAAAAGGTTACAGTCTCAATCGTAGGGTGTTTGGCACAATAACGAGTAATTTCTCTAGTAACCTCTGCCCCTTTCTCATGACCTTTTGTACGTATAAGACCACGCTCTTTTGCCCAGCGTCCATTGCCGTCCATAATAATTGCTAGATGTTTTAATATATTTTTATTTTTGCTCATTTTCTAATGCTTGACTCTCTTTTAATATTTTAAAAGATAAATCTAGTTTTGAACCATTTCCCAAATCTATTGTTTTATTTGGCGTAATAAAAGTAATGCTATGTTCTGTTGTTCCAAAACTTTGAGAATCTTTTAGGAGATTATAGCATACTCCATCTACATTTTTATTTTCCATTAAGCTTTTAGCATTAGAAAAACCATGCTCTTTGTCCATTTCAGCTTTAAATGCAATAGTAACAAGATTCTCTTTGTTTATTTCTGTTAAAATATCTGCTGTCTGTTTAAGTTCAATACTCCAACTCTCTCCAATATCTGCTTTTTTCATCTTTCCAACTTGTGGAAATTTTGGAGTATAGTCAGCTACAGCAGCTGCCATAAAAAGGTAGGGCTTTTTTTGAATTAGATGGACTGGTTGAGATGAGTTCATTGTTGCTTTACTCATTTTTCCTTTTTTAGCAACACGAACAGCATCGACAGTATAATCTTTCATCTCCTCGGCTGATTCAACATCTATAACATAAATCTCTTTTGGAATATGAGCATGAGGCATAGTTGTAATAAGACATACATCAGCCCCCTTAAGATAGAGTGCAGTAGCTAGTGCATTTGCCATTTTTCCTGATGAGAAGTTAGAGATGTAACGCACTTCATCAATCTTCTCTCTGGTTCCTCCTCCTGTTACAACTACTCTACGGTCTTTCCAAAACTCCTCTTCTAGTAGGGCTTGTGCAACTTGGTAAAAAATAGCAGATGGTTCAGCCAATGCTCCATTTCCTACATCTCCACAAGCCAAAAGTTTTGATTGAGGATTAACAATACGTACCTCGTTAACTCCTAACATCTTTAATGAGCCAACAGTGTAGTGATTTTCAATCATATTTGTATTGGCAGCAGGAGCTATAAGAAGAGTTTTATTAAATGCAAGAGCTGTTTGAGTTAAGATATTGTCAGCAATACCTTTAGAAATCTTATTAATAGTATTAGCTGTTGCAGGAGCTATAACAAATACATCACACTTTTTTCCAATATCTATATGGTTTAATTCACTCGCCCAAGACTCAGAACTCTCTGTTAAGACAGCATTTCGTGTTAAAGCTTCAAATGTAAGAGCAGATACAAATCTTTCAGCTGAAGGTGTCATAACTACATGAACCGAAGCTCCAGCTTTTATAAATAGTCTTGCTAAGTCACACGCTTTATAGGCAGAGATACTTCCTGTAACTCCTAAAAGAACACTTTTATTATTTAAATTAATTTGCATAGTCTAAAACTCTCTTTGTTTTTAAATTGGTCTATTTTATTGTTTTTTGCTTTGGGTTAGGTGAAAAAGTTAAGTGTATAGTACTATTTAGCTTCTTGTGTTAAAATACGTCCGAAGGTTAACAGATGAAAAAATTTATTTATTTACTATTTATTTTACCCATTCTACTCTTCTCAAATAGCTGTTTAGAGTGTCACAAAGGTATAGAACATATACGCCAAAACTCATCTAAAATGATGAAAGAGATTTTAAAAGTAGCCGACAAAGCAGGAGCTAAAGGAAATGATTGTGTAGTCTGTCATGGGGGTAATCCAAACAGTTCTGACAAAAATATTTCACACTCAGGAACACTAAAGTACTTCTTAACCCATAAAGGACCAAAAGAGTTCTACCCAAGCCCAACAAGTCAATGGATAAATATTAACACTTGTGGAATGTGTCATCAAGAGCAAGTAAAAGCACAATGGAACTCACTTATGAATACAGAAGCAGGAAAGATTCATGGGGCATTGTGGTCGTTTGGAAAATCTGATGGCTATAATCATTGGGAGTCAAACTATGACTCTAACAATACCCATAAGCGTTTAGGAACAAAAACATATCAAGAGTATATGAGAGAGCTTTCAAAAAAGGAGTCACAAGCCTTTCCTAAACACTCAAAAGCACTACCAAAAGCACCAACAGCCGATGAGGTAGAGAAAGACCCACTTTTATCTGTATATACCTACTTGCGTCAAGAGTGTTTGCGTTGTCACACTGGAGGAAAAGGGCGAAGTAGAAGAGGAGACTACAGAGGAATGGGATGTGCTAGTTGTCATATTCCTTACTCTAATGAGGGCTTTTATGAAGGGAATGATACAAAGATTCCTCATAATAAAAGGGGTCACCTATTAAGTCATCAGATTCAATCTTCAAGAGAAGCAAAAGTAAATATTCACGGTACAGACTATTCAGGTATTCCTGTAGAGACATGTACCACTTGTCATAATAGAGGAAAACGAATTGGGGTTAGTTATCAAGGGTTAATGGAGACAGAGTATCAAAGCACCTTTGATAGTGAGGGAAATGGACAACCAAAACTACATACTAAGCGTTATCTGCACCTAACAGAAGATATTCACTACTCCAAAGGAATGCTCTGTCAAGATTGTCACACCTCTAATGACATGCACGGAGACGGTTTTATGACAGGGGCAAATTTGGGAGCTGTGGAGATTGAGTGTCAAGATTGTCATGGAACTACCAAAAAGTACCCTTGGGAGTTACCTTTGGGGTACTCTGATGAGTTTGCACTTAAGCCAAAAGAGGGAAAACCAAGAGGTACAACTATGACGTTAGCAGAGTATCTTAAAAAAGG
>JALVXC010000118.1 GCA_027038275.1 Campylobacteraceae bacterium | reverse complement strand
TGCACTAACTATATGAATAGGTGATTTTTTACCTTTGTCTTTGACGCCTCTAATAGTTTTTCCGTCAATAGCAATTACTTGTTCTGCGTTTAAATCTGCAATAGAACTAATCCATTGTATAAAACAAGTTTCTAATTGAGCAGTGTCAATAGCAGAGAAAACTCTGTTTATAGTATCTTCAGAAGGAATACCGTTTGGCAATTCAAGAAAAGTTTATAGAAATTATTCTTTTGCTTTTGCAAAACCTACCATTTGTTTCCATGTTTCTGCCCCAGAAATCACTGAAATTATTCCGATAAGAAGGATGTCAATTAATTTATGACGTTGATTTATATGGTTTCTAGGGTCTTATACTTGGCTAAAAATATCGATTAATTTACGCACTTGTTTCATATTGTTATATTATTGATTTACAATACAATAATGAAAAAGATAAGCGTTTAAACAAACTTTTTATCAGTTATTTTTTGAATAATTTTTGGTAAAAAAGTGCGCGTCTGCCCTGAAAACTTACATCTAAAATCTTTATCATTAAACTAAAACCCCTATCTTTGCAACCTGAAAAACAGGGGTGCTCAAAAACGAGCTGAGATCAGACCCTTAGAACCTGAACAGGTAATGCTGTTAAGGGAGCTAATTTGATACCGACTTCCCTTGTTTTTTACATCATAAATAATGTATATAATTTAATCATTTGTAAAAAACAAAAACATGAAAAAACTAGTCTTATTATTCTTGCTGTCCGGCTGGACTATTTGGGCGCAAGACATTAACATTACCGGAAAAGTTACCGGCGAAAACAACCAACCGCTTGCCGGAGCCGTAGTGGCGGTTAAGGAAATACCCTTGAAAAAAGCTACGGATTTCAACGGTGAATTCCACCTGAAAGTCCAACCGCACAAATACACTTTAGTGGTGTCTTATACCGGTTATCAAACTAAAGAGATTGTTGTTATAGCGCAACGTGATACATATCTCAATATCCGTTTAAAACCCAAAGCGGAGCAACTGGATGAAGTTATCATTAACGCCGTCAAAGCCACCCCGGATATGCCGGTGGCTCAAACCAATATTTCAAAAGAATACTTGCAAGAGCAAAATCTGGGACAAGATGTCCCCTACTTGATTGAAACAATGCCCGGTGTCGTCGTTACATCTGATGCCGGTGCCGGTGTCGGTTATACCGGTATTCGTATTCGCGGCATCAGTGCGCAACAAATCAATGTAACCTTAAACGGCATTCCCTTTAACGACCCCGAATCGCAAAGTGTGTATTGGGTAGATATTCCGGATATTGCCACCAACACCCAAAGTTTACAAATACAACGCGGTGTCGGCACTTCTAGCTTTGGTACGGGGGCTTTTGGTGCCGGATTAAGCTTACAAACCGACCAAATAAACAAAGAAGCCACTGCCGGCATTCAAACCGCTTACGGTAGTTTCAATACCAAAAAGTACGGTGTCAAAGGTAGCACCGGCTTGTTGCACAAACATTTTAGTTTTGCAGGACATTTTTCTAAAACCACTTCGGACGGTTATATCGACCGCGCCGGTTCTAAACTGAAATCTTATTACCTTTCAGGTACCTACAAAGATGATAAAAACTCATTGAAAGCCCTAATATTCGGTGGACATGAGATTACCTATCAAGCTTGGTATGGGGTTGATAAACAAACATTTGACACCAATCCTACTTTTAATCCTGCCGGAGCTATTTATGACAGTAATTGGAATGTCATTGATTATTATGACAACCAAGTCGATAATTACAGTCAAGATCATTACCAATTGCATTACAGCCACAAATTTAACAATGATTTAAAACTGAATTTAGCAACCCACTACACCTACGGGCGCGGGTATTATGAACAATATAAACAAGATGAAAATTTTGCCGATTACGGCTTTGCCCCTATCGTTATCAACGGACAGACAATCGATCACACCGATTTAATCCGGCGCAAATGGTTAGATAATGATTTTTACGGTGCCATTGCTTCCCTAGAATACCGCAC
>JALVXC010000117.1 GCA_027038275.1 Campylobacteraceae bacterium | reverse complement strand
GATTTTATTTATATGATGGAGTTAAATGCAACCAATAACAATGTAGCAATTGCCTTTGATGGAAATATTATAGCACAGAGTGAAGATAATACTACAACTACAAACTTTACAGATGGATGTGTAGCTAAAAATCTTCTTTTAGATTTAGATGCAACAACTGTTTCAGTAGAAGGGGTAGACCAAGATATACATACTGTAAATGGTACAGATATTAACTTTTCAAGACTTATTTCCTTTAATAGAGATAGCACAGCACCTACTGTAGATTTAAATCAAACACTTACTAGAATAGGTAGAGTTGTAACAATTACTCATGATAAATTTTTAAATGAAAATAACGGAACAGTAACACTTGACATGAGATACAATCTAAACAAGCACTTAACAGAGCCTATTAACCCTGTTCAGGTAACTTTCAATAGCATAGAGGTTAGCTCAAGTGAAGCAAACTCAACAGCTCATGATAAAGTTAATGTAGTCTCAAATATACATATACCAAGTGGATTAAAAACTTTTTTTAACAATGTTAAAAACTTCTACTTTGCAAGAGTAGTCTCTGACTTTAACAACTACCCTAGAGTCAATATGAATATCTCACCACTAGTTAGAACACCGTTAAATGTAGATATCTACTGTAAAACCAATATTGCTAACTACTGTTCAAATAGAGGGGTTATTGGAAACTCTAATGTAACAGCAACAACAAGAGAGGCTTATGGTTGGTATCTTTCAGTAGAACACAATGAAACTGTTGATGGAATTGTAACCAATCTAATAGCAAATCCACCTATTGTGACTATTACTCCTGACTCTGACCCAAGTTCTGCTGTTAATGAGATAACACTTCCTAATGGTAAAAATGGTATGGTTTCAGAGAAGTTCCAAAACTGTTCAACTCCTAGTTCAACTATAACTATTGAGACCTCTCCTTGTTTAGCTTTTGAACCTTCTCAATATGTTGTAAATTGTACGGATAATAATGCTTCGCAGTGGACAGGGGTTGGAAAGACAGGACATGTTTTAGAGGTAAAACCCAAGGTTAATCTTTCTAAAAAAATGGAGTGGTAACACTCTTTGTTTTAATATATTATTAAAAATAAATATTAATAATATAGTTTTTATATTTTAAACACTTGACAAGTAAGAATAGGTTATCCTTTTATTAATTATTTTTTAATAAAAGGATTTAATTTTGAAATTAATTAAAATTTTATTTGTTTTGTCTATATTGATGATACAAGCCTCTTTTGGGGTAAGTATTGTCTTAGATGGTACAAAGAGTATAGTAAGTGGCTCTGATTGTTCAATTGCTACTTATAGATTTGGAACAACAACCTCTTATAATGGTGATAATTTAGATATTCTCTTATATGTTACAGCAGAAGATAATGAGTATATAGGTGGTGCTTGTGTAGATACACAAGATGGAGTAGTTAGTTTCCATATTAGAGATAGGGATTATATGGATAACGTTGCTTCTATGGACTTAAAATTTACTGTTGTAAAACATAATACTTTTACTCCTGTAAATGTTGATACTTTAACAGTGACAAACTTTGACCTCGATAGTAATGATAATGGAGATACTGAAACAGATGATGTCTACTATAAAAATCCTCTCGAGACATTAATTAGTAGTGATAGTGATGTACTTCTTCAATCGGGAGATTTTTATAATGAGTATGATGTAAAATTAAGAGGAAAAAACGATGGTAACTGTAATGATAGTGCAACACTAACGGAGTTGTCTTGTAGAGCAGGAGCTATTTGGAAAAATAGCTCTACTATCTATGCTAGAGTACAAAATGATAATGCTTATGGTTCATCTAATTGGTCTAATGATGCTCATAGATTACTTCAATTTTCCTTTGAATATGATGATATTGCTCCTTTAATTAGTGAAAATAATACAACTAAAGATTGTGGTACTTATAGTTTTTCAACAAATAGTGACTCATGGATTGAAGGAGCAACACACTCTTCGTATAATAATAATCTTAATATTCAAAAAAATAT
>JALVXC010000116.1 GCA_027038275.1 Campylobacteraceae bacterium | reverse complement strand
GGAAAGCTCTCTCCTGCTGAACGATTAAATGGATTTCGTTATCATGATAATTGGCTTCATAATTTATTGATTTCTGCTTCTCGGAATGGTTATAGGGGTAGCCCACACAATCCGTTATAATCAGCAAAAATAAAAGAGCGTTTAGATACATTTTCTACTGTAGCAGGTTCAGAATCGCTTCCTCCCCCATTACCTCCACATCCAATTAACATACCTATAGCCATTAACCCGATTAAACTAAATTTTAATTTCATAATTTATCCTTTTTTAATTTATTACTATATACGAACAAAAAAACTCTTTTTCCCCAATAATCTCAAAAATTTTCAAATTAATCTCTCCCACTCCCAACAAACCCAGCCCAATAATATGGATGATAGTTAGATATATCCATTATCAAATCAATTTTTGCTCTCTGTAAAGCTTTACCATAAGACATATTACCCTCTTTTATATATTTATAAAATTTTTTCATAAGTGTGACAGTCAGTTCATCATCAATTGACCACAATGTCGTAAGCAGATATTTAGCTCCTGCTTTTCTAAATGCTTTACTTATACTTGCTACTCCTTCTGAGTTATCAACCTCTCCTACACCAGTTAAACATGCTGATAATACAACCAACTCTGTACCTTTTAAATCCATTCCTGCCAACTCTAAACCTGTGATGATTCCATCACCTTTTTTATTTCGTATAGATTCATTTGCTCCATACAAGACAATACCACAATTGAGTAGAGGGTTTAAACTGTTTTTATTTTTACTTAAAAATCCATGAGTTACTATATGCCATATTTTAGGCTTAGAGACTTTCATAAAATTCTCTTCTGTTGCATTTTCATCTAAAAAATATTGAGAATTTGGAAAATATTTTTTAACACTATTTGCTTCATCTAATGCATAGGTTAGATTATCAAACTCCTTTAGACCATCAAAAATACCTCCTCTATTTCTATTTTTTCTAATACTTTTAAAATCAGAATTGGCAAAAATAACAATATTTTGATTTGGTAAAGAGCTATCTTCTGACAGTTTTACAAACTCTTTACCCGATGGAATATATCTAATACAATAGTCTTGAATCAAATATCTTTTCTCTTTTTGATTAAAAAAAGCTTCAAAAGGTACAAGGTCTAACATTCCATCAGGAGAGATAATCAAAGCATTTTTATTTTTCATCTCAACATTTAATGGTTCAATTATCAATTTATAAAGTTTTCCATACGCCTTTTGTGCCACTTTTAAATCCCTTGAACTCTCATCGTTATCTTGTTGTATAGTTTTGATTGCTAACTCTATTTTTTTTGTCTGTTCTTTGTTTATTTTTTTGAAGGTTATGTTTTGGTTTTTATCTAGGGTAAAATAGTAATAGTTATTTCCTGATTTTACAAAGTCGATATATAGCTCATTTAATTTTAGGTATTTTGATATCTCTTTATAATTTATCTTTTTATGATATTTAGAAAAAATATAACTCATCTCTTTTTCTAAATTGGAAATTTTTTTACTTATATTTTTAATATTATAAGTTGTATTTTGTTGTTCAAGATGAGCTAATTCTCTTCTTTTTTTGTTCCATTCTTCATATTTAGACTTTAAATTATTGTCTTTTTTAGAAAGTATATAAAGACTATTTTCAAAATCAAATATGCTTCTTTTATAATTAATCCATAAATTTAAAGATTTTCTTATAGCATCATTGTTATTATATAAACTTAATGAGTCAAATAGATTATAAAGATACTTCTTTCTTTTTTTAGAAAACTCAAGTTTTTCATTTTGACTAAATGTAGAAAAAACTTTTTCTCGATTTCTATAGTAGCTACCAAATGCTTGTATGGAACTGTTTGAATATTCTCTATTTTTTCCTAACTGTTTGCTAACTTTAGAGAGATTAAAAAGTGTTTTATATAGATATGGATGATATAGTAAAAAAGGTTTTTCCTTATAAATATTTACAGATTTTTTATAATAATTAAAAGCACTATTAAGCTCTCTTTTACTCTCATACTCTTTTGCCATCCATTGATATAAATTAGCTACTTTTATACTATGATTTCCCCATTTATTAATGAAATTTTTTAATTTTAATTTATTTTTATAGGTTATATTATTATCAAGAGAAGAGACTTTAGCCCTTAGCTTCAATGTTAATGCTGTAGGAGTATCTTCATCACTAGAATTGCTATAGCCCTCTGCCAAACGAAAGTGCATAAGTGCTTTATTTTTATTTTTTAATTTTAAATATGTTTGAGCTAATGCATTATAGATTTTTGCTAACTCTTTATCCGTTTTGCCTCTGTTTATTGCTTTATAATATTTTAATGAAGTTTTAAATTTTTCTAATGCAATATTATACTTTTTCAAATCAAAATTTACTTTGCCTAAGTAGTAATAACTGTGTGATAATCTCGTACCTATATTATCTTTAAATTGAGTTTTATCAAAAAATTGGTTATAGAGACTTATAGACTTTTCTAAACTATCAACTGCAAAATTAAACTCAAAATTTTCATATTGACATTTACCCAATAACAGATAATTTTGTGCAAGTTGTTTATTTTTAGACAACTTTATATTAAATTGACTACGACAATCTTTTTTAGCATAGAGAGTAGGTTTATAGCTGTTACAACCATAAATAAAAAATAATATAATTAATCTTATCAGTATTTTATATCTAAATTTCATATTTTTTGTTTTTAAAAAAGTTATTTTATTGTATTATATTATTTATAATTAAAAATTAAGCTAAAACATGAAATATATTCTCCTCTCTTTCCTTTCTATACTCTGTTTAAAAGCTAATGACACAAGTAGTGTTGATACTAGTAACTTTGATTTTAATTTTCTTATGCCTGTAGAATTATCTTATATAAATACAAAAGATGATGGAGCTTTATATTGCATAGGTACAGGTATTGGCTTTGCACTAGAATATAACCCTGTAGAATTTCAAATATCATTAATGTTAATACCATATAGTCATTCTATTACTCCTTTGGAAACAATATTTAATAAAAAATATGAAGGAACTCTACTATATAGATATAATAATCAATGGCAAATTGGTATAGATTATAGTAAATATATTAATGTTGTTGTTACTAATGAAGGGTCATCAACTTTATTAGGGGATGCTTATGGGGATATGTATTCATACTCTTTAAAACTATTATATGACCCTATTGAAAGCTATACAGATAAAAGAAAAAATACTCTACTATTTGGTTTGTCTCTAGGATATTTAAATACAAATAATATTAAATATTCTAAAATAGATTTTGATGAATGGCAATATACATGGAATACAGTAGAAAAAAAATATGATTTTTCTGGATTTATATCTAGTTTGAGTTTTATATATAAATTTTAATTTACAAATTTTTATAAGTTTTTTCTGCTTCCCAAACAATATAATCCATACTCTTTTCATCTAGCATAACAAAAGATATTTCTATTTCCATTTTTGGCATAGTTCGAGTATACATAATTAAATCTTTTACTTGTCCCTTTGTACTTTTTATATAGTTGATATTTTCCTTAAAATCTTCAATATGATTAATAACTCTTCCTCTATAATTAGAAACTTCTTTTGGAGAGACTATAAAAAAGTATTTTTTTCCACTTTTTATTGTTTCTCTAGCAATATTTTTAATTATAAAATCAACTAATTCTTCTCTTATCCCTTGTTCTGAACTAATCAAACCAAAGTTTTCAGGAAAAATAATAGCTTTAGCATAATAGAGCGTTAGATTATTATCTTGTTTTAATACTTTACTTAAAAAAGTTAATTTTTTATTTTCTATTGGAATATTTGTAGAAATACTAAAAAAACTTTTTTTAGAAGAACAACCTAAAAAAGCAAATCCAACTAGCAATAAAAATAATAATTTTTTCATTTATTTCTCCTTAAATAGAGTAGCAATTTTTTGAGACAATTTTTTCTCTAACTGCTCAACTGCTATCTCTTTATTATCTTCTATCTGTTCTGCTATTATTTTTGTTTTATGCTCTTTTTTATTTTCTATAACTTTAATTTTAGAAGTCAAAATGTATACAGGAATCTCTCTAAAATATTTAACTTTATCTACACAACATATTTTAGGACTAAGTATTTCAAAAAATATTAATCCTATATTATATAGAGATGTTTTACTATTTTGAGTTGTTAAAATATTATTTAACTCCCTAATTTCTATATATAATTGTTTTGATGCTTGAGATTTATCGTTAATAACTTGATAACCTACTTCTTCTAACTCAGATATTATCTTTTGCTTTAATCTTTTTATTTGTATTTCATCAACTAAACTATCAATCTCTAAAAAAACAACTTTTTTTTCATCTTTTTGAAGAGATATATCTTTAGTAAATTCAACACCATTACTTTTATAGTGGTGTGTACTACAACCTATAAAAAAACAAACCATGCCTATATATAAAATTATTTTAAAATACATTACTAAAACACACTCACATTATTCTGTCCAAAAACCTTAGCTCTTTGAGCCTTTAATTCAGAAATATCTTGAATACACTTTTCTATTTCATTTTTAGTCAAAGTTTGATTTTCCCCTTTACTCAAACATTTTTTCAAACCTTTAGAAACATTTCCCAATTCAGCCTTTATGCTAGAAGAGGAGATATAAACCAATTTTTTATATGGATAACCCATATCTTTATCAGGACAAAGAGTTTTTTTTGATAGATTAATTCTCTTTTTAGTTTTATTGTCCCTAGAACTTTTTTTAGAATAACAAGCATCAAACATAATCAGACCTGTTTTAGCTTTATTATCTATTTTTTCAAGCAAAGGTCTTAAATCTTGACACCCAACAATAAGTGTTTTACCAAAATTACTTTTTTTATGTCCAAAAGGTACTATAGCTCCACTATTTTTAAGTAAATCTCCCAGTGTTCTATTTTTAAGTTTTATATTTTTATAATGTGGATTTTTTGCACTTAATCCATGTCCTGTAAAAAACATATAAAATCTATCTATAGATTTTTCATTGCTAATTTTTTTAAGTTCATCTATAATTTTATCTTTTGTTGCATTCCTATTCTTTATGATTGTAATATTATCATTCGTAACATTCCAACCTATTAAAATTTTCTTATAGGTAGCAATATCATTTTTAACGACTTTCTCATTTAAATCATTAAATTTTTCTGCACTCTTATAATCCCAAACCCCAACAATCAAAGCATAATCTTTACCTAACAATATATTAGACAGCAATACCAATACAACAAGTAACTTTTTTTTCATTTCTCTACCTTTCTATTTAATATATACTCTTGAATCCATGCTTTTGTATAATTTTTATAACTCTCATTATCTTCAATACCCTCTTGAAAATTTATTCGAGATATTCTATAGTAAATAACTATTTTCCATTTAAGTTGCTCTTCACTCTCAAATCTATTTAAAACCTCCTCAAAAGCATTATCATAATATAAATCCAATGCCAATTTAAAATCACCTCTTTTTTCTGCCTCTTCTGCTTTTAAAAAGCTTTTTATAGAAGTCAAATCCAAACTTTCCTCTATCTCTTTTACAACTTTATCTCCATCTACCACTCTGTTTTGATATTTTGGAGAAGATGACATAGTTGTCATAATAGGTTTAGAGAGGTCTATATCTCCTATATTAAATTGAGTTGATGAAAATGGAGATAGCATAAATATTACTACAACCGAAGCTACCAACCCACTCAAAACCATAGCCCTAACTCTCCCATTATAAAGCCAATTATTAGCATACCCAAGCCCAACAGCCCCACCACCTTGTGGAGTAATTTCTTGATTATCTACATTAGCTACTTGTGGTGAATTTATATCTTTATTATCTTTTGAAACTCTCTTAATCTCAGCCACAACTCCCATACAATCATCACAAAACAAAAGATGCTCCTCTATCTCTTGTTTGCGTGTTCCTATAACTCTATTGTCTATAAAATCGGCTAACTCTTCATTGGTTGGGTGTAAAGGTGCTTTTTTAAAGTCTATCATATTCTACCTCCTCCAATCTTTTTAGAAGGGACTCTTTCTTTTTACTTGCCCACTTTGGCTGTTGCCCAAATATTTGGCTTATCTCTTTATAGCTTAGAGGTATAGCAAAGTATATCTTTTCTACTATTTCGGCTGTTAAGATTACCTTCTCTTCTTTAAGACCTTTTAAAATCTTTTCTTTTTTATCTCTCATCTCATTAAAAAAGATGGTTTGAAGTTTTTTGATTTTGTTGTTGATTTTATCTGTAAGCTCTCCTGCTTTATAAACATGAAGCCTGATAATATAAATGTCATTTTTTGTAAAGAGAAGAAGAGCCTTTTCAATATTGGGAGTAAGTGTTGCTCCAAATTTTAAAGACAAAATAATCTGCTCGGCTTTTGAACAGAGCTTGATTTTGCTATTGTATATCTCCAATATATCTTGGGTATCATCTGTTTCAAAATAGCTATCTTCTATATAATCAGACTCTCCAAAATCGGTTGAATTTTTTCTATAAAAGTCAATTACTCTTAAAGGTATACGCTTGTTAATAAAACTAAAGAACTTCTCTTTGTGCATAAACTCATAAAGCACAGCAGATAAAATATAAGAAATCTCCTCTTGGTTTAAAAAAAGTAAAAGCTCACTCTCTATAGTTAGTAGGGGTTTTATGGGTATCTTTTTTTGTTTGCGTCTCTTTCTATAGTCAAAAACTTTATGCTCAAAGTAGTTTTTGACCTCTTTATCTTCTATGTGAAGTAGTGCATTGTCTACAAAAGCCTCTCTGCTTTTGGGGTCAAATGCCTCTGTTTGATAGTGCCTCACTATCTTTTTTATGTAGTTATTTATCGCTCCTGTAGTCTGCTCTTTTGTATAATCATCACTCTTTTCTATCTCATTACTCTTTACAAGAATATTAGAGACAATATCTGAAAGCTCTTTATATTTGCTTTGACGGTATAGCTCCTCTAACTCTTTGAACTTTAGCTTTACACTCTGAAAGACAATGCTATCTTGCTCTATGTCAAATCTTTTGGACTCTTCAAGAAGTTTATCAAACAGATAGCTTATGCACCCCTCTTTATTCTCTTTTTGTCTATTACACGCAGTATAAATCTGCTTAGAGAGTATAAACATATAGATTTTTTTACGATTGGCATAAGGCTTACAATGCTCTTGAAGCTTTCGTTGAAAAGCAACTGATTCTAATGTAGAAGTTGGTTTTGGAGATGAACGAAAGAGAGAGATACATTTTTTTTTGATTTTTGTAAAAAAACACTCTTTGTTGCAGTGTCTCTTAATAAATTCATCTATATTACTATTCATATCTCTCCTTTATAATAAAATAAAAATAATTAATTTATAATAATTATAGTGATTTTATCTTATTAATTACTTTTTTTTACTATTTATTATTGTTTCTATAATTATATTTATGCAACTATCGCAATAGATTAAATGAGAAAGAAGTCTCTTTCGTTTTTGAGAAGTAAGTTTATTATCAATAAAATTAGCCAACTCTTTATCTGTTGGGTGTAATTTTTTTTTAGATTTATATTTAACAGATTGCATTCTCTTATTTTCCTCAAAAGTAGAAACTCTTTTTGTCTATATATACGAATTAGTTAAAGAGAATTCCCTAAAAAGGAGTAGTTTGTTGAGAAATTTTTCAACTCATTCCCAATGTCCTCATCAATGTCAATAAAATAAGGAATTAATGCTCTGATTTTTATGGGAGTTGGTCTTTTGGTGAACCTCACTCTCCCAAATCAAAGATTATGGGAGAGGCTTCCTTTGTCATGAATACGAGATAAAAGGAGTAATGCTTAGCAGAACTATGCAACCTCTCTTAACTTAATTAACGAAGACAAATTATGACTGATTCTGTCTACAAGCCAAGGAACTTTTGCCTCAACTTGCAACCTTGACTTTTCAGACAAGGGTTTTATGCTGTTAATGTTTTATCTGATTACAGCTTTTATATCTAATCAGAACCTCATACATTAAGATTTTAAAGAACTTAGGAATAGTTAATTAAGTCTTTTTCTCTTATTTCAGGACAGTGCTTAATTAATAATTCTGTGTTATTATATATTTTTTTATATTATAGAAAAATTATTTAGAAGACAAACATTCCCTTTTTCTCTAACCTCTCCCAAATCATAGATTATGGAAGAGGATTGCGAGAAAAACTTTGTTCAATGGCATTCACTAGTTAAAAATCATCTCCTAACCCCAAACCCTTTTGCCATCAAAGACTACACCCATCTTTAAAATATTGCTATATCCTCTCTTTTTAACCTCTGTCTCATACTGCTTCTCTTCTATCTGTTTTAGAGCTTTATCAAGAGCTTTCTCTTTAGTCTCCTCTTCAAACTCATCTATTGTTTTTAGCTCCATTATAATTGCTAATCTGTTTTTATCTTCTTTATGAAGCAATATAATATCGACTCTACCAAGCCCTGACTCTCTATTTGAGATTACCTCATAATCATTGAGATTTATTAAAATTCCAAGTAAAAAGGCATGATATACTGCCTCTTCATTCTTTTTATTGACATCATAAAACGAGAGAGTCTCTAATACAAACTCACTAAATAGTTTCTCAAAAAGTTTAATCTCTCCACCTATAAGTGCATTTAGTAAAACTCTTAATCTATCATCTCTAAAACTCTCATTTAGCCAACTAGAGATTATATTTCTAAAGATGTAGTGAACTTCTTTATTTGGAATGGTTAAGTCACAATGGTAGGTTTTGTTTATTAACTCTTTATTTACACACTTTAAATAGCCACTAAAAAAGAGTAGAGAATAGATATTTTTATCATTTTTCTCTATCTCACTAAATACAATATTGCTATCTATTTGAGTTCTAATACTCTCTCCTTTTAACCACATCTCTAAACTTTTTTTAAAGTTTAAAGAGGAGATATTTATTAGATGTTTTAGTAACTCATTAGATGATGTATTTGCCCAATAGGGCAAGAGTCTATGTCTTTTATCTGCAATAAAGTTTATAATAGACCAAGGGTTAAAGATAGTATCTGAGCCTATCTTATATCCATTGTATGAGTCACTTACATCATCGTACTTATCACTCAATCCAAAATCAGCTAATATCTGTTTAGTCTCATCGACAGTAAATCCAAACTTGTTACTGTACTCATAATCAACTATAGAATAGGTTGCAATATTGTTAAGCCCACTAAAAATAGACTCTCGACTAACTCTTAAAATTCCTGTAATAACCCCTCTATATAAAAACTCATTATCTTTAAATGCTCCACTAAGTAGGTTTCGTATAAACTCTATAAATTCATTGTAGTATCCATGCAAGTATGAGGTATGGATTGGGGTGTCATACTCATCTATTAGAATTA
>JALVXC010000115.1 GCA_027038275.1 Campylobacteraceae bacterium | reverse complement strand
TTATGGGGCAAAGTTAAGTGCATTTTGTATTGAAACAAAGGAGGTGATTGAAGTCTGTAAAGAGTTTGCGTAGGGTGCGATTGCTATCGCACCAAAAAATCATTTAATCAAAATAAGGGAGAAAAAATGATTACATTCAACTATCTACTAGAGCAGGTTCGTCTACATAAAAAGAGCATTATTGTTGCTAATCTTTTAGCTATTTTAGTAACACTTTTTAGTGTTCCTATTCCTCTTTTTATTCCACATATTGTTGATGAGGTTATTTTGGGTAAAGAGGGTAGTTTTACCTCAACTATAAATCAGTTTATTGAGATTAGTAACCCAATTTACTACATTGTAATTGTCTTTATCTTAACAATTCTACTTCGTGCTATAAGAAGTGCTGTAGATGTTATTCGTAAAATTATTGTAGATAGTGCCATAGAAGATATTCGCTTAGAGATGAGAAAAAAGATACTTAATCATCTTCAAGATGTATCTATGTCGGAGTATGATGTTCTTGGCTCTGGGGCAGTCTCTTCTAAGATGACAACAGATATTGCCTCGGTTATTAAGTTTTTATCTGGAAGTATTGGAACGATTGCTGTTCAGCTCTTTACGCTTATAGGTATCTCTATAGTGATGCTCTATCTAAATTGGAAATTAGCATTGATTATTTTGATTTTAAATCCTTTAGTAGTTAGGGGGTTTGTTAACACTTTTAAAAAGGTCTCTAAGAGATTAAAAGAGAGAAATAAAGCAATTAGTAGATTTACAAACTCTTTAACAGAGAGCTTAGAGCTGTTTAATCAAATTCGTGTGCAAAATCGTGAAGAACACTTTACCAATAAGGTAGACAAAGATGCAACAGATATACGAAATATGAGTTTTGAGTATCAAAAAGAGTCAGCAAAGAGTTTAAATTTTTCACGTCTACTATTTATTTATGCTAATGATTTATTTAAGATGTTGGCTCTATATTTTGTATTTAAGGAAGAGATGAGTATAGGTGATATGTTAGCCATATTTATCTATGCAAATATGACCTCAGCTCCTATCCATCTGATATTAAACTTTGTAAAAAACTATCATGATGCCAAAGAGGCAATGGAGAGACTCAACGACATCTTAAAGCTAAAAAAAGAGCAAAAGTTCAAAATGGAGATAGACCCATTTAAAGACAAAGAGACAGCCTCTATAGAGCTTAAAAATGTCTCTTTTGCCTATGATGAGAACAAGCAAATTTTCAAAGATTTTAATCTTAAAATAGAAGCAGGAGAAAAAGTAGCTATTACAGGAGAAACAGGGAGTGGAAAGAGTACCCTTGCAAACATCATTATGGGGCTTTACCCAATTAATAAGGGAGAGATTTTATATAATGGAGTTGATATTAAAAAGATTGGGTATGAGAAGGTACGAGAGAACATAGGTTTTGTACTCCAAGCTCCATTGATGTTTAACGCAACACTTCGCTATAATCTCTCTTTAGGAAAAGAGTATAGCGATGAGGAGATGTATAGAGTGTTAAAGATAGCTCAACTCTATGATTTTGTAGATGAGCTACCAAAAAAACTAGATACCATAGTTGGTAAAAATGGAACAAAGCTCTCAGGAGGTCAGAGACAACGGCTCTCTATTGCTAGGGTGTTGTTAGACAAACCAAAAGTTATTATCTTTGATGAGTCTACTTCGTCATTAGATAATGAGACAGAAAACAGATTGTTAGAGGCACTTGATGATTATATTAAACACAAAACCATTATTACCATTGCCCATCGTCAAACTACCATAGATACAGCTGAGAGAGTGGTGAGATTGTGATTTTGTGATTTTAGATATGCCAATAGGGTTGACCTCCGTGTCTGCCCTCATTTATAATGCCATTGAATTCTGTAGGTTCGATTTTATCGAACAAAAAATTAGACCCTATAAAAAGGTCTGTTCGATGAAATCGAACCTACGAATTTTAACCATTAATTCCTTATTTCATTGGTATTGATGATGACGGAGGGAACAAGAGAATCTCTCTATCTCCTCCTATCAAGCTCATTTCGACAAGAGACACAATACTCAGAAAACATCTGAATCTTAAGTCTCTCTATATTGATTTTCTCTTCACACATTGTACAGATACCATACGTTCCTAAGGCTATTTTGTTAAGACTTCTT
>JALVXC010000114.1 GCA_027038275.1 Campylobacteraceae bacterium | reverse complement strand
GGCAAAATGGGTACTTGAGTATACAGGTGCATCAGGAGTGATGGTTGGTCGTGGTGCTGTTGGTCGTCCTTGGATATTTCAGCTTATGAAAAACTATATTTATGGTACAGGTTCAGCAGAGTTGACTCCTAAATTGGTACAAGAGGTAATCTTAGAACACTTTGACCAGATGATTAACCACTATGGTGACCATGGAGCTATTGTTTTTCGTAAACATCTTCATACCTACTCAAAGGCAGGTTATAAGGGGGCTTCTAAATTTAGAGATTTGGTTAATAGAGTAGATGATGCAAAAGAGATGAGAGAAGTGACTAAAGAGTTTTTTGGACAAGAGTATGTTGGTTTATAGTAATGATTTGATTAGAGTAGAGGTTGAGAAGAGTGAGATACCTTGGTTAAAGGTCTTTACTCAAGAGCCTTATAGAGAGTTTTCTTATGCTCCTAGTGATGTTAAAGTTGAGATTTTTAGAGTTTTAGATATTATTGAAAAGTTAATGCTGGACTACTTTAAGCCTAAAAAGATAAACATAGCAAGTTTTGGAAACTATGTTCCTCATGTACATTGGCATATTATGGCACGATTTGAAGAGGACTCCTATTTTCCTGAGCCTATGTGGGGAGAGAAGCAGAGAGTAGGAACTTATCAATTAAAAGAGTTTGATAGGTTTTTGGAAGATTTGAAAAAAGAGCTTTAGTTGCTTTTTTTTGGGTTTGAAGTCTTTTCCTCGTACCCACAGTCTCTGTGGGTTATGCATATGAGAGTTATTTCATTCTACTCTCTTATATACACTCTCATGCAGGAGCGATGGGAGCGAGAAAAGTTATGAGTAATATGAATAGTTATATTTCAACTGGGGAGCAAATAGTAAAATGATTAGTTTTTTCTTATATTTAATTGGTTCGATTATTATGTATCTATTTGTTATCTCTATCAGTAAATATTTTAAGGGGTATTATATGAAAGTTGTGTTGTATGGGTTTATACTTGGTATTTATTTAAATATATCCAAAAATGGTATATTTACTAAATATTTACATATAGTTTATTCAGATAGTATAGCTATACTATCTTCAATTATGATTGTACTTTATATAGTGACTGTTTATTTTGATGATGATTAGTTTTACTCGATACATCTCTAGTTTAGCTCGTTCCCAACGAGGAAAAGCTAAATGGGTACTTGA
Source organism: Campylobacteraceae bacterium (assembly GCA_027038275.1). GTDB lineage: Bacteria > Campylobacterota > Campylobacteria > Campylobacterales > Sulfurovaceae > UBA1140. The sequence continues at coordinate 8,303 of JALVXC010000114.1, read as the reverse complement.
GTATACAGGTGCATCAGGAGTGATGGTAGGGCGTGGTGCTGTTGGTCGTCCTTGGATATTTCAGCTTATGAAAAACTATATTTATGGTACAGGTTCAGCAGAGTTGACTCCTAAATTGGTACAAGAGGTAATCTTAGAACACTTTGACCAGATGATTAACCACTATGGAGAGCATGGGGCTATTGTTTTTCGTAAACATCTTCATACCTACTCAAAGGCAGGTTATAAGGGTGCTTCTAAATTTAGAGATTTGGTTAATAGAATAGATGATGTTAAAGAGATGAGAGAAGTGACTAAAGAGTTTTTTGGGCAAGAGATATTGTAGGGTGCAATTACTATTGCACCAAGAGAATTAGTGACCCTTTTTCAAATATTTATGGTGACAAATAGGACAGATAATTTCTACCTTTCCATTACTTAACTTATGCATAGCTCTAGCAACTTTAAATTTTGCTCGGCAATTAACACAAATAACTTCATCAGGGCTTCTTGAAGCCTGTGGAAAAGCATTGGCTTGTTGAAGAGCATCATTGCTAATTTTTGGTTTATTTGAGTTACAAGCTGTAAAAATTAGTAGTAGCGAGAGTGTTAGAAGAGTTTTTTTCATAAGACAACCTTTTTAGAGAATTGAATTCTATTATAATCAAAATAATATAAAACTTAGTTAATTATTTATTTTTGTTGCTGTAATAAATATATATTCTCTTCCTGTTATAGTGACTCTAAACTTCTTTTGTTGAAGATATTTTTTTGCAAAGATGACATCATTAAATAGTAAGGACATCTCTGAGTAGTTGTAGTTTGGAGCTTTTGCTCCATAGATTAGCTCTCTATCTATCCAGCGTGAGTTGGGAAAGCCTAAAATTAAAGCTCCTTTTTTAGTAAGATGCTCTTGAACTAATGACATAAGAAATGGTTTATAGTTAATAGTTGGACTCTGCAAAGTTCCAATAGTAACAATAAGGTCAGCCTTTGGTAGGTTGAGTTGAGATATAGTGTTAATATCATGTTTATAAAATTTGACATTTTTATTAGGAAAACGTCTTTTTGCATACTCTAAGGCTGTTTGAGAGTGGTCAATGCCTCTAAAGTTTATTTTGTTAAAACTCTCTTTACCAATAAGCTCTCTAATTAGTTCAAACTCATCTGCTTTATTGACTCCTAAGTTTAAGACCTCTTTTCTCTCTTCTATCTTTACTGACTCTAAAGCCTTTTTATAAGCTAGTAAAAATGTTGGTTCTTGGTTTTTGTCAATAGTAAAAAACTTAGACTCCACTCCATACTTCTCCTCTCTTTGTAGAACACTCTCTGTATGAAATGAGTTATCTAAATTTAGTTTTTTAAATGTTAATTTTATATCATTGTTAGAGATTTTTTGGGGAGTTAGTAGTTTGCAGTAGTGAAGTTCAGCAAGATTTACCCATGCTTTAAAACCCAAAGCATCTTTGTTATTGTCTGGATTTTGAGCAATAAAACAAATAGTATCATTGTTTTTTAGTCTATCTTCTAACCAACTATTAATAGAGAGTAGAGAGAGATTTTTAAGATTTTTCATAAAAGATTTTAACTTATATCATATAAAAATATAGAGAACTCTGATAGAATTAGCCCAAAAATATAATTTTGAGGATTAAAGAGTGGAACATTATGATGCTATAGTAGTTGGAGCTGGAATTGCAGGGTGTTCTGTAGCCTACTTTTTGAAAGAGAAGGGGTTAAAAGTTTTAGTAGTAGACCGAGCAGGAGTTGCTACAGCAGGTGGTTCATCTGCTGCTGGGGCTTTTGTCTCTCCTAAAATAGGAAAAGGTTCTTCTCTTCAAAAACTTACCAATGAGGCATTTAAGTTTGCAAAAGATTTCTATAAAGAGAATTTTCCTGAACACTTTAAGCAGACAGGAGTAGTACGCATTCCTAAAGATGAAGATGATGCTAAAAAGTTTTTTGAGTATGAGAAGTATAATAGCTCTTCTTATCAATGGGTAGAGCAAAATAGCTTAAAAGAGATAGGTATAAAAAACTCAAAAGATAGTTTTTTGTTTAATGAAGCAGGTGTTTGTGATGCACCAAAGATGTGTAGAGCTATGTTAGATGGTATTGAGTATGTTCAATATAATGTAAAGAGTCTAAACTATAAAAATAAGATGTGGTCTATAGGTGAATATAGAGCCAAGAGGTTAATTTTGGCTACAGGTTATGAGAATAGGTTTATTGATATGAGATATATGGGTATTAAAGGAACTTGGGGAAGTCGTGGAGACTATGAGACAAAGTTAAATTTAAAGGTCTCAATGCATAAAAGTATCTCTATATCTGCCAATATAGATGGTATAGTAAAGATAGGAGCTACTCATGCAAAGGAGGCACATGCTTGTCTTAATTGTGGAGTAGACCCTTTAAGAGAGCTGTTTGCTAAAGCCTCCACAATGATAGATACTTCAGACTTTAAACCCAAAGAGATATATTGTGGAATGAGGTCTGGTTCTAAAGACTATTTCCCTTTGGTGGGCTCTGTTATTGATGTCTCTTTTATGTTAGATAAATATCCAAAATTAGTAAGAGGGCAAAAGATAAAAGATGAGCCTAAAAAGATAGATAATCTATATGTATTAAATGGTTTAGGTGGACGAGGTTTTGTCTTTGCACCTCTTATGGGTAAGCTGTTAGCAGACAATATTGTAAAGGGAAAAGAGATTGATTCTCGTGTTAACCCAGATAGACTTTTTTTAAAATGGTGTAGAAAATCACCAGAATTGGAGAGATAATGAGTATAGAAGATAGAGAACGATGGAATAGAAAATATGCTAGTGGTGTTACGCCTACTAAAGTAGTTAAAGTAGTTGAAGATTTTGCTAAGTTGGCTACTGGAGATAGAGCTTTAGATTTAGCATGTGGTATGGGGAGAAACGCTAAGTTTTTAGCTTCACAGGGTTTTAGAGTAGATGCTTTAGATATAAGTCCCGTTGTTATAGAGTCTTTAAAAGATATAGATAATATATATCCTAAAGAGGTCGATTTTGATAGTTATATATTGCCTGAAAATAGTTATGATTTAATTGTCTGTACTTACTTTTTAAAGAGAGAACTCTTTCCTCAAATAGAAAAGTCGTTAAAAGAGGGTGGTATTTTTATCTTTGAGACATTTATGCATCATCCCAATAACACTAAGATACCCTCCAATAGAGCTTTTTTACTTAATGAAGGAGAACTCAAAGCGACCTTTGATGATAGTTATGAGATTTTACACCTAAGGGAGTTTATGGAAGAGGGGGTTTGTGGAGAGAGGAGCATGAGAGCATCAATGGTAGCAAAAAAGAGACGAAATTAAAGATTTTTTCTCATAAATACTCTCTTTTATAACTAAATAGAACATAAAAAAATTAAATAATTTATAAAATATTAATAATAACACAAAATGTTTTTTTTAATATATGTTTAAAAAAAATACTCTTATATCTACATTCTAATAAGGTTTACTTAACAAGCATATTTATATACTTATAAATATTTTAAGAAAGAATGGTAGATTAAAAAATTATGTCAAACAACAATTTTGATAATAGAATTAAAAAATATAAAAATATTATTACCATAAATCCTTATATAAATAGTTTCTATGAGTTTAAAGACCAAGAGTTTAAAAGATTAGATAAGTTAAGTTATAACGATAAAAATTATACAATCTCTTATGTTACAAATAAGGATATGATTATAGCTTCTTTAGATACAGAGTATCTTTTAGATGATGATGAGTTGTATGATTTTTTATATATGAAAGCATATGAGGAGTTAGGACTTGATGAAGAGAAGGAGTATCGTCTTAACTATGAGAAGAAAGATAGTGATGAGGACTCATTTGTCTATAATGTATTTATAACAGAAGCAGAGGTCATTGACAGCAAGTTTGCAGATGTAGTATCTGAGATAAAATATATTGATTTGTTGGTTCCTGCTCCACTACTTTTTAAAACACTATATAAAAATGGTGTTTTGGAAAATAAAGGTGCTCACTGTTATGTCTACTTTACAATGAAAGATGCTTTTGTCTCTATCTATAAAGATGGAGATTTTGTATACTCTAAATCTCTTGAGTATTCACTAGAGCAGATTTATGACAAATATTGTGCATTAATTGGAGAAAAGGTTGATAAAAAAGAGTTCTTTGAGATTTTGGATTCTGAAGGGTTAAAGACCACAAATTTAGAGTATCAGCAGAATCTTATGAGAATTTTTAGCGAGATATTTTTGCAGATTAATGATATTGTTATATATGCTAAACGTGCCTACAATATTGACCATATGCAAAAGCTTTTTGTTGGTTCAGTTAATAGTCCAATTATTGGTTTAAGTGACTATGGCTATAACTACTTAGGCATACCTACTTTTAATTTAGACTTTAATTTTGATATTAAAAATGGTGAGTGGTATGTTGACCAGCTTCAATATTTAATGCTAAAGACAGGTTTAGACTATATTGAGGCACCCAATAAGGTAGTTAATCTTAGTGAGTATCCAAGAGCTCCAATATTTGTAAAACGAGCAAGTGGTCAGTTTATACTTTCAGTTTTAGGTGCAACTGTTTTGGCTTTAGGTTTACCTCTTTTTTATCTAGTTCCTGCCTACACTTTAGAGGGGTATAACTTAAAGTTAGAGAATGATAATAAACTCCTTACAGATGAGGTTACTAAATATAAAAATATTTTATCTCAAAAGCAATCAAAGATAAAAGAGAAGAAGAAAACTTTAAAAAAGTTAGAGAATATATTTGAGAGTAAGGCTAAAACATTAACATCAATTTATAATAAAAAAGTAGATTATAACTTTAAATCCAACTATTTTTATATCTTCTCTAAAGATTTAGAGAAACATCACCTTCATGTAGAAGAGATATTCTCAGAAGAGGATAGTTTTACTTTGCATCTTTTGAGTAAAGATGAGAAAAATATAACAAGATATATTAAAGATGTCTCAAAAAGATATTTTGATGAGATAGCCTCTATTGATATTAAACGTATTGATTTTAGTGAGAAAGATGGTTTCTATAGAGGAGTTTTAAAGGTGGTGTATAGATGAAAGTATTGGTTAACTTTTTAAATAGACTAGATAGTTTTTTTGAGAATAAATCAGAGAATGAAAAGTGGATGATGATAGTTATGATAACAGTAGTTATAGGATATATCTCATATAGTTTTTTTTACCCTTTTGCCCAAGATAAATATAATAGAGCTAACAGTAGAAATAAGAGTCTAAAAAAGAGTATTGCCTCAAACAGACAGTATCTTCAGAGTATTAGTCAAAATGGAGATAAGAACTATTTAGTAAATAAGTATGAAAATGAGATTAAAGAGTTAGACAAAAAGATAGAGAAGACCAATGATGAGATTAGTTTTATCTCTGTCAATTTAGATGACCTATCTCCTCTACTTTTTAATAAAGAGAGTTGGTCAAAGTTTCTAAATTCTATTACAAAAGATGCAAAAAAACAGAGTGTTATACTTAACTATATAGATAATAAGTATGTAGATAATAATGGTAGTTTTGGACATGTATTGCAAATTGGAGTGGGTTGCTCAGGAAGCTATAAAAATATCACTAAATTTATCAATCTATTAGAGCGTTCAGTTTTAGTTACAGACATCTATGGTACACACTTCTATTTAGATAAAGAAGATACTATTGTCTCAGCTGATATTAATATCTCAGTATGGGGGATTAACCACTAATGAAAAAGATATTTATATTTATAATATTAAGTTTTACACTTTTGTTTGCAGGTAGTTTAAGCTCTAATGAGATTATTAATATGGTCTCTAAAATTAAAGAGGAGAGAGATGGTATCTCTTTGGTTAAATTAGAGGGAACTGCTAACCCTTTTATTCTTAAAAAGAAAAAGAGGACAGAGGAGAAAAAAGATGAAAATATTACTGTTTATACACCTGTAGAGATAGTCTATAAGCTTGATGCTATTTTAAATCATGCCGCATTTATAAATAAAAAGTGGTATAGAACAGGCGATACTATTGATAACTATAAGGTAGGATATATCTCAAAATACTCTGTAAGATTAGAGGGTAAGAGTGGAAATAGAGTTTTAAGATTAGAAAAAAGAAAGAGAAAATTTATTAAGTTAAATAAAGGATATAGATAATGAAAAATAGTTTAATAAAGTTTATAGTTATATCTCTATTTTTAAATATTGTAACACCAACTTATGCAAATCGATGTGATACTCAACTCTTTAGTGCAACATTAAATAGTGCATTGACTATTGGTGATGTTGTAGAGAATTTAGCAGATGAGTGTTCTTTGAGTCTTATTGTAAAAGATAAGGAGGCTAAGAAGAAGTTAGCAGAAAAACTATATTTTGTTAAGATGAATAATGCCTCTTTAACAGAGTTTTTAGATACTATATTAAGAGAGAATGATATCTCTTATAGATTAGATGATAATAAGTTAGAGATCTCCTACTTGACAACTAAGACATTTAAATTTCATTATATTGCAGGAGATAGAAAGGGAACTAGTAGTGCTCATGTAACTATTGCAAACTCTGGAAGTGCTGGAGGCTCTTCAAAAGGAGGTTCATCTGGAGGTAGTAAAAATGATTCAAAAACAGGTGTCTCTATAGAGAGTATAGATGAGTTTAAGTTCTGGACAAAGATAGAAAAAGAGGTAGAGAGTCTACTTAATAGACCAGAGGACTCCTATAAGGCTCCTCCTCCTATTGTTAATGCTGAATCAGGAATGATAACTGTTACAGGTACAGCAAAACAGTTAGATAGAGTTGCTGCCTACATAGATAATTTAAAAAATCAACTAAAAAAGCAGGTGCTAATAGATGTTCAAATTTTATCAGTAACATTTGATGACTCTTACACCACTGGTGTTGATTGGAGTCAGCTATATAGTTTTCAAAATATGGCAATTGCAACAGCGAGTACACTACAAAATAATGTTGCATCTTTAGCTTCAAATACTGATGGCTCTTCTCTATCTATTGGAGATATTACCTCTGAACCAAATACAAAACCAAAAAGTTCAGGAGCAATTATTACAAGAGGTTCTACACAGATTACAGATGTCGTAAAATTTTTAAAGACGCAAGGTGATGTAAAGTCTATATCAAATCCTAAGATTTTAACGCTTAACAATCAACCAGCACTTATCTCTGTAGGAAATGAACTCTTTTATAAAATCACCTCAACCTCTACTATGCAGAGTGCTACAGGAGCAGGAACACAACAATCAGGTGAAACTATAGATTCTGTATTTGCAGGGATTTTATTAGATATTACTCCAGAAATTTCAGAAGATGGAAAAATTACACTTAAGATAAATCCATCTATTTCAGATACTATTGATACTGTCTCAACTACTACTACAGGAACAAGAAATATCCCACCTGATTTGTCAAGAAAGCAGATATCTTCAGTAGTAACACTAAACGATGGTGAACATGCTATTTTAGGAGGTTTAATTTCCTCAAAAACAGGTACACAGGTCTCTAAAGTACCACTTCTTGGTGATTTGCCTCTATTTGAGTACCTCTTTAAGCGTGAAAAGCGTGTAAATAAAGTTGATGAGTTAGTTTTAATTATTACTCCACATATTATTAAGACAGATGATGACCTCTCTTTGGAAGATTTGGGGTATAGAAAGCTAAATAATGAGAAGTAAGTTTGAAGAGGTTAAAAAAATCTTTATTGATAGTATCAATAAAGATAACTATGTTGAGTTAGACTCAGCAACTTACAACTATAATCTCTTAGAGACCTCTTTATTGAAGCCACTAAAGATGATACTTCTTTATGGTAGACCAGGAACAGGTAAGAGTATGTTGCTAAATAAACTCTACCATAATTTAAAAGAGCATCGTGAGATTCACTACTTTGAGGCTCCGATTTTAAGTGAAAAGGCTTTTTTAAAAGAGATTTATGAGAGTATGTCAGGAAAGAGTGTACCTGAAAATATGCGTGTTAACTTTGATGGGCTTTTAAAATATGCTCAGAGTTTAAGAGGTAAAAGAGAGGTAGTTTTTTTACTAGATGAGTGTCAACTATATAGTGAAGCACTTATGGAGAAGATTCGTCTTCTATCAGATACTCGTGTAGTTAAGTTTGTTATTACACTTCATAAGACAGAAGATGAAGATATTGTAGCTAAAGAGCACTTTAAGACTCGTATTTGGGAAGTAATTGTTATGAAAAATGTAACTGAAGATGATTTACATTTATATCTTCAAAAGAAGCTTATTAAAAAAGGTTTTCTTGAAATCTCAAATATGATACAAAAAAAAGATATTAGAT
>JALVXC010000113.1 GCA_027038275.1 Campylobacteraceae bacterium | reverse complement strand
TGAGTCATCTTATGCAGTTGTTGCTTGACTCTTTTCCTTTTTTATTAGAGGTTATTGGGGCTTATCTTCATCCTGAGATTAGGTTGTTGTTTATGTTTAATGCTTTTTTTATTGTTATTATTGTTTTGATTATTCATAGAAAGCAGAAGATACAAGTAGTATAATTAGAAGTAGTTAGCTCGTTCCCATCCGTCCTCGGTGGGGACGCATAAGAGAACTAAAACTACCAAAATCTCTTCACCTAAATAAGCCCATCTATCCCCTCATAATCTCTAGCACTAGAGTATCTCCAATGAATAGATTCAGCTACATAACCTAATAATTGTTACTCCAATATGCGTCCCAAAGCTACGGTATCAGACCCCAAATAGATAATAAAACTTAAACTTTACTTTATTTAAAATCTAAATTAGTTTACAATCATAGTTTCCAAATTTCCCATCATCACTCATTAGATAATAGTCACGATTTATAGATTGTGATATAAGCATTCTATCAAATGGGTCTTTGTGGTGAAATGGCATATCTTTGAGAGCTAAGGAATCTTCTGCTGAAAAATCTAATATCTCAAAACCACTATTTTTTGCCGTCACTATTGGGTTAAAATCTATCTTTAGTTTTCCAATCGAGACCTTTATCATTATCTCAATAAAAGTAATAGAGCTTACAAAAATAGTATTTGTTGAATTGTTTATAATATTAATTTTTTGAGGAGATAGCTTTTCAGGTTCAGAAACAATCCATAAAAAAATATGAGTATCAATAATAATATTCAAGCTCTATTCCCCATAAAACATACTGTTTATCTCTTTGTCCTCTGCCATAATATCATCTAAAAAAGTAACTTTTCCTTTTGCTAAACCAAATTTAATTTTACTTTTTGGTTGGGTATTATTAACAGGAATGATAAAAACTTGGACACTCTCTTTGTTGTATAACTCTTGATACTCTTTAGGAATTTGAACCATACCATTGTGAATAGGTGCTTTAAACTCTATAGCATTCATCACTCTTCCTTATATTTAATTGTTTTGATTATAACATAGTAAAATTAAAAGAGTTGTTTTTTCTTCAAGCTAAAGTATCAGACCCCAAATAGATAATAAAACTTAAAATAAAATAATAAATAGGTATAGTTAAAGCATATTATAAAACAAAAACAAATAAATAAAACTTTAAACATAATTACTAATTGCCTCTTTATATGAAAAACTATGATTTTAGTTTAACTTTTATATCTATTTTATTCTCTTTTGTATATCATAAATATAAGCTATAACTACAGGGGCAACAATGAAACTAAAAATACTATTTATGTCAGCCAATCCATCAAAAGATTTAAACTTAGACGAAGAGATTAGAAATGTGAGAATGGCAATTCAATCATACGCTAAACATGATGTCGAGATGATTCATCAACCTGCTGTACGATTAGAAGATATGATAAATCTTTTAAATAGTGAACAGCCTCATATCTTGCATTTTGCAGGGCATGGTTATGCTGAAAGTGGAGAACTGCATATGGTTGATGACGATACAAAAGGGGATAAAAAGATTCCTTATGAATCGTTGTCTCTGCTTTTTGATAGTGTAAAAGATGGTAATCTAAAGTTGGTTTTTCTTAACTCATGTTACTCCAAAGTTCAAGCAGATGCTATTTTGGAAAGCATAGATTATGTTATTGGAATGAATGATGAGATTGCAGACGATAGTGCAAAAACATTTTCTACTCAATTTTACTCTTCTTTTGTTGCAGGTGCTTCATTGGTTAACTCTTTTAAACAAGCCAAAGCAAAGGTTACTGAAAAATATCCCTCTCAAAAAAATATTCCTGAACTTTTGACTCGTAGTGATGATGTTAAAGATTTTTCTATTGTCGATATTGTAGGAGAAAAAGAGAAGAAGAGTAGGAGTACAATACCAAACCAATTAACAAGCAAATTAGGCAAATCCACCATTATAGGCAGAGAAAAAGAGCTAAATGAGATAGACAATCTCCTAAAAACCAACAACTCACTACTACTCATAAACGGCATAGGAGGGGTAGGCAAATCGACTATTGCGAGTTTCTATCTGCATAGTCACAAAGAGCAGTTTGATTATTATGGCTTTTTTGAGGGGTTGGAGAGTTTTACAAATGAGCTAAAAGTTAGGCTCAATCTCAAATCCCAAAAACCCAATGAGCTTTTTTTGGAGGCTTTGAGCAGACTTAGTACACTAGAGGGAGAGAAGCTTT
>JALVXC010000112.1 GCA_027038275.1 Campylobacteraceae bacterium | reverse complement strand
TTAAAAAATATACTCCCATCAGTAGCATCTATCAATCGTAAAACAGCTTTACCAATCGTACTTTTACCACTTCCTGACTCACCTACTAATGCTAAAGTCTTCCCTTTTGGAATTGAAAAAGAGACTCCATCAACAGCCTTTGTATGTCCTACCGTTCTTTTAAAAAATCCCTTTTTAATAGGGAAGTAGACTTTTAAATCTTTAACTTCCAAAAGAGCTTTATTTAAAGATGTATTCTCTTTAGTCTCACGACTTGGTATAGCATCTCTTAAAAGTCTCTTTGTATACTCATGTTGTGAATTTTTAAAAAACTCATCACGAGGAGCAACCTCTAAAACCTCACCATACCTCATAACAGCAATAGTATCTGCCATCTGTGCTACTACTCCCATATCATGAGTAATAAATAAAATAGAGAGTTCACGCCTCTTTTGTATCTTTTTAAGCAGTGCTAAAACTTGTGCCTGAATAGTCACATCTAACGCAGTAGTAGGCTCATCTGCAATCAATAGTTCAGGCTCACAAGCCAAAGCCATAGCTATCATGACTCTTTGCTTTTGTCCTCCAGAGAGTTGATGAGGATACCACCCATAACGCTCTTTACTATTTGGCAATGCCACCTCTTCAAAAAGCTCTACTACTCTCTGTTTTATCTCTTGCTCACTTAAATCTAAATGAAGCCTAAGCACCTCTGCCACCTGCTCTCCAATAGTCATTACAGGGTTAAGTGCTGTCATAGGCTCTTGAAATATCATAGCTATCTTACGCCCACGAACCTTTTGCATCTCCATCTCACTTAGAGCAAAGAGTGAATTGTTATTTAAAAGTATATCTCCAGCAACAACCTTTAATGTTTCAGGCAAAAGTCGCATAATGGCTAAAGAGGTAAGAGATTTTCCAGAGCCTGACTCACCTACTAGGGCGAAGATTTCGCCTCTTTTTATGTTGAGGCTTACTTGTTTTAGAAGTGGTTTGTTGTTTACAGTTAGGGTTAGTTTTTTTATTTTTAATATTTTACTATTCATACTTTTTCTCTTATTTTTTATATTTATTACAACAAAAAAGCAGGAACAAACAAAATCCCCTGCTTCAAATCTAAAATATCTCTATTGACCACAAATTTATCTATCTTTAAAAACTCATCACTATAGCGTTTTTCAAACTCAACAATCGCTTTTGGTATCTTATGGTTAGAGCCTGATTTCACCTCATACAAAGAGGCTATAGACTCTTTTATTTTTATAAAATCTATCTCTGTTTTTGATTGGGTTCTATACATATATAGTGACGAAAGTATATCTTGACTATCAAGCTGATTAAAGACATAGTTCTCATACAACTCTCCAACATCAGTACGATAAGATAGAGTATTGAAGTTTTTTATCTGTAAGTTTCTAACACCAATATCTTTAAAAAATATCTTTCCATTTTTGCTTATCTCTTTGTTTTTGTTTCTAAAAAATGGCTTTAACTCATCAACAATAAAAGTATCTTGAAGCAGATTAATATATTTTTTAACTGTAGGAAGTGAAAGAGCAATAGCCGTTGAGATACTAGAGAGATTAATCATATTTCCTATGTTAATAGAGAGGTATTGAATCAATTTATTATATCCATCAATATTCTCTATATTTGCCAAATCCTTAATATCTTTTTGAATATAAGAAGAAGCAATGGAGTCTAACTTTACTATCTTTTCATCTCTACTCTCTAGCAGTACCACTTCAGGGTATCCCCCATAGATAAGATACTCTTCAAAAAGCTCTAAAAACCTTGTGGTTTGACTCTTTACAATAGGAATCATAGAGAGTTTATCTCTCTCCTCTTTAAACATCTTTCTCAATCGTAAAAGTTTCTCCTCTTTTTTAAAAAGCAAAAACTCATCAAAATCCAAAGGTTCAATCTTATAGACTCTTTTTCTACCTGCCAAAGAGTCTGAAAATTTCGCTTTTATCTGCAAAGAAGAACTACCTGTAGCAATAATTTTTAGAGTTTTAAAATGGTCGTAGATAAGCTTTAACATATTAGAAGGGTCATCAAGCAGTTGAATCTCATCAAAGATAATCAGATTTTTCTGCTCTATATCTATCGCCTCTAGTTTAAAAATCTGTTCTAGTTTTTTAATAGAAACAGTATTAAAAAGCTCTCTATACTCTTTATCTTCAAAATCAAAAAAATAGACATTATCAAAGTTAAACTCTTGTGCTATGAGTTTAGAGAGTGTTGTTTTGCCTACTTGTCGTGTTCCTAAAAGAAAAACAATCTCTGCTGAATCAATCTCATTTAAAATTTTACTTAGGATTTTTCTAACTATCATTATAGTTTTCCTATGGAATTTTTTAAATTGTAGCATATTTTTTAGATTTTCTAGTTTAAGTTAGGAATTTTATAACCATAATTACTGTTTTCCTATGGAATTTTTAAATTTTAATCACTTTTCTATTTTAACCCCTCTTCCCTCAACCCATCTAAAACCCAAACCATAGCCAAAGTATCTAACTTACAATACTCCAACAACGCCTCTCTCATCTCTTCTCTCTCTTTTTCATTCAACTCAGGCAAAAGCGAAAAAGCACTCATTGCCTCACTTCCATTATGTATTAAAGTGAACCTCACTCTCCCAAATCAAAGATTATGGGAAAGGCTTTCTTTGTCATGAATACGAGATAAAAGGAGTAATGCTTAGCTAAACTAAGCAACCTCTCTTAACTTAATTAACGAAGACAAAGTATGACTGGTTCTGTCTACAAGCAAAGGAACTTTTGCCTCAACTTGCAACCTTAACTTTTCAGACAAGGGTTTTAAAATAGCTCTTGTAAAATATCGACTAGCAATATTATAAGATGCTGATAAATCACTATGATAGATTTTCCCATTTGCAAAAGTAGCAATATCTTTTTTATAACTTCTCTTTAGAACTCCACTTCCATCATAAGCATAGATAGAAGTTCCTCTTGCTATCACTCTTGAATATCTAATCCCAAAACCATGTGCCTTCTCTCCAACTTTTTGTTGAATCTTTAGTTTTACCCAAAATTGTAACTTGGCTCTTAATCTTTTTGCTCCAAATGTATTGTGTGGCAGTCTCATCTTTCCAAGATACTCAAATACAATAATATCTGCTTCATTTTTGATTACAAACTCTACAATCTTATCTACGGTATCTTGGATTATAAACTTTTGTAGATTGTTAATTCTTCTCCAATGGTTTGGTTTTTCATTAAATATTCCAGATTTTCGTTTAGCTTTGGATAGCTTGTTTACTCTGTGAGATAGTTGGTCTTTTTCTTTGGGTTGATTGATAAACAATCTATCCAAGACAGTTCCATCTATATCTATACAGCTACAAACTGCACTATTTGTTAAACCTAAATCAACTCCTATAACTTTCTGTTTTTTTAGAGGAGTTGAGTTAAGTTTAACATCTGTTTCATATGAAATATGAAGAAAATACTTTTTTCCTTTTTTAACCAACATTGGGTTAAACTCTTTAAAATTTTTAAATCTATACTTTTGTCCTGATTTTAGAGATTTTGTTGAGTACTCTATATCTATCCATACCCAATCACTATTTTTAAAAACTTTTATTTTTGCTTTTCCATCTTCTATTTTATTCCACATATTATCTTTGTAGAGAGTGGGAAATGAGTTTGGTTGATAGTTTATTTTTGGTGCTTTTTCATGAAATCTTTTTCCTTTTGATACTGCTTTCTCTTTTTTTTCTTCCCAATTTTCTAGTCGTGAAAAATGGCTATCTATAACTCCTAATGCTTCCATAATTACGGCTCTTCTTAGATATGAGGGAAATTTGTAAAAATCTTTATCGAAGTCATATTTTATATCTCTGTTTTTAGCTGTTTTATGGGTTATTGATTCTATATATTTCAGTTGCTCTTTTGATTTTTTGCCTTGAAGATTAAGATACTCTTTTTCGCAAACAATAATGTAAAAACTCAATGCTTGATTATAAATTTTTATTGTCTCATCAAAGGTTTGAGTATGAGTTAGGATTTTTAGTTTTGCTGTTTTTACTATTTTCATTTTATTTATGATTATTGTTTTTTTATGTTATGATTTTAACATAGTTTATCTTAGTTGTAAAGAAAAAATATAGATTATAAAACCAATAGACATGCTGTTTATAGATTAGAGTATCATTTAGTTGTAGTAACAAAATATAGACATGAAGTTATAAATAAGTATATGAATATACGATTAAAGGAGATTACCTACAATATTTTTAAAGAGAGTTGGCAGTGTGAAATTATTGAAATTGAATCAGAAGCAGACCATCTTCATATTGCATTTGAAGCTTATCCACAGATTCAGTTATCAAAGCTAATAAACAATTTTAAAACTGTAAGTAGTAGATATATACGGAAAGAGTTTGCAGAATATTTAAAGCCTTTTTATTGGAAACCTTTTTTTTGGTCTCCATCTTATTGTCTTTTATCTGTTGGTGGAGCTACAATTGACACTATAAAAGAATATATACGCAATCAAGACAAGCCTCGATAATTCTAACCTCTCCCAAATCGTAGATTATGGAAGAGGATTGCGAATTATATTTTGTTCAAAACTTTTCTACTGTATTTTAGCATAATAAAGCTACTTCCAAAAATGCACCATCTTAAACTTATCCCCCATAATAGTAGGAGCAAGAAGAGTCTTAATCTTGTCTGCCTCTCTTAGATAGTTGGCTTGTGTAGTCTGTTTAGTGAACTGCTCTAATATATCAATAATGCCAAAACGCACCAATGCTCTAGCCTGTGTTTCGTACTTATCTAAACTAAACCCTGCCTCTTCAAAAGCCTCTATGACATGACCAAAGTTAACATCGTACGTAATATCGGCTCTTTGGTAGACCTCTTCAAGTTTTAACTCCTCATCAAAAAGAGGAAAGGTCTCATGCTTTTTATAGACACGAATAGAGAAGTCATTTCGTACTAACTTTTCACCATAGTCAAAGCTTACAAAGTCGCAATGTTTTATCCCTTTTGCCATAGCTTTTGCAAACTCTTCATAACCAACTGCCACTTCACCTTTTACTTGTCGATGTTTTGAAGCAAACTCTAGTAACTCTTTGTCTGCTTCTCTCCACTCTACTTTATGGTTTTGAACAAAAGCCATCTCTCCATCTTTAATAAGCTCACAAGGAAAAGCATCAAATATCTCATTGGCAACTACAAAAGCATACTCAACTTCAACCTCATCAATATCATTAAAGTGAGTAATCTCAATATCATCTCCAAACCTCTGAGAAATATATTCAAGTTGAGCCTTTTGCACCTCTGGCTGACGCTCCACAATTCCAAATTTAAGTGTTTGTACTAATGTAGGGTCAAGTGTATAGAGCCACTGTATCATATCGCAAAGCAGGTAGCCTTTGTGAGCCCCAATCTCAATAAGCCACCCATCTCTTTTAAATGCCTCTTTTTGAATAAGCTTATAAAAATGGTTTGCAATACTCGCCCCAAAAAATGAGCTTGTACTTACTGCTGTGTAGAAGTCTCCCTCTTTTCCTATGGCTTTAAAGGTTTTGTAGTAACCATTTTCTCCGTAGAGCCATTCGTTCATGTATGTGCTAAAATTCAACTATTTCCCTTTTTCTTCATCTTCCACCAAAACCCCATATTTACGCAACAACTCTATAATTTGGTCAGGCAACAGATAACCCACATGTCGTCCTATCTCTGTTCCGTTTTCATCCCAGAAGATAGAAGTTGGCAATACTACTACATTAGAGTTAATACCACCTAGTACATCTTTATCTAAGTTAACATAGTAAATAGGTGTTTTAGGATACTTCTCTTTTATCTCTTTAAAATAGGGAGCCATCTGTTCACACCAAATACACTCTGTCTTTCCAAACTGAATCATAAGTCTTTGACCTTTTGGAATGTCTACAACTTTTACCTTTGGAACTGCTCCAAAATCATAGGCAAATAGTGATAAGCTTACTAAACTCAATAACAATAATTTTTTAAACATTTTAAACTCCTTAAATTGCATCTGCTACATTTATATAAAGCCCTAAAAGCTCTAACTGTGCATCTATTTTATAAATCTCTTGGTCTAGCTCTCGTATCTTTACGTTGTTTTCGACCATTTGAGTATCTAAAGTTGTTTGGTCGCCAATCTTTTCTAAATCTTTAGCTGTAGCTAACATACTAGCATAAGATGAGGCATCTTCTTGTGAGAGAGCAATCTTTTTGTCAATAATCTCTAAACGCTTAAGAGCCAATTTATAGTTATTGGCAACTGTCTTTCTCTTCTCATCTAGTGCTATTTTAGCATTTAAATACTCAATCTTAGCATTTTGAATATCATCAAAGCTATTAATGCTCAAAGGCAGAGTCACCTTAAAGCCATAGTTGTAGTAGCTCTCTTTGATTTGACTATTTGCAAAGAGTGGGTTACGGTCTTCATTTATGTATCTACCTGTAATGGAGAGCTCTGGTAGATACTTTGTTAGAGTCATATATTTGTTTTGTTTTTTCTCCTCAACACGCATAGTATCTCGCTGTAGCTCTAACTGATTACTCATATATCGCTCTTTGTCTAACATAACAAAGTTAGGTAGTTGAAAAGAGTACGGGTCTTTGTCACTTAAAATTGAGAAGTCACTCTCTAGTTTTGCAATAGAGAGTTCTAACTCTAACTTAGAAGTCATATCTGCATTGCGTTTTAAGAGTGCCTTGTCATAGAGTGTTCTGTTGCTGAGACCATTCTCATACTGCTCTTTTTGAATCTGAATATCTAGGTTGTCATTTTCAATAGTGTAGTTAAGCTTTGCTAACTGTAGTTTTGACTTTTTAAGATTGTATAAGATGATTAAAGCTTTAGAGATAAGCTCTCTCTTTTGCAACTCTATATCTAAACTATTTGCCTTACCTAAAGCTTTAGCATACTTAATACCTGCCCATATTCCACCCATCTTAAAGATAGGTTGGTCAACAGCTATAACAAACTGTTGAGTATGAAGAGTATTGTCAAATTGTGTAGAGTAGTTTTTAGAGTACTGTAGTGTTATGGGGTTTATCCATGAGTTCTCTAACTTATGCGATTGGACTTGGTTCTGCTCTTTTTGATACTTTAGTAACTCCTCTTTGTTGGCTGATAGTACATCTACTAGCTCCCCCTCTGCCATAGCAACAGAGCAAAAGAGACTACAAAGAAGTGATAGCTTCTTCAAAACGCTTAAACCCTTCATCTATCTCTGAGACTGTAATGGTTAAAGATGGTAGAAAACGGACTGTGTTTCGTCCTGCTGAAAGGACTATAACTCTTTTCTCCATAGCTTTAGTTAGAACAGCTTTCATTGTGTCGTTATCTTTAGCACGAAGCCCACGCATAAGCCCTAAACCTACCTCTTGTGTAAATAGATGTGGGTACTTTTTCTGTATCTCTTTTAGTTTTACTGTAAAGTAGGCTAAGGTTTCAGTAAGCTTTCCTGACTCATACATATCACTTAAGACCTCTAAAACAGCTAACCCTGCTCGTGTACTTAGGTAGTTTCCTCCAAAAGTAGAGCCATGGTCACCTGCTACTAAGACATCTTTGTGTTTAGTCATAACTGCACCTATTGGCACACCTCCACCAAGACCTTTTGCCATGGTGATAATGTCTGGTTCTATCTCATACATATTTGAAGCCAACATTGCTCCTGTTCGGTAGATACCTGTTTGAACCTCATCTACAATCAGTAGAACATCTTGCTCTTTTAAGTGTTTGGCTAGTTTTTGAATTGCCTCTTTTTCAAAGGGTTGTACCCCACCCTCACCTTGGACAAGCTCTATCATCACAGCTACTGTTTCATCATCAATATTTTTATAAACTGCATCTAATCCATTTACATAAGAGAAACCTGCTGGATATGGTGAAAAGCTTGAAGAGTGAAATCTCTCTTGACCTGTTGCTTTAACAGTTGTAATAGTTCTGCCATGAAAGGAGTGTTCTAGTGTAATAACCTTATAACGCTTCTTTTCAAACTTGGTCTCACCATATTTACGTGCTATCTTAATAGCCCCCTCATTTGCCTCTGCTCCTGAATTTGAAAAAAAGACAGCTCCGTCATAATTGGCTAAAGTACAGATTCTCTCTGCTAGTTTAGCTTGTGGCTCAATTACTTGTAGGTTTGAGATATGGATAATATTCTCTATCTGCTCCTGCAAAGCTTTTACCAAAGTTGGGTTATTGTGTCCTACAGAGTTTACTGCTATGCCTGATGCAAAGTCAATGTAGTCGTCTCCATTTTCGGCATATAGAGTTGAACCCTCTCCTTTTACAAAGTTGGTATAGTTTCGGTTGTATGTTTGTAGTACATACTTTTTGTCTAGTTCTTCTAGTGTCATTTATATGTTTTCCTATTTCTTTTTGTAGGGTGCAATTGCTATCGCACCATATTACAGCTTTAGCTCGTTCCCATCCGTCCTCGGTGGGAATGCATACTTAATATTAATCTTTTTTACTATTCATATTCTAGTATCTGTTCCCACCGAGACGGTGGGAACAAAGGGAAATCTACAAACTCTTATTAGGCTCATCTTTATAGTGTCCAAATGGAAGCTTTGCCCCACCCATAAGATGAAAATGCAGGTGATGAACCTCTTGCCCTCCATCGTCGCCATTGTTAGTAATAAGCCTATAACCACTCTTGTCAATCCCTGTAATTTTTGCTACCTCTTGGATAAATGGTGTCATTTTTGCCATCATCTCACCAGATACCTCTTGGAAGCAATCTACATGCTCTTTAGGAATGACTAAAACATGAATAGGTGCTTTAGGATACAAATCATGAAAAGCAATAAACTCATCATTTTCTAAAATCTTATTGCTAGGTATCTCTCCTGCTACCAATTTACAAAAAATACACATTAACTATCCTTTAAAAAATTATGAAAAATTATAACACAATCAATCCCATTATTTAGTATAGTTTAGGTAAAATCTCACAATTATTAATTAAATTAATTTACAAATATAAGAGGGTTATTTTGGAAAACTTAGAAAAGATGATTGAAGAGGCTGACTCCCTTGAAGAACTAGAAAAAGTTCGTGTTGAGCTTTTTGGGAAAA
Organism: Campylobacteraceae bacterium; assembly: GCA_027038275.1. Classification (GTDB taxonomy): domain Bacteria; phylum Campylobacterota; class Campylobacteria; order Campylobacterales; family Sulfurovaceae; genus UBA1140. Next base: position 27,834 of record JALVXC010000112.1, on the reverse strand, counting down.
AAGGGGCGTTGTCTAAAGAGTTTGCAAAACTCAAAGATATACCAGGACCTGAAAAAAAAGCCTTTGCAGAGGGGCTAAACCAAACCAAAGCAAAACTCCAAACTCTTTTTGACAAGCGTTATGAGACGTTAAAAAAAGAGAAGATAGAAGAGCTTTTAAAGGAAGAAGCACTTGATGTCTCTCTATATGGAAATTTAGAAGCAAAAGGAGCTCTACACCCTGTAATGGCAACTATGGATAAGATTATAGACTACTTTGTTGCCCTGAACTTTGCTATTGAAGATGGACCAAAAGTAGAAGATGATTTCCATAACTTTGAAGCACTAAACCTACCAAAAAACCACCCTGCAAGAGAGATGCAGGACACCTTCTTTTGTAAAGATGGAGCAGTACTAAGAACCCACACCTCTCCTGTGCAGATTAGAACTATGCTAAAGCAAAAACCTCCTATTCGTATGATAGCCCCTGGTGCTGTCTTTAGGAAAGATTATGACCTTACCCATACCCCAATGTTCCATCAAGTAGAGGGATTAGTTGTAGGTGAAAAAGGTGAAGTGAACTTTGCTAACCTAAAGTCACTTATGTCAGAGTTTTTACACTATATGTTTGGTGATGTTGAGGTACGGTTTAGACCTAGTTTCTTCCCTTTTACTGAACCATCTGCTGAGGTTGACATCTCTTGTATATTCTGTAAAGGTAAAGGGTGTCGAGTCTGTTCACACACAGGTTGGCTAGAGGTTCTTGGTTGTGGAATTGTTGACTCAAATGTATTTGATGCAGTTGAGTACAAAAATGTAAGTGGTTACGCCTTTGGTTTAGGTGTAGAGAGATTTGCAATGTTGTTGCATAAGATTCCTGACCTTAGAATGCTATTTGAGGGAGACAGACGTTTATTGGAGCAGTTTAGATGATAGTTACACGAACTTGGTTAAATAACTTTATAGATATTAGTAAAGTAAGCGACGAGAAGCTTTACGAGGTACTAAACTCTATTGGATTAGAAGTTGATAGCATAAAAAAATATAATATACCTCAAAAAGTAGTTATTGGTAAGATTATCTCTTGCAAAAAGCACCCAGATGCAGACAAACTAAATGTATGTCAGGTTGATATTGGTTCAGGTGTACGACAGATTGTCTGTGGTGCTAAAAATGTAGTAGATGCCCAGTATGTAGCTGTAGCAACTATTGGTGCAAAACTTAGTGATGACTTTGAAATAAAACATGCCAAACTTCGCGGAGTTGAGTCTGAGGGTATGATCTGTTCAGCCTCTGAGCTTGGTCTTCCTGATATTGGTGATGGTATTATGATGCTCGATGAGAGTATTGGAAAACTTGTTGTAGGAAAAGATTTAAATGAGTATGAGAAGGTAGCCGATACAGTTATTGAGCTAGAGCTTACAGCTAACCGTGGAGACTGTCTATCTGTGCATGGAGTTGCAAGAGATTTATCTGCAGCTTTAAATATTCCTATGAATCAATTTGATTACGAGAGTCAAAACTCTGAAAAAATAGGAATTGCTCGTATTGCAAAATTGACTAAAAAAGGTATTATTCCTGCCTCTTTACAATATGCAATGGCTAATATTAAAGATTTACACACCTCTTTACTATTTACACTTCGATTAGCCTTTATAGAAGAGCCTCAAAAAGATAGTGTATCTTCTATTTTAAGATACATTACTCACTCTACAGGTGTTATTTTACGTGCTTATGATGTCAGTGGTGCAGATGAAGAGAACAAAATAGAGCTTGATGTTACCAATGATGATGGAGTTATAAATATAGCTATAAATGATAAAATAGTATCTCAAGTAGGTATTAATCAAGATGAGAAGAGTATGGCAAAAGATGACTCTTCTATTATTCTATTTGAGAGTTCATATGCTCACCCTGAAGATTTAGTTAATATTGTTGCTGAAAAAAAACTTAAAACTGATGAACTCTACTACAATACTTCTCGAGGGTCTGAACCTAATTTATGTTTAGGTATTCAATACCTAATATACCTTCTTGAGACATATACAGAGTGTAGACTTTATGATGGAACAATCTCTTTAGATGAAGAGCAAGAAGATAAGATTATTACCATTACAACCCAAAAAATATCTGCACTTATTGGTAACGAGATTGAAAAAGTTAATATTATAAATATTCTAGTTGCACTAGGATTTAAAGTGCAAAGCTCTATAGAGGACAAATTTGGTGTAACTGTACCTCATTTTAGACACGATATTGAAAATATACAAGATATTGCTGAAGAGGTTATACGAATTATTGGAATTAACAATATTGAAGCTAGACCACTAAAATTTGTAGAAGCAACTCATAATAATAAAACTATGAAAAGATACTATGCCAAAAAAGCACTACGTCTATGTGCTATAGCAAATGGATTTTATGAGAGTATCTCCTATGCTTTTGCAGATAAAACTCTATTAGAGAAGTACCATTTCCCTACTCTTAGTGAAGAGTTAGATATTTTAAACCCTATTACCAGTGACTTTAGTACACTTAGAACTACTGTTCTTATTAATCTACTTCAAGCAGCACAACGAAATGTTAACTACTCTCAAAAATCAATATCACTTTTTGAAATTGGTCCTATTTTTAATGAAAATAGAGAAGAGAAAGAGGTCTTTACTCTTATATTTTCAGGTCAAAAAGAGAGTGAAAATGTATCTAATGCAGGGAAACCAAGCAATATTGACTTTGAGACATTCACAAAAAAACTCTCTGCTATTATTGGTAATTTTGAGTTAAGAGCATCTATGAAGCACAATGGGCTTATTCACCCTTATCAATCGGCTGATATTATTATAGACAATACCGTTTGTGGATTCTTAACCAAAGTTCACCCAACAGTTTGTGAAGAGTTTGATTTAAAAGAGACATTTGTAGCAGAGATTGACTTTGAAGCACTTATTCCAAAGCATATCAATGCTCATGCTATCTCTAAATTTCAAGGGGTCTACAAAGATTTAAGTCTTGTAATTGATAAAAATGTACCATATAACCAAATCTCTATTACTATTAAATCACTTGAGCTACCTCTACTTCAAAAATTCTATGCAGTAGATGTCTATGAAGATGAGGAGTTAGGAGATAAAAAGAGTTTAACTATACGCCTATTTATTCAGTCATTTGAAGAGACACTAAGTGATGAGGCTATTGAGAGTACAGTAAACAGTATTATTGAAAAGCTCAACAGTGAATATGGAGCAACTCTTAGATGATAAAAGCTACCATTGCAAAAGCTAATGGGGCTTTTGAGTTAGTATGTTTAGATATTGCTCCCGATAAATCTATCTCTCATCGCTGTGCGATGTTTTCGCTACTTAGTGATAAACCCTCAACTATTAAAAACTTTCTTTTAGGAGAGGATACCCTAGCCTCTCTCTCTATTGCAGAGCAACTTGGGGCAGCAGTTACAAGAGAGGGAGGCAATATAGAGATTGTGCCTCCTAAAAAGCTTACAGAACCCTCTGATATTTTAGATTGTGGTAATGCAGGAACAGGAATGCGTCTCTATGCAGGGCTTCTTTCGGGAATCAAAGGTCACTTTATCTTAACAGGAGACAAGTATCTACGTTCACGCCCTATGAAGAGAGTAGCAGACCCTTTACGCTCTATTGGTGCAAAGATAGATGGTAGAGAAGATGGAAACCTTGCTCCACTTGCCATTCGTGGTGGAGAGTTAAAAGCTTTTCGTTACCACTCACCTATTGACTCTGCACAGGTAAAATCTGCACTTATCTTAGCAGGGCTACAAGCTAATGAGACATCTTACTATAAAGAGGATTTACTCTCACGTGACCATACAGAGCGAATGTTAAGAGGAATGGGAGCAAGAGTAGAGACCAATCAAGATGGTTACATAGAGATTGAACCACTTAAAGAGCCTCTTAAACCTTTAGATATTACTGTTCCTGCTGACCCATCTAGTGGATTTTTCTTTGCTGTAGCAGCAGCAATTACTCCTGTCTCTAAAACTGTTATTAAAAATGTTACTCTTAATCCTACACGCATTGAAGCCTATAAGATGTTAGAGAAGATGGGTGCAACTGTTAACTATATTGAAAAAGAGAATATCTATGAGCCTATAGGAGATATTGAGATTAGTTACAATGGAAAACTATCTGCTATTACTGTAGAGAGAAATATCGCTTGGCTTATAGATGAGCTTCCTGCACTTGCTATTGCCATGGCTGTAGCCAATGGAACTTCAGTTGTAAAGAATGCAAAAGAGTTACGTGTTAAAGAGAGTGATAGAGTCTCAACTGTACTAACGGGACTAAAAGCTTGTGGTATTGAGACTATTGAGCATGAAGATGGGTATGAGATTATAGGTAAAGAGTTACACTCTGCTACTATTAACTCCCATGGTGACCACCGAATTGCTATGAGTTTTGCCATTGCAGGAGTCATTTGTGGTATGGAGATTGAAGATATAGAGTGTATTGATACCTCTTTTCCTAACTTTTTTGATATACTTTCGCAAATTACCTCTATAAGGAACTAATATATAATATGAAAATAGAACTTGCCTCAAAGTATGGATTTTGTTATGGTGTTAAACGTGCCATTAAGATTGCAGAGGAGCATAAAAACTCATTTACCTATGGTCCACTTATTCATAACAAAGATGAGATTGCTAGACTGAAAGATAACTTTAACATTGGATTAATAGAAGAGCTTGAAGATATTGAAAATGATAATGCTGTAGTCATAAGAACACATGGTATTCCAAAAGATGAGTTAGCTCAACTAAAACAACAGGAGAATCAGATTATTGATGCTACCTGTCCCTATGTAACTACTCCTCAAAACATTGTCTCTAAAATGAGCAAAGAGGGTTACTCTATTGTTATATTTGGAGATAAAAGCCACCCTGAAATAAAAGGTGTAGTCTCATATGCTCAAAATCCAAAAGATGCATTTGTTGTACTTGAAGAAAATGAGCTAAAAGAGCTACCTTTAAAAAGTAAAATTGCTGTTGTCTCTCAAACAACTAAAAAACCTGAAGATTTTTTAAAAATTGTCAATGAACTTATCTTGACAAAACGAGAGGTACGTGTCTTTAATACAATCTGTAATGCAACTTTTGAAAATCAAGATGCAGCAGCAGAACTTGCCCAAAGAGCAGATATTATGATTATCATTGGGGGAAAACACTCCTCCAATACAAAAATGCTTCATAGCATTGCACAAAACTACTGTCCAGATAGCTACTTAATAGAAAATGAACAAGAGCTACAAGCTGATTGGTTTAAAAATAAAAACCTTTGTGGTATTTCAGCAGGTGCTTCCACTCCTGACTGGATTGTTCAAAATGTTATAGATAAAATTCAAGAAATTATTTAACTCAAATTACACTTTAAAAGTTTAATTTAAAGTGTAAAGCACCCTATCTTCGCACTCTCTTCTTAATATATTGTTACTTTTTCATTATGAATTAAATAAAAAAGAGTATAATAGCGCAAAATTAGGCACAAGCAAGGATTAGTAAGAATGATGAAGTTCGAAGAAATCGAAATAGAAGACGTAGATTTTGGAGCAATGCTCGAGGAGTCGTTTAAGAAAGCAGATACAAAAAGTGATTTAGTAGACGGTGTTATTGTTAAGATAGTTGAAGAAGATAACCAAGTAATTATTGATGTTGGTCGTAAAAATGAGGCATTTATGTCATTGGACCAAATTAGAGATGAAGATGGTGAAATTTTCTTTAAAGAGGGAGATACAATCCCTGTTGTTATTACAGGTCAACGAGGTGAAAGACCTATTGTATCTTATGAATTAGCAGAAAAAAGAGCAGCTTTAGCAGAGTTTATTGAAGAGTATGATGATGAACAAGAGTATGTTGTAGAGGGTACAATTACAAAGAAAAACAAAGGTGGCTTTGTTGTTGATGTTTCAGGACTAGAATTCTTTATGCCAAGAACACTATCATACATCTCATACAAAACAGACCCAATTGGTAAAAATATTAAAGCACTTATTGTTAAGGTTGACAAAGAGAAAGGTAGTGTAGTTGTCTCAAGAAAAGAGCTTATTGAGCGTGAAAAAGCTGAAACACAAGAGATTGTAGACAAGTTATTAGAGAATAAAGCTGTTGTTGTTGGTGTAGTTAAAAAAATAACTTCATATGGTATGTTTGTAGATGTTGGTGGTATGGATGGTTTAGTTCACTACTCTCAAATCTCTCACAAAGGACCTGTTAACCCTTCAAAATACTACAAAGAAGGAGATGAAGTTAATGTTGTTGCTATAGATTACGACAAAAAGAAAAGACACCTCTCTCTATCTATTAAAGAAGCTAACCTTGACCCATGGAAAGATATTGACAATACATTAAGAGCTGGAGATACCGTCTCTGTAACTGTCTCTAATATTGAACCTTATGGTGCTTTTGTTGATTTAGGTGAAGATTTAGAAGCTTTCCTTCATGTATCTGAACTCTCTTGGGAGAAAAATGTAAAACATCCAAAAGACCACATCGAAATTGGTCAAAAACTTGATGTTGAGATTATTGAGATTGACAAACAACAAAGAAGACTTCGAGTTTCAAGAAAAACCTTGCTTCCAAAACCAATTGACCAATTTGCTTCTGCCAATAAAGTTGGGGACATTATAAAAGGTACAGTCTCTTCAGTAACAGACTTTGGTGCATTCCTTAAAATTGGTGCAGTTGAGGGTCTTCTACACAACCAAGAAATCTCTTGGGAAAAGGGTAAATCTGCTAAAGATGTCTGCAAAGTTGGTGATGAAGTTGAAGTTAAAATTATTAAAATAGACAGAGACCAAGGTAAAGTATCTCTAAGTATTAAGGCTATGCAAGAGTCACCTGTAGCTACTTTTGCAAAAACACATAAAAATGGTGATATTGTAGAGGGTACAGTTAAAGATAAAAAAGATTTTGGTATCTTTATATCTATTGAACCTGGTGTTGATGCACTTCTTAGACTAGAAGACCTTGCTCCACTTAAAGAAGATGAGATTGAAAAAGGTCAGACAATTAGAGCTGTAATATCTTTCATTGATGCTAAAAATGATAGAATTAGAGTCTCTGTAAGAAGACTTCAACGTCAAGAGGAGCGTGAAGCCCTTGAAAGACTAAATGCAGAGCAAGATGACAGTATGACTCTTGGTGATGCATTTGAAGATTTTAAAAGAAAGTAGGAACTGACAGATATGTCTAAAATAACTATCGTAGTTTGTGACCATATCCACCAAACAGGGTTGGATATTCTTGCAAACGATGCTGATATAAACCTAATTAATGCAGCAGATGAGCCTAAAGATAAGCTCATCTCTGATATTATTCCCCTTGCTGATGTAGCCATTACTCGCTCTTCTACCGATGTTGACCAAGCTTTCCTTGATAGTGCCAAGAAGATAAAAGCTGTGGTTCGTGCAGGTGTTGGTGTTGACAATGTTGACATTGATGGTTGTAGTAAAAAAGGTATTGTAGTTATGAATGTACCAACTGCAAATACCATTGCTGCTGTAGAGCTTACCATGGCTCATATGCTCTCTTGTGTACGTCAATTTCCTTATGCTCATAACAACTTAAAACAAGATAGAGTTTGGAGAAGACAAGATTGGTATGGAACTGAGCTCAAAGATAAAAAACTAGGAATTATCGGTTTTGGTAATATTGGTTCTCGTGTAGGAAAGAGAGCTAAAGCTTTTGAGATGGAAGTTATAGCTTACGACCCATACATTGACCCAAGAAAAGCTACCGATTGTGACATTGCCTATACTACTAATTTTGATGATATTCTTGCTTGTGATATTATTACTATTCATACACCAAAAACAGAAGAGACTATTGGTATGATTGGTAAAGATGAGATTGCTAAGATGAGAGATGGTGTAGTCTTAATTAACTGTGCTAGAGGTGGACTCTATGATGAAGAGGCTCTCTTAGAGGGTCTGACTTCTGGTAAAATTCATATGGCAGGGATTGATGTATTTAACAAAGAACCTGCAACTTCACACCCTCTTCTTGAGTTAGACAATGTTACAGTTACTCCTCACTTAGGTGCAAATACAAAAGAGTCTCAACGAAATATTGCTATTCAAGCTGCTGAAAATGCTATTCAAGCAGGTAAAAATATTGCCTATCCAAATGCTTTGAATTTACCAATTAAAGAGAGTGAACTTCCTGACTTCTTACGCCCTTATCTTGAATTAACTCAAAAAATGGGAAATCTATCTGCTCAAGCAACAAGATGTAATATCAAAAGTATTAAAGTGGTAACACAAGGTGATGTCTCTGATTATATTGACTCATTAACTACATTTGCAACTGTTGGAATTTTAACTGAGTCTTTAGGTTCAGCAGTAAACTATGTCAATGCAGAGTTTGTAGCACAAGAGAGAGATATAAAAATTCTCAAAGAGAAAGATGTTAACCGTACAGGGCTTAACAATAAAGTTACTATTAAACTTGTAACTGAAAATGGCAACTTTACTATCTCTGGTACAGTATTTGGTGATGAAGCTCAACGTATTATCAATATTGATGGTTATGAACTTGACCTAGAGCCAAAAGGAAGCCTTATTCTATTTAGAAATACAGATGTTCCAGGAGTTATTGGCTCTGTCGGTACTATCTTGGCTAATAATAACTTAAATATCTCAGACTTTAGACTTGGACGAGACAAGAATTCTCAAGCTCTAGCTGTTGTTAAAGTAGATGGAGAGGTTAATAAAAAAGTTCTTAATGAACTCTCTGCATTAGAGGATTGTCTTAGTGTTACTCATGTAACTATCTAAATTTTACTCTCTCTATGACTAAATCGTCATAGAGAAAATTCTCCCTTCAGGTTGACTCTCGGCCAACCTCAAATCAAATGCCATACAGACATTTCTAACAAACATTCTAGCCTCCTCTTTAACAACTAATCTATTCTCATAAATCTCTACAAGATTATCGTCTATCATCTCCTGAAGTCTATCTATGACCTCATCTATGCTATCTATCTTCATAGAGTCATCTTCCCATGAAGTCTCAAGATTACACATAATATTTAAGATATGTTGTCTTACTACTAAATCTTCATCGGTTAAAATATGTCCTCTAAAGACAGGCAGTTTACCCTCATTGACTCGTGCAACATAATCCTCTACCCTCTTCTCATTTTGAGCAAAAGCGTACCATGAGTCGGAGATAGATGACATACCTAAACCTATCATAAGCTTTGTCTTTCCTGCTGTATAACCCATAAAATTTCTATGAAGTTTTTTATCTACCATTGCTTTATAAAGTTTATCGGTAGGTAAAGAGAAGTGGTCCATTCCTATCTCAACATATCCTGCTTCAAAAAAGAGCTTTTTACCTAACTCATAGAGTTCTCGTTTATACTCATCTTTTGGTAAATCATTCTCATCAAAGCCTCTTTGACCTACACCTTTAATCCAAGGTACATGAGCGTAACTATAGTAGGCAATTCTATCTGGTCTCTGTTTTACAGTTAGTTCAATAGTGTTTATAATGCTCTCTTTTGTCTGATGTGGTAGACCAAAGATAATATCATGAGAGATAGACTCATACCCAATCTCTCTTGCCCAGTCATTAACTCTTTGAACATTCTCTATAGGCTGTATTCTGTGAATAGCACGTTGAACAATAGGGTCATAGTCTTGAATACCAAAACTTGTACGCTTAAAGCCTAAATCAAAAAGAGTTTGAAGTTGCTCTTTAGTTGTCTCATTAGGGTGAGCTTCAAAAGAGAACTCATAGACCTCACAACGTGTTGCTAACTCAAAGATACCATCTATCATCCGTTTTAAATTTTTAGAAGAGAAGAATGTTGGAGTTCCTCCTCCTAAATGTATCTCACGAATAGATGGTTTTGAGTCTAACATATCTACATATAGCTTCCACTCTTTAAGAAGAGTATCAATATACTCATCTTCTACAGAGTGACGTTTTGTAATATGTTTATGACAAGCACAAAAGGTACAAAGACTTTCACAATAGGGGAGGTGAATATAGATAGAAATCCCCTCTTCTTCGTTGCTCTCGTTGAATGCTTGTTGAACAGTTTTAGACCATGCATTACTATCTAATGCCCCTTTATCCCAAAAAGGAACTGTAGGATAAGAGGTATATCTAGGACCTGGAATGTTATATTTTTGAATAAGGGCTGAATTGCTAAGAGGTTGCATTGTTTTCCTTGGATATTATTATTGTAATTATATCTAAAGGATTTTGAAAAAAAGTGATATTTATCAATATAGATGAGTAATCATGGTATAATGCTTTTTATAAAAAAATATAAATGGTATTTACAAGTAGTTTTTTAAAAAAGTTGTTACAATACTTTATGTTGTCACAATAATTTTATGTAGACTTCAAAATTTATTATCCATTCAACTATTTTTAATATCTTTTACTTATAATAATCATAGTTTCAATTTATTATACAAAGGGAGATTCAAGTGTTACCGAAAGTAATTACAACCCTACTTGTATCAGTTATCTGTACACAATTAGTAGAGGCTGAGGAGCTTACTAATTTGTCATTAGATAGAGCATTAGATATTATGAGAAACAATAATATCGAGTTGAGAATCTCAAAATTTAATGAACAGATAAAGATGCAAGAGGAGGAGATAGCTAAAGGCTATAACTATGGGAAATTAAATCTAAAGCTACAAACACTTCGTTCAAATGATGCAGGAAATGTCTTTGGATTTAAGGTAAAGAGTAGAGAGGCATCATTTAGAGATTTTGGTTTTTCTGATTTCATGGGAGCAATTGGTCAAGGAGCACAACAGGCTCAAGGAGACTTTGGAGCTTTCTCGCAAGGTTTATCACAGCAAGGGGGAAATATTTTAGGAATAGAACCTAAAGACTTAAACTATCCAGATGCTAGAAACCATGTTCAAACTACGCTAACTTATCAAGTCCCTCTCTATACTGGAGGAAAACTAGACCAATACAGTAAAATTACTAAAGCTCTTACTTATATGAGTCAACTAGATACTGAAAAGCTCTTAAATGAAAAAATATTTCAAACAAAAAAGACCTTTTACGATATTTCACTTATTGAACAGTATATTGATAAATTGAGTAGTATTGTAAGTAACATAGATAGATTGGAAGAGATTGTTGATAGCATGAAAGAGGAGGGCTATGCTAAAGATATTGACAAGCTTGAAGTAGAAGCTCGAAAATCAGAAGCACAAAGTATGCTATCTAAAGCGACATACAACAAAGAGTTAGCTTACCAATATCTCTCTTTTCTTCTAAATCAGACTGTTAATTCTATCCAGACAATTAATACCCTAGCACCTATTCCAACATTTAATCAAGATGATATTGTTCAAAACAATCTTGACATTCAAAAAGCTCAACTTGGTCTAAAGGTTACCGATATGGCTATTAAAGTGGAGGAGTCTAAGTTTTTACCAACTATTGGTGCATTTGGAGAGTATGGCTCTGCTGACAACTCTATGTTCAATAGATTTTTTCAAAAAGATTTTTATACTGTAGGAGTACAACTAGAGTGGACTCCATTTGATGGAAATATCAACAAACATAGCCTTGAAAAAGCAAAAATTAAAAATATGCAAGTTCAAGAGCAAGTAGAGTTAGCAAAAGCTGGTATAACTCTACAAATCAAAAAACTTATGACCAATATAAAAAGTAAAGATGCTGAAATTGAAAGCTTAGAGACTCAATATCAGTTTGCTGAAAAGGTTTATGAGAACTATGAGGGGCGTTATAAAGAGGGTATTGCATCTATTTCAGATGTACTTATTAAACAGTCAAAAGAGCTAGAGGTACTCTTAAAGCTACTTACAGCCAAAAATGACAGAAATGCAAAAGTATTTGAGTTAACAAGTGTTTTAAATAAAGGAGAAAATTCATGAAAAAACTATTAACTATCGGTCTACTACTAGCGATAAGTGCACTAAATGCTATTGAACTTGAGTTAAGTGGAGCAGTACAGTCAGATAACCAAAAGATGATTACAAGTAGATATATGGGTATTGTAAAAAAGATGTTGGTCTCTGAGGGAGATATAGTCAAAAAAGGTCAACTTCTCTATCAAATAGACTCTAAAGAGATAGACTCAAAAAGAGAGCAGGTAAACTTAGCCATCTCACAAGCTCAACTAGCTCTTCAGATGAACAAAAACCAGTACTCAAATGTGCTATTAAACCTTGGACGTTACAAAAGACTCTTTAAAAAAGGTATGGTTTCTAAATATGAGCTAGAGAACCTTGAACTTAATGCTAAAAATATGAGAGACATGGTTTCCATTGCATCTAAACAAGTTGCCCAAGCAAAAGCGATGAAAAAAGAGGTAATGAACCAATACAACTATCTTAAGCTAAGAGCACCTAATGATGGGGTTATTATTGCTAAAAGACTTAATGTTGGAGAGATGGCAATTCCTGGAATGCCAGGGGTTATCTTAACAGACCTCTCTAGGCTAAGTATTATTGTTGAGATAGCAGAGAGTGATATTAAATATGTCAATCCTAAAGAGAAAGTTCAAATAGAAATTCCCTCTGTAGGGTTTAAATCAACAGGTACAATCTCTTCTATTATTCCTAGCTCTAACCCTATGACACACAAATTTAAGATGAAAGTTAAATTTAATAAAAAGGGTAAATCTATCTACCCAGGAATGTATGCAAAAGTGCATATTAAGGGCTAATCATGGGTCAAAATAGAAATGAACCTTATGTTGTAAAAGACATTGCAGGTAAATTAGGTCAAGGATTTTTAAGAAATCCTCTAACTGCTATTTTAGGGATAGTAATCTTAGCATTAGGGTGGATTTCTCTTACCACTATGCCTAGAGAGGAGGACCCTCAAATCGCTATCTCTGGTGGTGGTGTAATTGTTGCTATGCCAGGAGCTAGTCCTTTAGAGATAGAAAATATTATCTCTAAACCACTAGAGAAGAAACTTAGAGAGGTTCAAGGGGTTGAGCATGTCTATAGTATCTCTCAAAACAATGTTGGTATTGTTAATGTTATGTACTATATTGGAGAGGACAGAGAGAAGTCTAACCTTAAACTCTATGATAAAGTAATGCAAAATATGGACGAGATGCCCAAAGGGGTTATGCAACCACTTATTAAACCTTTTGATATAGATATTGATGTTCCTATTCTTACTTTTGCCTTTTATCAAACACCAGACTCAAAACTCTCTCTTGTTCAATTTAATGAAAAACTTCGTGATTTACGATATAAAATTAATGGGATTCCAAACGTAGCAAAGACTACCCTATATGGAGAGCATAAAGAGCAGTATAATGTAGAAGTTGACATGGGAAAACTCTCTGCATATCACCTCTCTTTAGGACAGATTATGCAGTCTATAAAACAACTTGCTGTAAATGTTCCTGAAGTTAAAGGAAAGACAAAAGATAAAAGAATTATTATGTTTGGGGTATCTAATGCAATTAATAGTATAGAAGATATAAAAAATGTTATGGTTGCCAACTATATGAATTCTCCTATCTATCTTAAAGATGTTGCAAAAGTGACAGATGGTATAGACAAGCAGAACTTTAAAGATGTAGATTTAATCTTTAGAGCCAACAATGACAAATCTCAACCATTCTCAAAGACAATACCACAAGTAACTCTAGCTGTCTCTAAACTAGCAGGAACAAATGCTGTTTTTGTTGCACAAGATGTTATGAAAATGGTAGAGGAGCATAAAGAGGAGTTTAAAAAACTTGGTATAGAGTATGTAGAGACAAGAAACTATGGTGAAAGAGCAAACCATGCTGTTGATGAGTTAATGCACCATTTGATTATTACTATTCTTATTATTGCTGTTATGTTGATATTTGCTTTAGGTTGGAGAGAGTCACTTATTGTTACATTCTCAGTCCCTGCTATTCTCTCAATAACACTCTTTATAGCCTTTATGACTGGACAGACTATTAACCGAATTACCCTTTTTGCTTTCTTGCTCTCATTGGGTCTCTTGGTCGATGCAGCTATTATTGTTATTGAGAATATTCACCGACATCTACACTCCCCTGGTGCTGAAAAGCGAGAGATGGGGGAGATTTTAGTAGAGGCTACTGATGAAGTAGGAGCACCTACAAACATTGCTACACTAGCAATTATTTTAACTATGGTTCCTATGGCATTTGTTGGGGGAATGATGGGATCATTTATGAAACCTATTCCTTATAATGTACCTGTAGCACTCTTTGCTTCATTAGTTGTAGCATATATATTTACACCTTACTTAAGTCTAAAACTCCTTAAAAAACCAAAATCTGGAGAGCATCATGATATGGAGAACAATCCTTATGGTATTTGTGAACCATGTTTAGATGATGAAGATGAAAATAAATCTAATAAAAAGGGGGAGAAGTAGATGAAAAAACTTGAAAATTTTGTCTTTTGGATTTTACAATCTAAATTTAGAAAAGCAATGGTAATCATACTTACTATTGTAGCTTTTTTTGCTTCTCTACTTATGTTTCCATCAAAAGCTGTATTAGCAAGAATGCTTCCTGGAAAGAGTGCCAATACATACTCTGTATATGTAGATACTCCAACAGGTAGTTCCATTTATCAGACCAAAAAGGTAACCCAATGTGTATCTGATATTTTACGAAAAGAGAAAGAGGTTCTAAATATATCTACTTTCTATGGACAAGGTATTCCTCTTGATTATGCAGGACTGGTTAAAGGTTCGGCTATGAAACGTACTGAAAATGTTGCAGAGATAGCAGTAAACCTAACTCCTAAAGAGGAGAGAGAAGAGCCATCTTTTCTTATGGTTAGTCGTCTTCGTCCTATCATAAAAGGTAGCTGTGAATCTGTTGTTCCTGGAACAACTATTAAAATGATAGAGCAACCAGCAGGTCCTCCTACTCTTGCATCTATTGTACTAGAGGTACATGGAGACAACCTTGAACATATACGTAAACTATCTATTGAGGTAGCAAATATCTTAAAAGATACAAAAGATTTGGTAGATGTTGATGTCATGGCTGATGATATTTACAAAAAATATAAACTTGTTCCAGACAGTGAAAAGATTGCACGTTCAGGGCTAGGAATTGAGCAGGTTAATAATATTTTATACCTTGCATTCGAGGGAATGGCAATTGCAACTAAAAACTCAACTAATCGTTCTGTTCAGATTCCTATCTTTTTAGTATTAAGCGATGAGACCAAAGAGCTAAAAGATAAAAGTGCAGATGCAATTCGCTCAAAACTTACTTCACTCAATCTTATGAATCAAAAGGGAATGATGGTTCCTCTTACAGAGGTTGTAGATATTGTTCAAGTTGACTCAACCCCTGGTATTATGCATAAAGATTTAGAGCGTGTAATTAATGTTATTGCTGAGACTGACAATGTTTCACAAGTCTACCCTCTATTAGATGCCAGAGAGAAGATGATGAAGTATTTTGAAAAAGAGTATAAGGTAGAGACAGCTCCTATTTCAACTTATATGTTTGACCTTATCTTAACAGACAAAAAGACAGGTGAGAAGTTCCTACTTCGTTGGGACGGTGAGATGAAAGTTACTTTAGATACCTTTAGAGATTTAGGTGCTGCCTTTATTGCGGCACTAGTTCTTATCTTCTTCTTACTAGTTATCTACTATAAGAGCTTTGCACTAAGTGGTATTATTTTAGGTGGTTCATTCCTCTCTCTTATTGGGGTTATTGTTGGACACTGGGTTGCAGACTTGGTAACAGTGAATACCTTCTTCCTTACTGCAACATCACTTATTGGGTTTATTGCTCTTATGGGAATTAGTTCAAGAAACTCTCTACTACTTATTGACTTTGCGATGAGTCTAATTAGAGAAGAAGGAATGGAGAAAAAAAGAGCTATTGCTCACGCTTCAGCTATTAGAGCTACACCTATCTTCTTGACTGCTGTTGCTATTATATTAGGTTCTGCCCTACTTGCTAGTGACCCTATCTTTGGTGGTCTAGGAGTTGCACTTATCTCTGGTACAGTAGCTGCTGTATTTGTTTCACTTCTATTTGTTCCTGTCTTAATGGACAATGCAAGTGCCTTAGTAAAAGGTAAAGAGGAGAGTTAATCTCCTCGGTTAAAAAATATTTTAACCCCTCTTCTAATGGAATAATCAACTAAAAAGTGCCTCAACCCCCAACAAAATAAGAATACCTCCACCCAAATACTCAGCATGACGTTGCAGATAACTACCAAGCTTTCGACCTAAATAAATACCTAAAAATGATAGTACAAATGTAACAACTCCAATCACTAAAACAGAGAACCAAATATCAACACCCTTTTGTAAAGAGAATGCAAAACCAACAGCCAAAGCATCAATACTTGTAGCAACAGCTAAGAGAATAAGTGTTTTAGTATCTAGTCCATTGCCCTCCTCTTCTTCGGCATCTCTAATCATCTCAATACCTAGATATACTAAGATTGCAAAAGTAATGTAGGGAGCATAAGTCTGAATATATTGACTAACATAAGCTCCTACAAAATAACCGACAAGAGGCATAAAAGCCTGAAAGAGTCCAAAAAATAAGGCAATTTTAACAGCTACCCCTAAACTCATCTCTTTATGTTGACTTCCATTAATAACAGATACAGCAAATGCGTCCATAGCTAAAGCTATGGCAATAAGAAAGAGTGAAAACATTATAGATACTCCCTATTTAAAAAGTGTCCCCTAATTAGTTTTCCATATAGCCACTCAAAAGAGATAGAAAAAATAATAAATAGAACAAAAATAACAATAGCTTTAGGATTACTACTATAGGTATGAAATAGTAGTGTTACTAATGCCAAAAGAGAAAATAAAATAGAAAAAAAGAGAATAAATCTACTTGCTTTTATCTCTTTTGCTAATTTAAATGCTGTAGTATTAACAATAGTAAATATAAGTAAAAAACCTGCACTAGCAATAATAGCAATCTCTGTTAAAGAGATACTAATAGCTAAAAAGAAACTCAAAATAGAGGTAGCCCAAACTCCTACATTAGGAATTCCATTTTTCTCTTGACTTAATACCTTAGGTAACTCCCCTGTATTAGCAAGAAAAAAACCTAAACGAGCATTACCATAAATAGTTGCATTAATAGCAGAAAATGTAGACAGAAGTGCAGCTATTGCAACTATAATAAAACCTACTTCTCCTAGTGAAGGTTTAGCAGCAATAGCTAAGGCATAATCTTTTGCATCTAAAAGTTGCTCTTCTGGCACTACCCCTACTGTAACAATTGAGATAAGAACATATAGTAAAATTACTAAAATAACAGAACCATAAAAAGCACGAGGTAGATTTACTGTAGGATTTTTAATATCTTCTGAAGCGTTAGCAATAAGCTCAAAACCTTCATAAGCAACAAAGATAATCATTCCTGCCGTAATAATCCCTAAAGGTGACTCCCAATGTGTAGAAGATAGTCGTTCAGGCTCTATATATAATGCCCCAGAAACAATAATAAGAATAAGCAATACTACCTTAATAAAAACAATAACTGATTCTGACTTACTTACAAAAGAGGCACTAACTAAGTTTATAAATGTAGGCAAAAATATAGCTACAAAAATAAGCCCCTGCTCTACATAAAGGTTTGTTCCATTTTTAAAAAAAGTTCCTCCATATGAAGCAAATGCAGTAGCATAAAGAGAGATAGTGACTAAATAACTAAGCCATAACATTAAATTGACACTACCAGAGAGAATATTTTTTTTAAAGGCATTATCTACAAAGACAACTGTTCCACCTCTATTTTGATAACATACTGAAAGTTTTGCATAAGAGTATGATGTCAAAAGGGCTACTAATCCTGCTGTAAAAAAAGCTACAAAAGTAGCTCCATGAGCCAAAGATACTGCCTCTCCAAGTACAGCAAAAATACCTCCACCGACCATACCTCCAATACCAATAGATATTGCTCCTATTAGTCCTATTGTTCTATTTTTCATAAAAAATCCTAATTTTTAATATGCAATTATAACCAACCAACTATAAATAAGTAAGAATTTGATATAACTACACCATTAAAACATTTACCCCAAAAGGACACACTTTATGAGTTATGCCATAGAGACATTTGACCCAGAGATTTTTGAAGCGATTAACAAAGAGTTGGAGCGACAAACTAATCATTTAGAGATGATTGCATCGGAGAACTTTACACTTCCTGCTGTTATGGAAGCGATGGGTTCAATATTTACTAACAAATATGCAGAGGGTTATCCATATAAACGTTACTATGGTGGGTGTGAAAATGCAGATACCGTGGAACAACTAGCAATTGATAGAGCTTGTAAACTCTTTGATTGTAAATTTGCAAACGTACAACCACACTCAGGAAGCCAAGCTAATGGTGCTGTTTACGCTGCTCTACTTAAGCCTTATGATAAAATCTTAGGAATGGACTTAAGCCATGGTGGTCACTTAACACATGGTTCAAAGCCATCTTTTTCAGGGAAAAACTACCAATCATTTACTTATGGTGTTGAGCTTGATGGGTACATCAACTACGACAAAGTCATGGAAATAGCAAAAACAGTAAAACCAAAGATTATTGTTTGTGGTGCTTCTGCTTATGCTCGTGAGATTGACTTTAAAAAATTTAGAGAGATTGCTGATAAAGTAGGAGCAATTCTATTTGCAGATATTGCACACATTGCAGGGCTAGTCTGTGCAGGTGAACACCCTAGTCCATTCCCTTATGCAGATGTTGTCACAACAACTACTCACAAAACACTTGCAGGTCCTCGTGGTGGTATGATTATGACAAATGATGAAGATATTGCAAAGAAAATAAACTCTGCCATCTTCCCTGGGCTTCAAGGTGGACCTCTTGTTCATGTAATTGCAGCTAAAGCAGTTGGATTTAAATATAACCTTTCAGATGAGTGGAAAGCCTATGCAAAACAGGTTAAAGCAAATACAAAAGTCTTAGCTGATGTACTAATTAAAAGAGGCTATAATCTTGTAAGTAATGGTACAGATAACCACCTTGTATTGGTCTCATTTGTAGGTAGAGAGTTCTCAGGAAAAGATGCCGACGCAGCACTAGGTGCAGCAGGAATTACTGTAAACAAAAACACTGTTCCAGGGGAGACTAGAAGTCCATTTGTAACCTCTGGTATTCGTGTGGGTTCAGCTGCTTTAACAAGTCGTGGAATGAAAGAGGCTGAGTTTGAGATTATTGCAAACAAGATTGCTGATGTTCTTGACAATATTGAAGATAGTGAACTTCACGCAAAGATTAAAGAAGAGATGAAAGAACTAGCTTCTAATTTTGTAATTTATGATAAACCAATCTATTAAATAAGCCCTACTACCGTGAAAATAGCTATTTTAGATTTAGAGTTCTCAGCTAAACACTTTTATATTCAAAACAGCTCGATTGTTGAAAAGATTATCTTTAACAATCGAACTTTTTATAGTAAATTTGAAGAGGTCAAGACAAAAATAACTCCATCACTACTGCAACAACATCTTCAAGGTGAAATTACATTGGCTCTTCCACTTATAGAGGAGCAAGATAGAGTAAACTATTTAGTAATTGAGTATCATCAAGAGGATTGGAGTCAATTCTCTTATCTACTCAAATATCTACTAAAAAGCCTTAACATAGATAACTATAAATGCTACTTCAATAGTAAAAAGATGCTATTTCAACTCTTTATCCCTAGAGATAATATATCTCTTGAAAAAGCATATAGAGAAGTTGAAAACATTAAGCATCACCTAGAACTTAAGTCAAAAAAGAGTTATAAAATCTATCCTAATAGATTTTTGCCAAAAAATTATAACATTATTACACTTCCTACAAAGAAATTATAATTTTTTTGCATTAAATTTTATTTTTTGTGTTATAATTCGTTTAAAAAAATGGAGATGACAACCATGGCAGACAAACTACATGACATCAAAATTGATGAACTAGACAGTCCAAAGAAGACCCCTCTCAAAAACATATTGACACTTTTGGCACTACTTTTTATTATTTTAGTAATATCGGTAGTTATCACTAGACTTATTTTAGGTACAGATAGTGGTAAAGAGGTTGAAGAGAATGCAAATCCATCAACATTAACAGCAGAAGTTCAAGCAGATAAGAATGAAAGCCTAGCAGCAAATGTTAGTAATGGAACAAAAGCAGCATTGGCAGCTGCTGCAGTAGCAACAACTGCCGCAGTAGCTTCAAACGCAAAAAAAGTACCTGTTGTTTCTAATATTCTTGAAAGAAATAACAGCTCTAGTATAAAAACACCTTTAAGAACACATGAACCTGTTAAAGAGATAGCAAAAGCTCCTAAGACTTACAAAACACCAAAACATAGCAGTAAAGCACCAAAGCATGTTGCATCATCAAGTCATAAAGTGCCAAAGCATGTTGTAAGTCATACATCTACTCCTAAGAAAAAATACGA
This sequence comes from Campylobacteraceae bacterium, assembly GCA_027038275.1. Taxonomy (GTDB): domain Bacteria; phylum Campylobacterota; class Campylobacteria; order Campylobacterales; family Sulfurovaceae; genus UBA1140. Next base: position 7,438 of record JALVXC010000112.1, on the reverse strand, counting down.
AGATAAAGTTGTTATTAAAAAATCACCTAAGCATAGCTCAACTACTTCACATACAAGTAGCAAAAAGTACTCTTCTAAAAGTAGTTATCTTGGAGGAAAAGAGAAAAAACTTTCACGTGCTTATTATATTCAAGTAGGTTCTTACCAAAATACTAAAACTATTCTTAGTAAAGTTAAAAGACAAAATTTCAACTATGCATTACAGCATATATCTGGGAAAAAATTAACTCGTGTATTTGTAGGACCTTTCTCTAGTTCTGCACAAGCAGCAAAAAATCTTTCCAAAGTAAAAGCACATATCCTTAAAAGTGCTTATGTTAAAAAGGTAACACCATAAAATGATAAAACAACTCCTCTTTGACCAACTCACTCCTGTTTCCATGTATGGAAAGATAAAAGAGCTTTTCAAAGAGGATGTCACCATGCTTTTTGAAAGCGTGGTAAATACACCAGAGGGGAACTTCTCCTTTATTACCATTGGAGCTATGGAGCGTGTTGTTTATAAAAACAATGAAACACTCTATACCAATATAGATGGTAAAACTACTATACTAGAGAGTGACCCCTTCAGTTTTCTTCAAGACTACTACAACAGACTTGATAAAAAACTATTTCAAGAAAGAGCTGACCAAGTTGGCTTTGCTTTTACTGATGGGTTTATTGGCTTTATTGGTTACGATATGGTTAAGGTTTTTGAACCGACACTTAAAGCTACAATGGATAAGCTCTATGACCCACTACAAACACCCGACCTTGATTTAGTTCGTCCCTCTGTTCTACTTGCCTTTTCTCATAAATCTTCAACACTAACTATTATTCAAAATGATAAGAAGTATAGTGATACCTTAGATAAGATAGAGGATATTTTAAAAGAGCCATCAAAACCACAAGAGCTAAAAAGAGCAAAACTAGACGGAGAGGGAACTTTCTCTATTGAGGAGGAGCGTTTTAAAGAGATGGTAGCAGAAGCTAAAGAGTCAATTCGTGCAGGAGATATTTTTCAGATTCTTCTTGCTAATCGCTATACTCAAAAAGGAAAGATTGACCCCTTAAGTTTCTACAGACTTTTACGCTCTAAAAATCCATCTCCTTACCTCTTTTTACTTGACTATGAAGAGTTCTCTATTTGTGGTTCGTCTCCTGAAGTAATGGTAAAACTTACCAATGGTGAGATTCTGCTTCGCCCTATTGCAGGGACAAGAAAACGAGGAAAGAGTCTAGCAAGAGACAAAGAGCTTGAACTTGAGATGATAAATGACCCAAAAGAGTGTGCAGAACACCTTATGCTTGTTGATTTAGGACGAAATGATGTTGGACGTGTAGCAAAAGCAGGAACAGTTAAAGTTACCGACATGATGAGAGTTGAGCGTTATAGTCATGTTATGCATATGGTAACCGATGTTGAAGCTACTATTGATGAGAAAAAAGATATGTTTGACCTCTTTCGTGCTACATTTACAGCAGGAACTATGACAGGAGCTCCTAAGATTATGGCTATGGAGCTTATTGCACGGTTTGAGCAACTAAAACGTGGCTTCTACTCTGGCTCTGTTGGTTACTTTGCCTTTAATGGAGAGATGGATAGCTCTATTGCTATTAGAACTGCACTTCTTAAACCTAACTCTATTACACTTCAAGCTGGTGCTGGAGTTGTTGCTGACTCTGTTCCTGAGTTGGAGTATCTTGAAGTTAAAAATAAGCTCGGGGCTTTGTTGGCTACTATTAAAGATATGGAAAAGCTTTAAAAAAATTTCACTCGTTCCCAACGTCCTCGTTGGGAATGAATATTGGAATAATAACTCTTTTAAAAATTTGTATTCAAATATTGGGTTACGAAGCTGTAGCTTCGTAACCAGTATAAAAAAATTTTAGGAAACCTCATGCAACTCTTTACTATATTTGGAAATCCCGTCTCTCACTCAAAATCACCCCTTATGCACAATCTAGCATTTCAAGGATTAGGATATGATGGAGTCTATACGCGTTACAAACTAGAAGATGGCTCACAACTTAGAGAAAAATTTTTTGAACTTAGCATAAGTGGAGCAAATATTACAGTTCCACACAAAGAGTCTGCCTTTGAAGCTTGTGATGAACTTGATATATTTGCAAAAAAAGTAGGAGCTGTTAACACCATTGTTAATAAAGGTGGAAAGCTATATGGTTACAATACCGATGCTCCTGGATTTTTAAAAGCAATCTCAGAGTTTAAAGATATTAAAAGAGTTTTATTTTTAGGTGCAGGAGGAACAGCACAAGCAACATCTGTAATACTACGTGATGCAGGTTATGATGTAACACTTTTAAATCGTAGCCCTCTTCGATTGGAGAAGTATAAACAGATGGGTTTTAAAACCTTTACATTTAGTGAGTTTAAGATGAGTGACCCCTTTGATTTAGTAGTCAATATGACCTCAGCAGGATTAGAAGATGACTCTCTTCCCTGCCCTATTGAGATTTTAGAAGAGGTTGTTTACTCTTCAAAAGCGTGTATAGATGTCATTTATGGGAAAGAGACTCCATTTTTAAAATTTGCAAAAGAGAAAGATAAACCTACCAAAGATGGAAGCGATATGTTACTATATCAAGGTATAATTGCATTTGAGTATTTTACTGACCATCAATATAGTTTTGATGAGATTAAACCATATATGCAACAAGCATTTTATAAAGGAGAAAATTATGATTGAATTTTTTAACCAATATGCATCTTTTATTGTCTTTATTCATGTTCTATCTGCCATTGTATGGGTAGGAGGAATGATTGCTATTAGGCTTACTGTTCACCCTAGTCTACAGATGATAGAGAGTTCACAAATAAAACTAGAGAAGACGTTAGATATTATGAAACGACTTTTAAATCTAGTAATACCTATGATTATTGCTCTTATTATTACTGCTGTTCTTTTAGCAATTGGTGAGGGTCTAAAAGAGACTGAACTATATCCAATTGTACTAGTAAAAGAGGGAATTTGGATAGCAATGACTATTATCTTTATAGCCATATATATAAAACATAATCAGTCAGAAAAGCTATTTATACAAAGAGAGTTTGCAGAGGCAAAAGAGAGTCTAAAACTCATTCCAAATCTTCTGCTTCCTGTCAATATCTCATTAGGATTAATAGCCCTCTACTTAGGTGTTACTTTAAGAGGATTTTGAGTAGTAGAGTTTAACTCTACACTCTTAACAATAGCCTCTTCTTTAGGGTATGGAGTCACTTTATATCCATCTTTTACTAACTTCTCCATACCTCCTATCAAATTCACAAAAAATTAGAAACAATCTTAGTACAACTGGAAGTATTACAAATCCTTACTTAGGTTCAGAATTAGAACTTAATTGAAAACTTACTATCTTCTTCTTTTTCACCTTGTATATTATCTCTCTTTCCATCTTCATCTTTAAATCCATGAGTAAATAGACTAACCGTATATGATATATCTTTTCCAATAAGATTTAAAGATTTTGGTACTACTAGTTGTAGATTTACATCTGTAGTATTTGCTGTTTTCATTTTATCTACAACTAATGTTCCTCCTTGATAGCCTATGCCTTCATATATTCTAAACCAATAACCACCTTGATTGTCATGAAAATTTTCTAAACTAAATGTTTTATCTCCTGCTCTAAAATATATCCAATAGTTATAATAGTAGTCAGATGAGGGAAAGTTTAATCCTGCTCGTTTTAAATTTATATATAAATTCTCACTATCTTGAGCCATTTTTATTGCTGTTATATCTAAACCACTTAATGCTGTGTCTCCTTTAGCATCTGTATATATAGGAGAAACACTATTCCAATCACTAGAGCTTGATATTGTTTTTGTTGGAACTAATGGAACTTTTGCAACACCAAAATAAGCTCTAGCTTTTGCTTCATCAAAATAGAGTCTTACTGTTTCAGTTTCATCTTCTTCAGTATCAGAAATAGTAACAACCAAATAATCATCATGTTTCTCTTTAATAGATATAGTAACAGTATCGTCATCTTCTCTTACTATAAAAGTCAATCCTTTTACATCTGTAATTGTTCCTACTTCAGTATCATTTCCACCAACAATCTCTTTCCATGTAACAGAACTAAACTTATCATCAAATGACCAACTCTCAAGTGTCCCCATCTCATCATAGATAGTAGTGTAAAGTGTTTTACCTGCAAGTAGAGTTTTTAAATCATTTGAAACAGTTCCATTAGAATATGCTTTTGCTTTCTCTTTGTCAAAATAGACTCTTAAATCATGCTTATAGACTTTTCCATCATCTTCTTCTCTATATGTTGCAAGAATATAATCTTTTTTTATTTCAGTTATGGTAATAGTCTCTTCTCCATCTGATGGGTCGGAAGGAGTTATGGTTAAAACTTTACCATTTAAACTTAAACTATCAGTACCTCCTTCTCCTTTATCTGACCCCTCTAACTCTAACCAAGTAATACTTGTCATATCTTTAGAAAACGTTACCTTGTCAAGTACATTATTATTAACTTCTTTATCATTTACCACATAAACTGTTTTACCAGCCAAAAGCTCTTTAGTAACTTCTGTTTGAGTTTGTGCTAAGTGTGCTTCTACTTCTTCATCTGTTCTAACTTCACCACTTATATCTTTAACATCATGACCAACACTAGCCACAACTTCAGTTAATGTATCTCCCTCTGGTAACTTACCTTTACTTTGTGTCTCTTCTAACGCTTTTGTTAATGCTTCAACTACTTCATCTGTAATCTGAATACCATTACTTAAGTCTCCATCAGCATCTATTGACTGTAAAAGCTTAGCAACTTTTGGATTCTCTTCAACTATTTTTTTACCATCTGCCAACTCATCTGCTTTTGTAGTTCTAAGTGGCACTCCTGCTAGAGTAAATTTACACTCTTTACCCTCTTCAAAAGTAAACTTTCCATCTGCATCTGTTTTACCTGTTTTGCTACCGCAAACATACTCAACACCTGCAACTGCACTATCTACATAATATCCTGTACCTGTTTTAACATCAGAACTAGAAGAAGAACCTCCTCCTCCACAACCAATAATAGATACTAGAGCTATAGCTGTAATTACACTTAATTTAATATTTCTTAACATTTTTTATCCTTTAGTGTGTTTAATATATTTTACTTCTATTTATTTAAAATAAACTTAATTAAATATATTAATTTTAAAGTGAATAGTTATAGCTTTTAATTGATAATGCTATAATATGCATAGAGAATTTAAAGGCTAAAGATGAAAAAGATAATATATGGCAATAGCAACTTTAGAAAAGTAAAAATAAACAATGACTATCTCTATATTGATAAAACAGAGTTTATTGAAAAACTAGAAAAACTAAATGATGATTTTGTTATTTTTCTACGTCCTAGACGCTTTGGAAAGTCTCTTTTTCTATCTACACTTCAATACTACTATGATGAAAACTCTGCTGATGAGTTTGATGCTATGTTTCATGATACCTACATAGGAGCTAACCCAACCCCTCTAAAGAGTAGCTTTCGTATTTTGTTTTTTGAGTTTAGTGGGATTAACACTGATGGTGGAGTAGAAGTAATCTACGAAGGCTTTAAAGACAATATTAAATCGGCTATCTATAGATACTTTAGAGAGTATGGTTATGATATTACAAGAGATAGTCTAAATAGCATACCAACACCAACAGGACTAATAAAATACTTTTTTGATGTTATAGAAGATGACAAGGTCTATGTGCTTATAGATGAGTATGACCAATTTGCAAATGCAATACTTGCTCATAGTATGCAAGATTTTCTACAAATAGTTGGCAAAGGTGGATTTGTACGGAGTTTTTATGAAGTTCTAAAAAGAGCTACACTCTCAAATGTAATTCAAAAGATGTTCATAACAGGGGTTACTCCTATTACCCTAGACAGTTTGAGTTCAGGGTTTAATATTGTAAAACATATTACTTACAACAAAGAGTTTAATGCCTTAGCAGGATTTACCAAAGAAGAAGTCAACTATTCATTAGAGCAATCTATCTTTAAAAAGTGTAAAGATATAGATAAAAAAGCACTAGAAGAGAAGTTAAAAGTGTGGTATGATGGTTATCTGTTTAATATCAAAGCCAAAGAGAGAATCTATAATGCAACGCTAGTAAACTACTTTATTTCAGAGTATGATACTGATGATTGTACTATGCCTAAAAAGATGCTAGATAGTAATGTAGCAAGTGACTATAGAGCTATTATGAAACTCTTTAATATAGGCAATAGTGAAAAAAACTACGAGATACTAAAAGAGCTAATAGAGAAAAACACTATTTCAGGAAAGATAAAAGATAGATATGACCTAAACAGAGAGTTTGGTCGAGACGATTTTATTACTCTGATTTACTCTATGGGATTTATAACCATAAAAGATGAACTATTTGGCGAAGAGATGGAGTTTGAGATACCAAATTATGTCATAAAGATACTCTACTTTAACTACTTTGCTGTTGAGCTTAAAAAGAGAAATAACCTACAGATAGATTTAGATACAAGAAGACTATTGGTTGATATGGCTTTAGGAGATGTAGAACCATTTAAAAAGCAACTAAATGAGGTTATAAAAACACTCTCAAACCGAGACCATCAAGGCTTTGATGAGAAGTATTTTCAGATGATTGCTCTTGCACTTCTTAGTTTCTCATCAGATTTCTATTTTATAGATTCTCAACCTGAAAAAAACAGAAAAATTCCTGATATTATGCTAATAGGTCGAGATGAAAAAGTACCAAACAACTATCTGCTTGAGCTTAAATGGAAAAAAGATAAAGATAGCTATGAGACCATAAAACAAAAAGGGATAAAACAGGTTGAGGAGTATAAAGAGCTAGATAAGGTCAAAAGCATTCCTAAGCTTAGAAGTTTTCTTTTAATTGGCTCTAAAGATGGGGTTGAGTTTTTGGAATTATAAATTATAAAAGTGCCATAAATTCACCTACTTACTGATAACAGAAAAAGAAAATTCTCTTGAGGGGAAATATTTAAAAAGTGGCTCCGAATGCTGGATTCGAACCAGCGACCAAGTGATTAACAGTCACCTACTCTACCGCTGAGCTAATTCGGAACAGTTATTATGAAGAAAAAATTTATGGCTCCGAATGCTGGATTCGAACCAGCGACCAAGTGATTAACAGTCACCTACTCTACCGCTGAGCTAATTCGGAATCGTCATAAATTGGAATGCGATTATAGACAAAAATCCCTTTTATGTCAAGAGATTTTTCTATTTTTTAGCTATAGCGTACAAAAAAATCATAATCGCTATAGGTTTCTACTTTTATCTCTTTGCTTTTAACCAAAATTTGCAATCGCTCTTTACTCTTTTCATCAAACAACACCTCAATATCTTCAAGTGTCAATGGTCTCTTTTTAATCGTCTCTAAAATATCCTCTTTAGAGTAACTAGAGGCTTTAGCTAAAACTTTTTGAC
>JALVXC010000111.1 GCA_027038275.1 Campylobacteraceae bacterium | reverse complement strand
TTCATTCTACTCATAGGATTATGCCTCTACTTTTTTTACATTAGATATATGAATTGGCATCTCTTTCTTTACGAAACCACCATCTTTATTCTCTTCAGTTGGTTTAACAGCTTTTATAGCAAGTTTACAACCCTCGACGATAACAGCATCTTTCTTCTTAAGTACCTTAAGAACTTGTGCTGTTTTACCTTTATCATCACCAGCAATGACCATAACTTGGTCACCCTTTTTAATTTTAAATTTTTTATTTGCCATTACCACACCTCTGGAGCAAGTGATACAATCTTCATAAACCCTGCATGTCGTGTCTCACGAGCTACAGGACCAAAGATACGAGTACCAATTGGTTGTTTTTTATCATCAATAATTACAGCAGCATTGTCATCAAATCTAATTAAAGAGCCATTCTCTCTTTGAATCTCTTTGTGAGTTCTTACAACAACAGCTTTAACTACTTTTCCTTTTTTTACTTTTCCAGTTGGAAGAGCCTTTTTAACAGAAGCAACAATAACATCACCAACTGATGCGTATCTTCTCTTAGAACCACCAAGAACCTTGATACACATAATCTCTTTAGCACCACTGTTGTCAGCAACAGTCAATCTTGTAAAACCTTGTATCATTACTCTTCTCCTGCTTTAACAATTTCAAGTAGTCTAAAAGTCTTTCTTTTTGACATTGGTCTGCACTCAATGGCAGAGACAACATCTCCAACTTTTGCTGTAGATTTCTCATCATGAATAAGATACTTTTTAAATCTCTTTACAGTCTTATGATATCTAGGGTGAATAACTTTACGCTCAACTATAATAGTAGCTGTCTTTTCACCTGCAATTTTAATGACTGTACCAGTTATTTGTCTTTTTGGCATACTCGCACCCCTTACTTCGCAACAGCTGTAAGTGCTGTTAGGATTCTAGCGATATCTCTTCTCGCTACTCTCAACTCACTAGTATTAGTAAGTTGCATTGTTTTTTGCTTTGCTTTAAGTGTAAAAAGTTCAAGCTTCTTCTCTTTAAGCATTGCGTTTAACTCTTCTACGCTTTTATCTTTAATATCAGTATATTTCATTACTATCCTTCGCAGAGATAATTTTACATTGGAATGGAAGTTTATGTAGAGCAAGTGTTAACGCTTCTCTTGCTATATCTTCAGGAACACCTGCCACTTCAAATACAATTCTTCCTGGCTTAATGTTCATTACCCACTCTTCAACTGCACCTTTACCTTTACCCATTCTTGTCTCAAGAGGTTTTCGAGTAAGAGGTTTGTCAGGGAAAACACGAATCCAAGATTTACCTTGTCTTTTCATTTTACGAGTCATTGTAATTCTGGCTGCTTCAATCTGTCTTGAGTTGATTCTTCCTGCACTTATAGCTTTAAGAGCAAACTCACCAAACTCAATCTTATTACCTTTAAATGACTTACCTCTGTTACGACCCTTCATTACCTTACGGTATTTTGTTCTTTTCGGCATTAACATAACTATTCACCTCTCTTTTGACGTGGCTTACGACCACCTCTTTTTTCTTCTTTTGGCTCAGCTTGAATACCTTTAGCAAGTACTTCACCTTTGAAAATCCAAACTTTAATACCAATGATTCCATAAGTAGTATGTGCTTCAGCAAAACCGTAATCAATTTTAGCTCTAAGAGTATGAAGAGGAACTCTTCCTTCTAAGTACCACTCTGTTCTAGCCATCTCTGCACCACCCAGTCTACCTGCAACAGAAACTTTAATTCCTTTTGCTCCAGACTTTAATGCACCCTGAATAACTTTTTTCATAGCACGTCTAAATGCAACACGACGCTCTAGTTGAGTTGCTACATTTTCAGCAGCTAGTTGAGCAGAAGCTTGTGCTCTTTTTTCTTCTTTAATATTAATAGAGATATCTTTTTTGAACATTTTGTTAAGCTTAGCTTTTAACTTCTCAATATCTGCACCCTTTTTACCAATAATAATTCCAGGACGTGCAGTAACAATAGTTACTCTTGCTTTTTTAGCTGTTCTTTCAATAATAATATTAGAAATACCTGCATAGAAGAGCTCTTTTTTCAAATATTTTCTAAGTTGATAATCTTCTGCGATAAAGTTTGCTGTTCTCTCTTTTTTAGGAAACCATCTGCTTTCCCAATTTCTGTTGATTCCAAGTCTAAGACCTATAGGATTAACTTTTTGACCCATATTATGCCTCCTTCGCTTTTGCTACTTCTACCATGATGTGAGCTGTTGGCTTAAGGATTCTACTAGCTGTTCCTCTTGCTCTTGGTCTCCATCTTTTCAT
>JALVXC010000110.1 GCA_027038275.1 Campylobacteraceae bacterium | reverse complement strand
GAGAAAGCAAAAAAAGCAAAAGTAAACATACCAACATATTTAGTTAAATGGCAAGAGTTAGACTCAAAGGTAGAGAAAAAGTATGATGCTCTTTTGTGTAGAGGTAACTCATTTGCTTATATAGATGGTTATGATATTGAGACTTATGACTCCTTTCGTGTTATAGAAAATATGAAAAAGGCTCTTAATCAATTTTATAATAGACTTAATAGAGGAGGAGTTTTATATATTGACCTACTTCATGAAGATAAAATTAGAAAAAATGAGGTAGTTGAATATGAGACTATATGTGAAGAGTATTCATATAGTTTTAAAATTGAGTATGATGAAAAAATAAATCTTAGAAAAAATATAGAGACAATAGTTTTATTTAAAGATAACTCTATAAATGAAGTTATTATATATTCCTATCCTTTATTAGAAAAAGAGCTTAGAGAGATGTTATTAGAGGCAGGATTTTCGTCTGTTGAGAAGATTCAGAAGAAATATTCTATGGCAACTAACTCTTTTTTGGCTAGAAAATAGTAGTTTGGAAAAGATTAAAAGTTTCTACCATGCCTAATCGGCTGTGGCAGATAAAAAATATGAGGTAGAAACTATTGGGACATTATGAAGAGATACTAAAAATAGGAAGAAAAAAATATCTCTTTCATGTGGAAATTATAGTAACAATTTGTGTCTTGATTGTGTAGCCTAAAATGCCTATTTTACGGTGTTTATATAGGTTATTTTTGATGAAAATTTACTGTAGGGTACGATTGCCATCGCACCAAATAGAGAGGAAAAAAATGAGAAAAACAATCCTAAAAACCAAAAGGTTAAAACTAACAATAGCCCAAGAGAGCGACATAGAGCCTCTCTACAAAGGCTGTTTTTCAGATTGGGAAGTGATGAAGTTGCTACTTGGTAGAACATTTACACTTGAAGAGACAAGAGAGTATGTAAAAAAACATTTTTCAAAAGGTCAACTTTTGAAATTTACAGTAGTTTTAAACCAAGAGAATGATGAAGTTTTAGGCTATGGAGGTATGTTCTCTTTTCCTTATAATGGTCAAGAGAATGAGTATGAGTTTGGCTACATCTTAAAACAAGAGGCATGGGGGAAAGGGTATGCAACAGAACTCTCACTTGGGCAGATAAAAAAATTACAAGAGAGCTTTGAGGGTGCGTCTATTGTTGCAACTGCACACCCTTTGAACTTGGCTTCAAAACGAGTTCTTGAAAAGGTAGGAATGGAGCTTGTAGAGGCTTCTGTTGAGTTGCCAAATCGTGGGCTTAGAGATGTTTATAGATTAAAATAGGAGAAAAAAATGCAAAATTTAAAAAGAACAATAGAACTAGTTAGCAAAAAATGTGACCTAGATATAACTAGAGAGGACAAAGACCTCATAGACCCATATTGGTTACTAGATGCAATAGTCAAAGAAGCTCAAGAGGTAAAAGAGGAGATAAAACCAAACAATAGACCCTATTTAGAAGATGAGTTGGGTGATATATTGTGGGGGTGGATAGCCTTGGTAGAGAAGCTAAAACGACAAGGGTTTGTAGGAACACATGAGGATATTTTTAGAAGAATGCTAAAAAAATATCAGGAGAGAATTGAACCATTGGATGGAACTATGAGAGATTATGATACTTGGAAAGAGGTTAAAAAGAGACAGAAACAGAGTTTGGAGGATGAAAAAATAAGTTTCTACCATGCCTAATCGGCTATGGCGAGGAAAATAAAATATGAGGTAGAAACTATTGGGACATTATGAAGAGATACTAAAAATAAGGAAGAAAAAAATATCTCTCATGTGGAAATTATAGTGACAATTTGTGTCATGATTGTGTAGTGTAAAATGCCTATTTTATAGTATTTAGATAGGTTGAGAGTGGTGAGGTTGTTGAGTCTGTTAAGGTGTTTTAGAACATTAGACTTTATCTATAATCAGCCCCTCAAACCCATTCAAAATCTCATAAACTTGCTCTTCTTGATACGCTTTATTGTCTCCAAAAACCACTTTTTTGGTCAAAACATTGATGTCTGAATCATCTCTATACGATTTCAATAACTCTTTACAACTTTTTTTAAACTCTTTTGAGTTTAGCCCAACTACTTTAGCACTTTTCGCTGTCTGTTTGATTACTCTATTCCAATCTATGTTTGTATTGAATTTTGCAATATTATACACAGGTCAACAAAATCTTTAAACTCCTCTCTATGTTTGAGGGTAGCAATTTTATTGGTCAAGATATTATTTAAATTGTCAAGTCTGTACCCATCTTTTATAAGTAGAGAAGTGTTACTCCTTTTTCT
>JALVXC010000109.1 GCA_027038275.1 Campylobacteraceae bacterium | reverse complement strand
AGACTTGGGCTGTTTTTTACTATTAGCTTTTTTTGTATTTTATATTACTTTAAGGGTTTTGGGAACTTTTTTTAGTTGATTCGCTTGGATAGGGGTGGTTTGGGTGGTATAGTTAGAATTTCTGAAATAAGGTAGATGTTAGATAGGACAAATATTTTTTTGATATAATAAACCAATAATACAAAAAGGAGAACTTTATGCAAACCATACAGATACAAGACTCTTTTATAACCACTCTATTAGAAACAAAGTTTTACAACGATAAGAGTAAATTTATAGAGGCTATAAAAGAGCTATTTCAAACCAAATCAAAGATTGAAACACAAGAGTACAATTTGTTAAAAGCTTATGATAGAGGTGATTTGTCTTTGTGGCAGGTAGCTAATATTTTAAATATCTCTAAAAGTGAGACAATGGAGCTTTTAAAAAAATATGATATTCCTTTTGTGCGTGTAGATAGTGAATATATAGAGCAAGAGTTTGGAGCGTTTAAGTAGATATTTTATGAATCAAAAAGATGAGATGTTAGAAGAGTATAATTTTAGTAATGGTGTTAGAGGAAGATATGCACAAGCTTATAAAGAGGGTGTCAATATTGTAAAACTAGACACTGATGTAATAAAGTTTTTTCCTGATGCAAAAACCGTAGGTGTGACCATGTCACACGTCAAAACCAAACTTGCATAAAATTATATTTTTGCCAAAAGGCTTATAAGAGATTTCTTCTTAAAATATGACAATTTGACATATTTCTTCCATATTTTAAAAATTTCATATATAATAACAAAAAAACATATTATTAAGATGCAGATTATAGAAGTGTAGATATTATCAATAATCAAGTATAATTCACATACTTTTTAAAGGCTAGGAGATAGCATGATATTAGATGAGATACTAAAACAGAAAACCAATGATTTAAAACTCTTTACACAAACACAGATTGATGAATTACAAAAGCGTATTATTGAAAAAAACGACAGAGTTTATCTAAACTGTTTTGTACGCCAAAAAGAGATACAGATTTCATCTAAAGCTAAAACTGCTCCTGAAGAGATAGTGCGACAGCTTTACCTTTTAAAGCTTCGTGATGAGTATGGTTACCCTTTTGAAAATATGGCTTTAGAGGTTGATGTACCTATGGGGTCATCTTCTAAAAAAGCTGATATTGTTATCTACGATAATCCTGACAAAAAAGATAAAGAGAATATATCATTAATTATCGAAATTAAAAAACCTAAAGAGAAGCTGATAGATGGGATTGACCAAATCGAGAGCTATATTCAAGCACTCCCAACCTATCTTGGGGTTTGGACAGATGGTAATGAAGAGAATGTTCGTTACCGAAACCCCACCAACAAATTTAAGTTTGAAAGATTTAAGCGTCTTCCTAGGTATGATGAGTCAATAGAAGATGTTTTAGCCACCTATCTAAAAAAGTCAGACCTTATAGATATTATAGATTTGCGTTCTACAGTTTCAATGCTAGAGCAGAGAGTCTTAGCTAATGATGGGGTAAATGCTTTTGATGAGATATTTAAACTCATTTTTGCCAAACTCTATGATGAACAAAGCAAGAGAAAGCCAAATGATGAGCTTGATTTTCAGCTTAAGATGGGTAGCACTGTACATGAGAATATTGAAAACCTCTTTTCAAGGGCTAAAAATAAATGGAAAGATGTATTTAAAGCCAAAGATGAGATAGAGTTAAGTGAAGAGACACTCATAGCCGTAGTTTCAGAGCTTCAAGAGTATAAAATTTTTGAAACAGATTTTGAGATACTCGATAGTGCTTTTGAGCATATGATTTCAGGAGATAGTAAAGGAGAGAAAGGGCAGTACTTTACCCCACGACCTATTATTGATGTTATTGTAAAGATGATGAACCCTAACGATGACGAAAAGGTACTTGACCCTAGTGCAGGAAGTGCAGGATTTCTACTTCACACCTTTCAATATATGCTTAAACATGACAAGATAGATGAGAGAGACCGATACCGATATGCTGTCAATAATCTTTTTGCTCTTGATTTTGACCCAAGAACAGTCAAGATTGCAAAGGCGTTAATGGTCATAGCAGGAGATGGCTCATCAAACTGTATGCAGTCTAACTCCCTAGATTTACGACTGTGGGACAAAAAACAAAAAGGAAAATACAATGGAGCTTTAGAGGCAAAGTTCCCACATGGAGCATTTCAAATCATTATGACCAATCCACCATTTGCAGGAGATGTTCTAAAGTCTGGTGGTTATTTGGGCTATTATGAGTTTGCACGAGATAAGAAACAGAAAACCAAAGCCAAGCAAAGCAGAGATGTACTTTTTATAGAGAGAAATTTAAAGTTCTTAGAAGCTGGTGGACGCATGGCGATTGTTTTACCACAAGGACGCTTTAACAACTCTAGCGACAAAACTCTAAGAGAGTATGTGGCTAAAGAGTGCCGAATACTTGGTGTTATAGGGCTTCATGGAAACAGTTTTAAGCCCTATACGGGTACAAAAACAAGCATACTTATGGTTCAAAAATGGGACGATGATTTGTGTCCTAAAGTAGAGGATTATCCTATATTTTTTGCGACCAATACCAAACCTGTTAAAGACAACTCTGGTTTTTATGTGGGGTTAAATACTACTGAAACTTTAGCTATGACCGATTTACCCCAAATAGCCGAAGCATTTTTAGAGTTTGCCAAAAAGGAGGGCTTCTCTTTTGTGGGAAAGTAGATGGCTCATTTGATGAAGTAAAATATAATGCTTTGTTGAATGAGCTTGAAGCTATAGAACTTAAAGTTAGTGAAGTTTTAGAGGATAATGAGAGTTTTAGAATGGATGCAGAATATTTTAAAAAAGAGTATTTAGAATTAAAGAAAACAATTTATCAATATCCTCATCAACAATTGGGTAATTTTTCAAAGGTAACAGATGGAGAACATGGAAGTGTTACCTTTGAAGATGATGGAATAAAATATTTAACAGCTGAACATATTAAAGAAGGTTTTATAGATATATCAAGTATTCGATATGTAAATAAAGAAGTTGATATTAGAAATAAAAGAGCTTCTGTTGAGGTAAATGATATTCTACTCTCTATTAAAGGAACATTAGGAGAAGTTGCTATTGCAGATAAATGGCTTCTACCTGCAAATATGAATCGAGATGTTGCCATTATTAAAAATAGAGAAAAAGATAATTTTTTAGATGGCTATATTGTTCTTTTTTTAATGTCAAAAATAGGAAGAAAATTATCAGAAAGAGAAGGTTCTGGTGGGGTTCAGCAGATGATTACATTAGCAAGACTTAGAACCCTTATGATTCCAAAACTTACAGTTGATTTTCAATTAATGGTATCAAGGTTTTATCAAAAATCAAGAGAAAAAATTATTGAAAGTGAATTTCTCTACAAAGAAGCTGAAACAATCCTACTAAAAGAACTAGACCTATTAGATTTTGAACCAACACAAGAGAACATAGCTATTAAATCTTTTTCCGAAAGTTTTTTAGCCACAGGACGGTTAGATAGCGAGTATTATCAGCCTAAGTATGATGAGATTATTGAGAAGATTAGAGATTATAGAGGTGGTGTTGAAATTATAGCTAATGTTTGTAATCTAAAAGACAGTAATCATAAGCCAATATCCGATAAGCATTACCAATACATCGAATTATCAAATATTGGCACAACAGGAGATATTACAGGCTTTACTTATAATTTAGGAAAAAAACTACCAAGTAGAGCAAGAAGATTAGTAAAAGAGAATGATATTATTATCTCTTCTATTGAGGGGTCACTTGAAAAAGTTGCTTTAGTTACAGAAGAGTTCAACAGTAGTTTATGTTCAACTGGTTTTTATATTTTAAATTCTAACAAAATTAATTCAGAGACTCTTTTGGTACTATTTAAAAACAGAATAATGCAACAGATTTTAAAACAAAACTGTTCAGGGACAATTTTAACAGCTATGAATAAAGATGAGTTCTTGAATATTGCTATTCCTCTTATAGATTTAAAAATACAAACAGAAATATCTGAAAAAATCAAAACCTCTTTTCAACTAAAGTCTGAATCTAAAGAATTTTTAGAGTTGGCTAAGAGGGCTGTTGAGGTGGCTATTGAAGAGGGGGAAGATGTGGCTATGAAATTAATAGGAGAAAGTTATGAGTAGTGGAAAAGTAGAAGCAAGTATTGCTAATATTGTCAATGATTTACCTACTGTAAGTTGGCAACAAATAATTTATGAAGCTATTACAAATGCTATTCAAGCAAAAGCAACAAATATTAAAATTAACTTTTGGCATAAAGATGATAATACACTTGATATTGGTAAAAAGTTTAAATATATTACAACGATAACCATAGAAGATAATGGAGAGGGTTTTACTGAAAAAAATACAAACTCCTTTAAAGAGTACCGAACCTCATTAAAAAGGAATTTGGGTTGTAAAGGTATTGGTAGATTTCTCTTTTTAAAAGAGTTTGATGAAATAAAAATAGAGAGTTTAGATAAAAAGATAAAGTTTGTAATAGATAGGGATATTAAAGTAGATAAACTATTAAACAAAATAGATAAAACAATTATATACTTTACTAAACCTAAAAGAAAATTTGAAATAGACTATTCACTTTTCAAAAAAGGTATTAAAGAGCATTTTCTAGCATACTTTAAACTCTTAAATGACAAAAATCAAAATGTAAACATTGAAATATATGAGAATATGGATATTAAATTTAAAATAGATAGTCAAGATATACCACCTTTTAAAACAAAAGAGTTCAAAATAGATACTCATAAGTTTAAAATGAGTTATCTTTTTAATAATGAGGAGTTTAAAACAGAGGGTTTTTATTGTGCAGGACACAGAGTTGTTAAAAAAAATTCAGATTTAGAAGATAACAGAAAATTAAGACTTTTCAAAGGCTTTAATATCCTTTATTTGTTAGAAAGTAATTATTTAGACAATAATATTAATGATACAAGAGACCATTTTATTATAAATCCTAAAAGAGTTGAAAGAGATTTATTTCATAATTTATCGTGGGATATTATTCAGCAAGAGGTAAGAGAACAAATAAAAATAATAGCTAAAGAGAATGGATTAGATATAGAAAAACTATCTATGGAAAATCTTAAAGAGGCTATTGAACAAAAACCATATTTAGGGCTTTACTTAAAACAAAATGAAAATTTTTTAGATAGTGAAACACTTATTTCTCAAGCTGAACAAGCATTAAAAAAAGATAAAGAGTTTTTGAGAAAACACATTCATAAATTAAACAAGGAAGAATTTTATGATAAGTTATCATGTGTAACACAAACAGAATTAGCTGAATATATGTATGATAGACAGAAGTTAATAGATAAATTAAAACAACTAACAGATAATTCTAGTATCGAAGCAGAAATACATAATCTATTTATGAAACAAAAAACAGAAGATACAACAGAGGATTATAAAACAAATGCTCTATGGCTGTTTGATGATAGATTTATGAGTTACAATAAAATCTTTAGTGACAAAAGAATTAAAGATATTTTTCCTAAATTAAGTGCTAATCTTGATAGACCAGACTTATTGAGTATTATATCTAATACAGAAAATAAAGAAGAGATAACTGATATTGTAGTAATTGAGCTAAAAAGAGCAGATAGCAATATTACTCCAGCTGGGGCAGAAGAGCAATTATTGAAGTATGCTAGATATATTAATGATGCATACCCCAATAATCCTATTAGAATTTGGAGTTATGCTTTTTTAAAATTTAATAAAGAGACAAGTTCTAGTTTGGAAGATAAAGATTATAATCAAATACCCACTCATTCTGAATACCCTATATATTATAAGTATCATGAAAAAAGAAATACTATTATAAATTTTTTAGATTATAAAGCTATAGCTTTTGATGCCGATACTAGACATAAAACATTTATGAAGATATTGAATGGAAAAACTTTATGAACGAACTAAACCCCCAAATCCTAACCCAACAACTAAAAACCCTAGCCAAACAAGCCATACCTATATACACTCAAAAAGTAGAAGCCATAATCAACAACAAAATCCAAGACCATAACCGAATAGAGCTAACATTTGATTATATGCTAGATTTCTGTTATGACGATGAGATGCTACTTTTATATAAAAAATTGGCTCGGTACTATTTTACTATTAATCCACAAGGTACAGCAAACTATATTAACTACTATCGAGAGAGATACGAAGATGAGGAATCATAAATGCATAAACTAACCCCAAAAGACGAACTAACAAACTTCCTACTCTACACCACACCAAACAGTGAAATAAAAGTAGAAACATACATGCACAATGAGACAGTTTGGTTACCTCAAAAGGCTATTGCAGAGCTTTTTGGAGTGCAACGACCTGCTATTACCAAACATTTAAAAAACATCTTTGAGAGTGGTGAACTTGAAGAAGATTCAGTATGTTCCATTTTGGAACATACTGCAGAAGATGGAAAAAAATACCAAACTAAGTATTATAATTTAGATGCAATTCTATCGGTAGGTTATCGTGTAAATTCTCTAAAAGCAACACACTTTAGAATATGGGCTACCAAGATACTCAAAGAGTTTATCATCAAAGGGTTTACAATGGATGATGAACGAATGAAAAATGGTCGTTATTTTGGGAAAGATTATTTTAGAGAACTGCTTGAGAGAGTTCGTTCTATTCGTACGAGTGAGAGACGGATTTATCAACAAATTACTGATATATTTGCAGAGTGTAGTAGTGACTATGATAAGAACTCCCCTGTTACCAAAGAGTTTTATGCCACAGTTCAAAATAAGTTTCATTTTGCAATTACTGGGCAAACATCGGCAGAGATAATTTATGAGAATGCAGATAGAAACAAACCATTTATGGGACTTCAAACTTGGAAAAACTCACCTGATGGTAGAGTCTTAAAATCAGATACAGTAATAGCAAAAAACTACCTAAGTATTGAAGAGATAAAAGATTTGGAGAGTGCTATTGGTGGGTATTTTGATTATATTGAGCGAATTATCAAGAACCATACCATGCTCACTATGGAGAAATTGGCTGAGTCTGTCAATAAGTTTTTAGAGTTTAATGAGTATAGGGTGTTAGAAAACAAGGGAAAAGTATCGAGAAGTCAAGCAGAGCAAAAAGCATTTACTGAATATGAGGCATTTAATAAAATACAAAAAATAGAGTCTGATTTTGATAAAGAGATGAAACAGATATTAAAAAATAAAAAATAAAATGAAACTCATACTCTATCTCCTCCCCCTAACCCTAATCTTCCTAGCCCCATTCTACGGACAAATCCCCATAGAGCTAAACAACATAACAAACCCAACTACTATGGACTACAAACTCTTTTGGGACATTCGCCTACCACGTGTTTTAGTTGCATTTTTTGCAGGGGGGATTTTATCGCTTGGGGGGTTAATTTTTCAATCTGTATTTAAAAACCCAATGTCTACACCCTATACTCTTGGGGTGGCAACAGGTAGTACACTTGGGGTGGCGTTTGCTATTGTCTTTGGGTTTGGCTCAATGCTTTCTCTTTTTGGTTTTTTTGGGGCATTATTGACAGTAGTTATTCTCTTTGGAATGACACTTAAACTTCAATCTTATGAAACCAATGCTCTGCTTTTAGTGGGGATTGCTTTGGCATTTTTCTATAATGCTTCGTTGATGATACTATTTTACCTTAGTGATGAGTCACAGAGTTTTGAGATTATCCGTTTTACCATGGGTTCAGTTGATGTGGTTGGATTGGAGAGGACTCTACCTATAGTTTTAGCAAGTTTGGGACTACTTGGGCTTTCTCTTTTTTACAAAAAAGAGCTAAAACTACTGCTTACCTCCAACGACTATGCTTACTTGAAAGGGGTCAATGTAAAAAGGGTCAATACCATTTTACTTATCTCTGTCTCTTTGGCTGTAGGGATTTGTGTTTCACTTACAGGACCTATTGGGTTTGTGGGATTGATTATTCCTCATATAATAAAGAGTATTCAGAAAAAATCGGCTGAACAGCTTATAGCTCCTATCTTCTTTTATGGTGGGTTCTTTTTGGTATTGAGTGACCTTATTGCTCGGAATTTGGGGGCAAATTCTGACATTCCTATTGGGATTATTACTGCCTTTTTGGGTGGACCTTTTTTTATCTATTTGATTATGCGTAAACGGTAGGGTGTAGTCCCTGACTACACCGTTTAATATGTTAAATTTATTGATTGTTTATATTTGGTTTTGACGGTGTAGTCAGGGACTACACCCTACATTTCAAGCCAAAATAAGTATAATACGCAAATTTAAAAAAGAGAAAAAAAATGATAAAACCAATAATAGGAAAAATAGACTTTATAGAGTCACTAAGAGGTAAAAAAGCTACATTTATGTTAGCTCTTAGTAACACAAAAACAGCAAATATAGAGGGGATTACCCAAGCAGGAATCCCTGGTATGATACACCTTACCCCTACACTTGACAGTGAGTTTCTCTGCACAGGTGAGGTTAGAAGTTTAGAGAATATTGCCGAAACACCAAAGGGTGTACCAACTCCTGCACTTATTACTCGTGGAGTTCACCTTTTAGCCCCTTTTGGTCGTGTAGAGCTTTTAGATTTAGGCTTAGAGGTTAAACCTAAAGTTGACTACTTCAGACTACACTCTTTTGAGATTGAGCCAAGCCAGAGTATTGCTAAAGGAGCTAAGATTGATGCAGAAGTACTCTTTCAAAAAGGGGTTGAGTTTGGACAAAACTATAAGTGTCAAGATGAGTATATTATCTTAGGGGAGTCTGTTCCATCTGGTACAACTACTGCTATGGCAACAGCTATTGGGCTTAAATATAAAGCAGACAATGCCTTCTCTAGCTCATTTAAAGATGTTCCTAATGACATTAGACAAAAGACTCTAAAACTAGCACTCTCTAATCTTGATGAGAGAGATGATATATTTGATGTACTCTCAAAACTCTCTGACAATATGCTCATCTTTAATGCAGGGTTTATTTTAGGACTTAACAACAGAGTACCTCTAGTTTTAGCAGGTGGAACACAGATGGCTTGTGTACTACTGATTGCTAATAGAATGTTGCAACTTATGGGTGGAACAATGTCTACAGGCAACTTGGCTCTTTGTACTACTAAATGGGTTGCAAAAGATGAGAACTCTGACATTAAAGCTCTTTTGGAGCTGTTAAAGTTTCCTATTAATGCCTACTATAGTGACTTTGATTTTACTCTTAGCTCTCACCCTGCTTTGAGCCTCTATGACCAAGGAGAGGCAAAAGAGGGAGTTGGTGCTGGTGGGGCTTTGATGTATGGTGAACTAAATGGGCTTAACAAAGAACAAATAACTCAAAAAGTTGAAGATTTTTTAAAATAGGGTTACGCTGTTATTCAATGGTTAAATAACTTTTGCTACTATCTCCAAAACATAGGAGCAAGTGTGATAAATTTAACCCATCATGTCAAAGAGAAGATGTCTCAACGTGGTATTCATAAGCAGTTAGTTGATGTGGTGCTTATTTATGGAAAGGTAAAAAAGGACAAAGTCATACTCAATAACAAACAACTAGATAAGCTTCTAAAAAGATTAGACAAAAACTATCGTAGAGTAAAGCGTCTTGGTAATAGATTGCACTTAAACAACTTAAACAAAATTCGCTCTCTACTACTAAAAATTAGAGATAAAAGAGGCGTGACTCTTGTAGTTATGGGAGAGACACTCATTACTACCTATAATACAAATATTAAATTAAAATATAAACGACGCTACAAAGGTCGAAAATAGGCACTTAATGGAGTACAAAAAGATTCTATATTTTGGTGGGCAAAAGTCTGGTAAAAGTAAATTAGCAGAGCAGAAGATATTAGAGCTTTCTAATTCAAAGCCCTACTACATCGCCACTTACGATAACAGCTATAACGATAGTGAGATGCAAATTCGCATTAACAGACATCGTCAACAAAGAGAAGATAGATTTTATACTATTGAAGAGAGATATGAGCTAACAAAAGTTATTAAAAAGAGCAATAGCTATCTTG
>JALVXC010000108.1 GCA_027038275.1 Campylobacteraceae bacterium | reverse complement strand
AGTATGGCAGATGAAGATGTAGACAAAGATGGAGAGAGATTTGTTCAAAACCTTCGATTTCCTGGGCAGTATTTTGATACGGAGTTGAAGACTCATTATAATATTAATCGGGATTATAATCCTGTTATTGGTCGGTATATTCAGAGTGACCCTGTTGGGTTTGATGGTGGGTTGAATACTTATGTTTATGTTGGTGGGAAGCCATTAATTAATATTGATTTAGAAGGATTAGATATATTATTAGCAAATACGGCATCTATTGGAGGTTTTCATAAAAAAGTATGTGTTGAATTTGAAAATGGAAATCAGTTTTGTATAGCATATGGAATGAAAAGTAGAGATGATGAGCAAGATGACTTTTGGGAAACTTATCTTTGTGGAAGTAGTTGTATTGGTTTTGGTAAAAAAGGTGCAGGGATAGTATATCGTGATAATGATACTCCTACTGAAATAGAAAGAGTATATACTAGTAGTGAAGCTAATTTAAAGGCATATCATTACTTAAATAATTTTCTTGGACAAACAGGACTTTATAATGTTGCTGGTTATAATTGTAGAGATTTTGCAAGTGAAAAATTTAATTATATGATAGATTATTTATTATGGTAATTGACTAATGAAAATAGTTAGCTATATAATAATATCATTAATTATAGGTATAGGAATAATTATATTTATTTTTAATAAGACGGTTTCATTGGAAAATTCTCTTAATAACTTTCCTACAAAATTTACATTTTATCAATATTCAAATGGAGAAATTATAGAAAAAAAAATTATTTCTAAGAATGATAAAGAATATATTGAATTACTTAAAATATTGAATTTAAATGTAAATAATTGGCAGTACAAAATAAGAACATATGCCCCTCAAAAATATTTTGTTAGTCCTAATATAATTATTAATCTAAAAGAAAATATTATTGTAATTAATGATAAAGATATGATTTTTCAAATTGTTCATAAAAGGTGAGCACAGAGGGGACAGTTGAACGTAATAGTACGATTATCTGTCCCCAAATAGCTTTAGCTAGTTACGACATTCTTAGTCGTAACACATAAAAAAACATAAATCCCCCTCAAACAAAAAAGAATGGTTGTGGCGACGGTTCAAAAAGTGAGAGGGTGAGATTAAAACACAAACCGTCCTACTGTTAGTGGGATTGTTAAGAGATATGGATAAGCGATTCCGTTCACCTCGTATATGTTAGATATTCTAAGACAGTTTGAAAATTATTATTAAGGAAAAATAATTGAAAATAATAATAACGATTTTAATTTTAATTATATGTTATTTACTTTTTGCTCTTTCTGAAAAGTCTCCTTATAATACAGAGTCATTTGGTGGCATGAAAGAGTGGGCGAATTTAAATAACATTAGTACAAATATAGGTAATATAAATGTTGAAAAATTGACTGATAATTTTAGTATTTTCAGATTTAATGATAGTGAAGTTTTAGTATTTTCAAGTAATCAAAAAAAATGTGGGATATTGCTTAATTGTCAATATCCACCATATTATAAAGCCTTTGGAAAATGCCATGATTTTACATTAACTTTGAAAGAATTTCAACTTATTAGAAAACACTCTAATATTACTATAACTGTTCAAGATTTATTATCTTTACACATTGAATAAAAAAGGCATGGTGTAACTTTCGCCCGACTTACGAGAGCCAAAACTACCAATATGCAAGTGGTCTAATGACAACCCCCCATAACCTATCTCACCCCTCTACCAAAAATACAAACCACTAACAACCAACATTTTAGCACAATAAAAATATAAGATACACCCCAAATATACACCCCTGCCGTTCAATCTCTACTTTTACTATTTAAAAATATGTGGTCAATACCACGGTTCATAATATGATGATAACCTGTTATATTTATTCTTGGTCTTGTTGGCATTAGTTCTCCTTTTCTTTTTTTAAATTATATTATAAAAGTGGAGATTGAACGGCAGGGGTGTATCTTCAAAAAGTGAGAGGGCAATATTAAAACACAAACCACCAACAATCAACGCTTTACCACAACCTACACTTATGATGAATATGATAGAATGACATCACAAACCTACCCAAGTGGAAAAGTAATAGGGTATAGCTATGATGATAAAGGAGAACTTGTGTCAATAAGCATTGATGGTGTACCATTTATTAAAAACATCAAAACCAATGACAATGGACTCCTAAGTTATGAGTACAATGATGGCTCAAAACACACACGAACTTATGACACAAACGGAAGAGTCACAAAACTATCTTACCCTAACTACACAGAAGAGGTAAATTACAATGTTGTCTCAAATATTACAAAAATAAAAGCAGACACCATTAGCAGAACCTTTGGCTATGATAACCTAGATAGACTAACAACCTATGAACAAAATGCTACTGACTTTCAAAAGTTTGTCTATGATGCCAATGGAAATAGACTCAACCAAAACCAAGAGAACAACCTAACAAAACTCTTTAGCTACAGACCAAACTCAAATATCTTAAACTCTATAAAAGAGTCAAACACAACAGATACAACAAATATCTCTTATGAGTATGACAAAACAGGAAATATCATAAAAGATGACAAACACACCTACACCTATGATAGTAGAAATAGATTAGTAGCTGTAGATAGTAATGTTACCTACCAATATAACTACGATAACAAAAGAGTAAGTAAAACAGTTAATGGTGTTAAGACCTACTTTATTTATGATGGTCATAAACTTATTGGGGAGTATCAGATAAATCTCTTTGACAACAGTAGAGAGGAGTATGTATATCTAAACTCAACACCAATAGCAGTTATTACCCCTAAAGGCACATATAGACTCTACGCTGACCATTTAGATACTCCAAGACGTGTAGCTACTAATGATGAAGATGCAACAGTTCTTTGGAAGTGGGAATCTAAACCATTTGGTGAGAGTATGGCAGATGAAGATGTAGACAAAGATGGAGAGAGATTTGTTCAAAACCTTCGATTTCCTGGGCAGTATTTTGATACGGAGTTGAAGACTCATTACAACATCAACAGAGATTATAATCCTGTTATTGGTAGATATATTCAGAGTGACCCTGTTGGGTTTGATGGTGGGGTTAATGGGTATGTTTATGCTAATGGGAATAGTCTTAAAAATATTGATACTTGTGGATTATGGTGTTGTTGTGGTTTTGGAAATACTAAACCAAAATATTCTTCTCAAAATATATTAGCACAAGGTATTTTAAAAAAACTCATTCCTCTGTCTGTATCTGAAAATGTTGAATATGCAGGTACAATTTATGAAAAAAATTCTAAATATGATTTTATAGGACCATATCGTGGAGGTCTAGATTTTTCAGATCCTCATATATCTGATATTCCTTGCGATACTAAAGCTGTAGCAGGTTATCATACTCATGGTGCTACAACAAAAGGCTATACAAATGAAAAATTTTCAAGAGATGATTTTATTTATTTGTTAAATCACAAGATAGATGGTTATTTAGGAACTCCTAAAGGAAAAATTTTATTTTTTAACTATAAAGAAAATAAGATATATGAAATTGTAGATTAATGAGGAGGATAAAATGAAATTTTTTTTATTAGTAACCTTAATATTCATAGGATTAATTTTTTCTAAAGAAAATAATATTAAATTAAATATTGAATTATCAAATATCAAAGAGCATAATGAAAGTAAATTGAAATTAGTTGAAAATATAAAGGTACAAAATATAGAAAAAATAGATGGATATTACTTAATGGCTTTTAATATTGCAATGAATGATTTCATAAATATTAAAACTTTAAAAAAAGAAGAAAAATTATTAAAAAATTATATTCTTTGGTTTTCTATGGATAATAAAAACTACATAGTTCAATTCATAAAGAAAGGGAATCTGACTTTTGGAAAAGGAGTGGAATATAAAATTAATAAAAAAACGTTAACTATTGAGGAGAGATTATTTGGTAAATAACATAGGATATAGACATAGCAGACAGATAAGATATAGATAGGATAGAGGGGACAATAGGGACATAGGACAAAAGATACACCCCTGCCGTTCAATCTCCACTTTTCTTGTTCCCTCCGTCCTCGGTGGGAACGCATAACAATCAACAACCAACGCTTTACCACAACTTACACTTATGATGAATATGATATAATGACACCTATTTCCTTGAAAATTTATAATGAATATTATTAAATTAGAAAAGTGTATTGAAATAAATGTAATGTGGAATCTTGTTATGGAAGGAAAATTTCAATATTATATTTCAAGAAATGAATTAATTGGCAATAAATATGTAAATAAACTAATAGAATAAGCTTTAGAAATTTATATAAAAGAATTTTCACCTAATGGAGAATGGGATATTAGAAATATTTTTATTGAAGAAACCGATCGAAAGAATTTTATAAAAAAAGTATTAGATCGTACAGATGATGACATATTCCCTACTAAAGAAAAAAATCCAATATATAAATGATATAGCATATCCTTATAGGATTTCAGAGGATAAAGCTTTTTCCTTATTTCACAATTGGAGTTGTGGAACAAGGTAAGGCTTTTATCTCTTTTTCAGATTGTTTTCTATATACTTTGCAATACAAAGTACTCTGAAAAGGAAAACAATGAGTGAAAAAGATGAGGTTTTACGACAAATAACAGAGATAAAGCACCATTTAGTAGATAAGGAGAGTTTTTTTCCTTATAACTATAATGCTTGTCATGTTTGGTCTTTGATTGCCATAGTTTTAACTTTTATTATGATACCAAGCTATGAGAGTAGTGTTATTTTTGGAACTTTGGTTACCATCGTTTTAATTGTTATTGGTTTTATTGTAGAGGGTATTCTTACTAAAAAAGTAAATGAGAGTTATGACTTAGATGACTGTACTCGTAGTCAAACATTTATAATGAAAAACTTTATTATGATTTCACTCTTTGCTATTGTCTTTAGTACAGTTTTAGCAATCTTAAAACTCTATCTGCTTATATTTCTCTTATGGCTCTTTTTAATCTCTTTGGGTTACTTCTCTGTTGGCTTTGTACTTAATATAAAAGCTTATGAGAGAGTAGCTATATTTAATACTATTAGTTCAGTAGTACTTTTAAGTTATGGAGCTTACTTTGAGCTTTTAGAGAGTAGAGGAGTCTTTTTGAGTCTTGTTCAGGGTGTGGTTATTTTGGGTTTAGCAGTTCTTCCCACTTTGATTGCTTTACAACAACAAAAAGTTGAAAAAGCAAATAGGGCTTGTGGTGTTTGACCCACTTATTCATCAACCTGTGCGTTCAAAACTGCTTTCACTGCTGATTTCTAATGAAGAGTTGCCTTTTAAGGCTATAAAGGAGTTACTTAAAGTGACCGATGGAAATCTCTCTAGTCATCTAAGTAAGTTAGAGAAAGAGGAGTATGTTTTGATTGAGAAGCTTTTTGAGGGGAAACGACCTAAAACGGTGGTACATATTACCCAAAAAGGGCGAGAGGCTTTTGCTTTGTATATTGAAGCATTACGAAAATTTATTGAAGAAAATTAGGAGAAATTAAAATGAAAAAGATACTACTAACAACACTACTAACAGCAACAACTCTTATGGCATTAACCAATGTAGAGATAGCTAAAAAAGCAGACGAGGTAACAGATGGATTTGGAAGCTCTATAGCTCAAACAGAGATGATTTTAATTAATGCATCAGGACAAAAGAGTGTTAGAGAGTTAGAGATAAAGACA
Organism: Campylobacteraceae bacterium; assembly: GCA_027038275.1. Lineage (GTDB taxonomy): Bacteria > Campylobacterota > Campylobacteria > Campylobacterales > Sulfurovaceae > UBA1140. The sequence goes on along the minus strand of JALVXC010000108.1, from coordinate 4,329 downwards.
CTTGAAGGTAAAAATGGTGACAAGAGTATCTCTACCTTTTTAACTCCTGCTGATGTAAAAGGGACAAAGACATTAACTCATGAGCATGTTGACAGAGACGATGACCAGTGGTTGTACCTACCTGCTCTAAGACGAGTTAAACGGATAGCCTCTTCAAATAAGTCAGGCTCATTTATGGGGAGTGAGTTCTCCTATGAAGATATTGGAAATCAACACTACAATAAGTTTACTTATGGTGATAAGGTTGAAGAGGTTGAGCTAAATGGGGTAAAGTGCTACAAAGGTGAACGCTTCCCAAAAGATAAAAATTCAGGCTACACTAAACAGGTCTCATGGGTTTCTAAAGATAAGTTTCTTCTTTTGCGTGTAGACTACTATGACCGTAAGAGTGAGTTGTTAAAAACAGCTATTTTTTCAGACTATAAACTAATAGATGGTGTTTGGCGTGTTGGAAAGATTGAGATGAGAAACTACCAAAATGATAAATCTACGGTTTTAATTTGGAAAGATGACAAGATTCATGTAGGGTTGAGTGATAAAGAGTTTAATAAGAGAGTTTTGAAGAAATAGCTATGACAAAATCAATAATGTTATCTTTTATGCTTTGTTCGGTGTTAGCGAATCTACAAGCAGATGATTTTGAATACAAAGGAAACATAGGCTTTGAGAGTAGCTATGCCAAACACGACATAGCAGGAAAAAGAGATAGACAAAATGCCTTGCGTATGGAGTTGGAGCTAAAAGATAAGATTTCATCAGGACAAGTAGTCTTTAATGCCAATGCCATTGTAGATCAAGATGATAAAGAGCGTCGTTATGTCAATGTAAATGATTTGTACTATAAACATGAGTTTGAAAATTCAGATTTACTGATTGGTCGCAATACACGTTTTTGGGGAGCTATGGAGTTTTACAACCATACCGATACATTTAATACAAAAGATTGGCTCAATGACCCTTTTGATTATGATGCAAAGATTGGGGCAAACAGTATAGCCTATACACAATATTTTGATAACTCTGAACTCTCGCTTATTGCAAAAGTGCATGAGGAGAGACAGAGGATTCAAGACCTAAAGTCAGTCAATAACTTTTTACCACCAAACTATAGTGATGATTTAGTAACACAAGGCAATAGAGATAGACCAACACTATATCTAAAATATTCAGGCTCAAGCGATGAGGTTCAGCTAGACTACTCATTTATCTACCAAAATGGATATGATGAGCAACGCTACTTAGCACCTGTAGGTAGAGAGTTAAAACAACACGCCTATTTAGTTGATAAAGTTATGGGGTATGCTACTTTTGTAAATGGTTCTACTATCTATAAGACAGAGTTAGCCTACACAAAAAGTAGAGACAATAGAGTCTCAAACTATGCCCAAACCTCATTTGGACTAGAGCATACTCTCTATGGTATTGTAGGTAAATCAGACTTGGGGTTGTTGGCAGAGTACTATCGTTACCATGCTTATGATGATTCAAAACTTGGAGCTAAAGAGTTTGGAAACCTCTTTGCCAATGATGTTACTTTAGGGTTTAGGTGGACATTTAATGATAGTGCAGACTCTGATGTGTTGGGTGGAGTTGACATTGACCAAGATAATCATGAGGAGTTGGTCTTTGTGGAGTATAACACTCGACTGTTAGAGAAGTATAAGTTTAAGCTCTCTTATGAACATTTAGCTCCTAAAGAGGGGTCTGCTTTTCAAGAGTTGGATTTAGCTAAGGTTGAGATTGGATATTATTTTTAATGGTATATTTGTCACTTTTTTTTCTTTGTGTCAGAACAAAGAAAGAAAAGTAACCAAAATTAGCAAATGCGGTTTGCAGAGCAAAAATTTCTGTGAAAAAAAAGAAAATCTGAAAGGCTTCGCAAGTAAGAGGCGTGTAGGGGTTTGTAAGTATTAAAGAGGAGAAGTGTATGGAAGTGTATATGAAATTTTTGAAGAGATTTCGATGGTTAATCGCCTTTGCTATACCATTAATTGTGATAGCTCTATCATTTAGTTTAAAAAAATTTGAAATAGACGGAAGCTATCGTATCTGGTTTGGGGAAGACTCAAAAATTTTAAAAGATTATGATAACTTTCGTAAGACCTTTGGAAACGATGATGGGGTGATTATTGCCTTTAAAGATGAAGATGGAATCTTTACCCAAAAGGCACTTTCTACCATTAAAAGAATTACCGATGAGTTGTGGAGAACTAAATATATTGCTAGGGTAGACTCTTTGACCAACTATCAGTATGTTCACTCTAACCCTAAAGATGAAGAGGATATTGTTGTTGAAGATTTTATTAAAAATATAGATAGTGCAGATGACCTCTACCTCTTAAATAGAAAGGCGATTGCTTTAGATGACCCACTTTTAGTAAACTCACTTGTCTCCTCTGATGGTACAACCACTATGATAATAGCTCGTTTGACTCCAAAGGTAAATGACAAGTCAGACAAAAGTTTAGAGATTATGTCTTTAGTTGAAAAGATATTGGCTAAAGAGGCTAAACGTTCAGATTATACATTTTGGGTCAATGGAGGACCAGCACTCAATAAAGCCTTTATAGTAATTGGTACTGATGATGCAGTGACATTTACCCCTTTAGTGGTAGTCGCTTCTATGATTTTGTTAATGTTGCTATTTCGTCGTGTCTCAGGAGCATTAATTCCTATTGGAGTGGTAGTATTTACCTTTTTAACTGTTTTGGCTGTGCAGATACTACTTGGCTATAAGCTCAACAACTTTACAGCAAACCTACCTGTCTTTGTGGTTGCCATTGGAATCGCCGATGCTGTGCATATCTATAGCGTTTGGCTAACCTATAGGCAAGAGGGTGTCCAGAACGATGAGGCAGTATTTAGAAGTATGCAGAAAAATATGTTGCCTATCTTTTTAACTTCACTCACCACAGCTATTGGTTTTGCAACACTAATGATTTCAGAGGTTGTTCCTGTCTTTACACTAGGTATTGCAACAGCTTCAGGGGCTGTTTTGGCGTTTATTATATCTGTTGTTTGGATGCCATCGGTTTTACTTTTGCTCAATAAGCCTATTAAAGCAAAAGTGCTAGAGAAGATAGAATCTAAAAAGCCATTAGGTTATGGAGCTTTTATTCTTAGAAATAACAAAAAGATTATCTATATTACCTCTTTTATTTTTCTGCTTTTAGGATTAGGAATAACTCAAGTAAAAGTAGACTCAAACACCATTCGATATTTTGACAAAGATGTTCCTATTCGTCAGAGTGCTGAGTTTATTATGAAAAATATTACAGGTCCTATGAGCTATGAGATAGTAGTAGATTCAGGAGTAAAAGATGGAATTAAAAATCCAAAATTTCTAAAAACTGTTGAGCGTTTTTATCGTGAGCTTCAAGCCTACTTTTCCGATATAAGACACCTCTCTTCACTTATGGATACAGTAAAAAGATTTAACAAAGTAGTAGATGGTAAAGATGAGATTCCAAACAATCAAAATCTAATAGCACAGTATCTTCTGCTCTACTCTCTCTCTTTACCTCAAGGTATGGATATAAACGACAAAATGGATATAGACCAACGAAAGCTCCGTATTACAGCTCAAGTAAATATTGTAGATACCTCTAAAGATTTGGAGATGATACACTATATTGAAGAGTGGTGGAAAAAGACAGAGTATAGCGTATCGGTGCAGGGGCAGACATATATGTTTGCACATATGCAAAAAGATGTAACCAACACACTTATCTACTCACTCTCTTTGGCATTGGTTTTAGTAACAGTAGTAATGTTCTTAATCTTTAGACGACTTAAGATGTTGTGGGTTTTTATCTTGCCAAATATCTTGCCTGTTATTTTGGTAGTAGGGCTTATGGGTTGGGTAGGCATTACTATTGATATTGGGGTAGCCATTGCAGGAGCAATTATTATTGGGGTAGCCGTTGACGATACCATTCACTTTTTGGTTAAGTATTTCGATGCACGAAAACAGGGGCTTGGAATGGAAGAGACATTTGATGAGGTGTTGCGTTATGCAGGAAAAGCAATTCTATTTACGACTATTATCTTAACAGTCTCATTTTCACTCTTTGCCTTTTCCAACTTTGCACCAAATGAAAACTTTGGTATTGTAACGGCGTTTGCATTGGCTATTGCTTTAGTGGTTGATGTACTGTTGCTTCCTGCTCTTTTGAGTTTGGTTGATAGGGAGTAAGTTTTAAAATCTCCTCAAAAATCTCCTCTTTAGAGAGAACCCAACGCTCAATAAGTTCATTGGCTAAGTGCTTAATAAGCTCTTGGTCATCTCTTAATATCTCTAGGGTTTCACTGTATAGCTCTTCTGCCTTT
>JALVXC010000107.1 GCA_027038275.1 Campylobacteraceae bacterium | reverse complement strand
TTAGAACTATTCGCTCTGTTCCTTTAACGATTGACTATCAAGGGCTTATAGAAATTCGAGGTGAGGTTGTTATTAAAAAAGATGACTTTGAGATTATAAATAAAGAGCGAGAAGCCAAGGGTGAAAGTCCATTTGCTAACCCACGAAATGCAGCAGCAGGAAGTCTGCGTCAGCTTGACTCTTCTATTACAGCTAAACGCCGTTTGGTCTTCTACCCTTGGGGGGTGGGTGAAAATAGTTTAGAGCAGAAAAAATTATCTAAAAAGATGGAGTTTGTCTACAACTTAGGCTTTTTGAGACCACCATATATGAGAAAGTGTAATACCTTAGATGAGATAGAGGAGTTTTACCACTTTCTCATAAGTAAACGCGATGAGATTCCTATGATGATGGACGGAATGGTTATTAAAGTAGATGAGGTAGCTAAACAGGAGCAATTAGGCTATACAGTAAAAGTTCCTAAGTGGATGTGTGCCTATAAGTTTCCAGCTTTAGAGAAAGTTACTAAAGTGAATGATATTACTATCCAAGTTGGTCGAACAGGTGTTTTAACTCCTGTTGCAGAGGTTGAGCCTGTAGATTTAGATGGAGCAGTAATCTCTCGTGCTACACTTCATAATTTCGATGAGATAGAGCGAAAAGGGTTAAAGATAGGTGACAGTGTTATTTTGATTCGCTCTGGAGATGTAATTCCAAAGATTACTAAAGTTTTGACCGATAGACGAGATGGAAGCGAAAGAGATATAGTTCGTCCAACCTCTTGTCCTGCTTGTGGTTCAGAGGTATTAGATGAGGGAACACTTATTAAGTGCCAAAATATGGACTGTCCTGCAAGGGTAGTTAACTCTATTATCCACTTTGCTAAAAAGGGAAGTATGAACATAGATGGGCTTGGCTCTAAGATTGTTGAGCTATTGGTCAAAGAGGGTAAAATAAGAGATATTTTAGACCTATATAATTTAAAATATGAAGATTTAGAGGGGCTAGAGGGGTTTAAAGAGAAGAGAATTAACAAACTTTTAGATGCTATAGCCAAAACAAAAGGGACACCTTTAGCTAAACTTATTTCTGCTATGGGTATTGAGCATATTGGAGCTGTTGCAGGAAAGGCTATTGCCTTAGAGTTTGGTTTGGGTGTAGTAGATGTGACAGAGGAGCAACTAGAAGCCATAGATGGCATTGGTGTAGAGATGGCTCGTTCGTTTGTAGAGTTTATGCGTGTTAATCGTGAGTTTGTTTTGAAGTTGTTCGATAAAATTGAACCTACAGTTGAGGAGAGAGTTAAAGCAAAGGAGAATCTATTTAAAGGTAAAACGGTAGTTCTTACAGGAACTATGTCTGTTAGTCGAGGCGTAGTAAAAGAGATGTTAGAAAAGCTTGGTGCAAAAGTGAGTGGTTCGGTCTCTAAAAAGACAAATTTTTTGATTTATGGTGAAGATGCAGGGTCGAAGTATGATAAAGCTGTAAAGTTAGGAGTTACAACCTTATCAGAAGATGAGATGAGAGAGTTGATTTAAAATAGTGATAGATATATCAACTCTCTTCCGTTATTGCTAATTTTGATTTTTGGGTTATGAGATTTTAGAAAATTTGCAAACTCTTTGGCAGTTAAGTATCCAAAACTTTGTGCAATCTCTATAATCTTTCTATCTTTATAGTTCATTTCTCTCTCCATGTTGAATTAGTATTGTTTTTATGGAGATAATTTTAATAAATAATTGAAGAAAAAACCTTAACTTTAAAAAAAAAGTGATATTTTAAAAGAAAAAGATTTTTTTTAAAATAGTAACTGTTTTAATCTATTTTAAGCTAATAATTTTTTAATAATAATTAATTTTTTATTTCATTTTTACCTTTAACAATAAAGCTTAACTCCTCATCACTAATATCTCTTAAATAGTCTATACCACACTTTAAATCTTTTAGATAATCAAAAGCTTTGTAGATATTTTCTTGAGTAATAATGCTTCCATGTTGAGGCATAATATTTGTTACCTCTCTATCTTTAAAATTGATTAAAAAATTTCTATTAGCTTTATTTGAAGCGATATATCCTTTGTGAAAAAAATCCATATCTTCTTTATGTTTATAAAAGTCATCTTCAAGTATAAGCTTCCACTCTAAACTAATAGCTGCCCAAATATCTCCAGAGAAGAGGGTTTTAGTATGATGATTATAGATAGTTACAGCTCCAGGTGCATGCATAAATGGAGATGGAATAAACTCTAATACTGCACCAGAATCAAGCGTTAAAGTAGGGTTTGTTTCTGTATTAAAATATCTATACTCTTTTCCATCTGGAATATAGTGTTGAATCAATACATTTGTATTTGGTGAGGTGATAATCTCTATGTCTGGATTTAACTCAAGCCAATCTACCATAGCAGAGGTAACATCAGGGTCTTGATGATTTACAAATATTTTAGTAATATATCTTATTGGCATGATTTGTTTAATGCGGTTTAGTGTATTTTGAAACTCATATCTACTCCCACAATCTATAATTATCCCCTCTCTTTTATCTTTAATAAGATAGATATTACTTTTAAACGCTTCAGAAGAGCTTGTTCCTACCCAATATATTTTATGATGACCCTTATCTATTAAAAGTACAGCATCTTTATTAAAGTCATATTTTGTATTTATATCTTTCTCCATTATAATCTATCCTTTATATCTCTAAAATAGTTACTCAATAAAGCTCAACTCTTCATCACTAATATCTCTAAAGTAGTCTGTACCACATTTTAAATTTTTTAGATAACTAAAGGCTTTTTTAACATTTTCTTGTGTAATAATGCTTCCATGTTGAGGCATAATATTTGTAACTTCTCTCTCTTTAAAATTGATTAGAAAATTTCTAGCTGCTTTATTTGAAGCGATATACCCTTTATGAAAAAAGTCCATATGCTCTATATGTTCACTAAAATCATCTTCAAGTATAAGCTTCCACTCTAAACTAATAGCTGCCCAAATATCTCCAGAGAAGAGAGTTTTTGTATGTCGATTATAGATAGAGACTGAACCAGGAGAGTGCATAAATGGAGATGGAATAAACTCTAGTACAGCACCTGAATCGAGTGTTAATGTAGGGTTTCTCTCTGTATTAACATATCTATACTCTTTTCCATCACTCATATAGTGTTTAATCAAGGTATGTGTATTTGGTGAAGCTATAATCTCTATATTTGGATTTAACTCAAGCCAATCTACCATGGCAGATGTAACATCAGGGTCTTGATGGTTTGCAAATACTTTAGTAACGTAAGAGAGGGGCATTACCTGTTTTATTCGTTTAACTGTCTCTTGAAATTCGCCTTGACTTCCACAATCTATAATCATTCCCTCTCTTCTATCTTTTATAAGATAGATATTGCTTCTAAGTGCTTCGGTAGAGGTTGTTCCAACCCAATATATTTTATGATGACCTTTGTCTATTAAAAGTACTGCATCTTTTGAAAGGTCATATTTTGTATTTATATCTTTATTCATGAGAATCTATCCTTTATATCTCTAAATCGTTCAAAATTATCTGCAAATAGAGTCACTAGTGCAGGGTCAAATTTAATACCTCTTTCTCGTTTAATAATATCAAGAGCTTCCATAGAGGAGATAGTTTCAGGAGAGTAGATTCGAGAAGTAGTTAGCTCATCAAAATAGTTAACAATAGCAGCAATTCGTCCATAAAGAGGAATGCTTTCTCCTTTTATACCATGAGGATAGCCACTTCCATCCCAATTCTCTTGATGTGTTAAGATAACCTCTTTTGCCATCTTTATTAAGGTAGTCTCCTCTAACTCTTCAAGAATATCTAAGCCTAAGAGAGGATAGGCTTTAAATGCTTTTGAGTTTGGATTAGCTCTATCCTCTTTTGGAACACGAAGTAGACCAATATCGTAAATAGACATAGAGTAGTATAGGTTGTCAATCTCTTTAGAGTTTAGTCCATTGAGTTTTGCCATTACTTTAGCATACTCTCCAATTCTCTTTGAAGCGTAAGTATCACTACTACCATTTTCATGAGAGTTTTCATGGGCAATATTGCCAAGCTTCTCTAAAAGCTTTTTTTGTGAACCTATGGCAATCTCTATAGCCTCTTTTAGATGAGATAGATTAGAGGAAGAGGAGGAGTCCTCCTCTTCTATTTCACTTAATAGTTCAGAGAACTTTTTAATACGTAGGTGGTTATAGACACGTAGTTTTAACTCTTCGGGATTAAAAGGTTTAGAGATAAAATCATCTGCACCTAGCTGATAAGTTTTTCTTTTCTCTTCCTCTTTTGAGGTAACAACAACTACAGGAATATCTCGATACTCTGCATTAGATTTTAGATATTTTAATGTCTCAAACCCATTCATCTTTGGCATCATTAAATCAAGTAAAATCAAGTCTATAGCTTCAGTCTCTAAGAGTTTAAGAGCCTCCTCTCCATTATCAGCTTGTATTACATTTATTCTATCATACTCATCAAAAACTGCACTTGCTAACTCTTGATTAAACTCATCATCATCAACATTTAAGATAAGAGTATCTTCAAAATTTTTAAAATCTTTCATCTATGCCTCCTCTGTGACAGAGTCTAAAAGTAGAGATAGATGCTCCATTAATCTGTTTTTACCATCAACTATTGATATAAAGTCACCTTTTTCTGCCTTTTTTTGTAAATCTCCTGCTAAATTAGATAGCTCTTTAATTCCAATATTTGATAGGACACCTTTAAGTGCATGGAAATCCTCTACTAACTCTTTAACATCTTTATTTTCAACACTCTTTTCAACTCTATCAAAATATGTTTTAATTGATGATAGTGCTTTCTGATACAGCTTATTTGCTACAGTATCGTTAAAGTTGTTTTTTAGATGATTTAGTGCTATATCTTTCATGCTATTGGCATCTGTTATGGATAACTCTTGCTTACTCTCTTCTTTCTCTTTAGATGTTTTCTCTTGTTCTGTAGTTATAAACTCATTGTTTAGTAGTTTAATAAGTTTATTTTCAATATCTTTTTTCTCTAAAGGCTTCTCAATAAAATCATTCATTCCTGACTCTTCTGCTGCTAGTTTGTCCTCTTTGTAGACATTTGCAGACATACAGATAATAGGAAGTTTTTTGTCAAACTCTCTAATTTTCTTTGTTGCTTCAAGTCCATTCATAACAGGCATACGCATATCCATTAAGACAGCATCATAGTTATTCTTTTTGACCTTTTCTACAGCAATTAGACCATTTTCTGCTGTATCACAGTCTATAGAGAAGAAGTTGTTTAGCATCTCTTTTTCATACTCTCTATTTAGGTCAACATCTTCAACAATTAAGATATTTAATCCAGAGTAGTCTACCTCTTTGTTAGACTCGAAGAACTCTTTTGAGTAGACCTCTTCAATCTGTTTAATAAAACGTTGGTGAGGAATTGGCTTGTTAATCATCTTATCAAAATCAGAGAAGTTTTTATCGTTTTCTCTATCAACCACAGCAACTAACTTAATATCGGGATTAATTGCTCTTAGTGTTCCTGCAATATCCATGGTATGATTTTTGAAAATATCAGTATCAAAAATAGCCATATCATAAAAACGTCCTGAAGCTATCATCTGAACTAATGAAGCTGTAATATCTCCATTTATAACATCATGATTTTGAAAATTAACTCCAAGATTTAAAAACTCTTTTGATACCTTCTCAACAAAAGTGTCTCTAGGGGAGAACATCATAATGTTAGCACCCTTTAATGTCTTACCAATCTCTTTTTTGTTTGCTTTCTCAACAATAAAGGTTACTTCAAATCTACTACCCACACCTTTTTTAGAATCAACTGTAATCTCTCCGTCCATAAGATGAGAAATCTCTTGTGAAATGTAGAGTCCCAGTCCTGTACCTTGGGTTTTGTCGGTTGATTGGAATGGATTAAAGAGTGTATCTGCAACTTCATCAGGAATACCGTCTCCTGTATCATCTACATTTGCAATTATCTTTACTTTGTTATTCTCTAGCTCTTCTATCTTTCTAACATAGAAACGGATTGAACCTCTTTTGGTAAACTTCGCAGCATTTGAAAGAAGATTAATAAAAATCTGTTTAATTCTCTTGTCATCAGCATTAATGGTATACTCAAGCATAGGAATATCTACAATAAAATCAACATCTTTTGCTACACGTGAGCGAATAAGATTTGCACAGTCATTTAAAATATCATCTAGTTCAACCTCTCTTGGAGAGATTTCAATTTTGTTGTCTCCAATTTTAGCAACATCAAGTAGGTCACTCACTAATGATAGTAGATGGTTTGAACTCTGAATCATACTATCCAAATATCTCTTTTGTTTATTGTTTAGAGCTGTATCGTTAAGAAGCTCACCGTACCCTAAAATGGCTGTTAGTGGAGTTCTTAGTTCATGACTCACAGAGGCAATAAAACGTTTTTCATTGCTTAATGATGCCTCTAGTTCTGCATTTACTTCAGTTAAAAGGTGAGAGATAGTTAACTTATTCTCATTGGTAACTTTATATTTTTTATGTAATTGATGATACTTATTTTCAAATGTACGAATACGTTGAAGGGTAATCTCTTTATCTTTAAAATCTGGTGCTAACTCTATAGCTTTAGTTATATTTTCTACTAACATCTTATCTTCTCTCTCTTAATAGTGCTGTTACAAATGTCTCATTATGAAAAGCATTTCCACCATTAGGAAATGCACCAATCTCTCCATAAGCATAGAAGCCAATTAATGGAGTTTTAGTTACTCTATAAATAGCTTCAATCTCTTCTATAGCATACTCCCCTAAAACCTGTTTGCGTGAACAACAAGGGAAGAGTAATCCGATTTCTGCTTTAAAACCTTTATGTTTACTTAAAGTTTCATTAATACTCTTCTCAACATAAGGAATTATAGCTTTACCTTTAGCTGTAGAGAGCCTAACTCTTGACTTCTCTTCAACATGCCCTGCAAAAACCAATGCACCTTTCTCCTCTTGAATATCAAGAACAGCTCGATAGACAATTTGACCATTTTTAAGACGAACCTCTAGTGGGTACTCTATCCCTGTTTGAGGCATATCATCAGATGTTACATTTAGATATTTTTTATAGAAATCAATAGCAGGTTTTTCATCTATCTCGTAAACAATGTTTTTGTCAGCTTTTGTTACAAGCCTCTCTTGACCAATGCCTGTCCAACCAAATGCTCTAGTTCCTATAATATCTATTTTCTCTAAATCTAGTACAAGAACAATAATACCGTGAGAAGAGAAGTTCTCTTTTGAGAAGACAAAGGTATCTTTCAAAATCAAATCGTCTCCTGCTGCACCACCAAAAATATACTCTACTCCTGTAGAGACAATACCTTGGCTATATCCATCATTGTCAAAGTCAAGTCCAGAGGTTACAGTAATAATAGCAGGATTAGCATATTGCTCTTTTGCCCATGCTCCAACACGTTTACCTATCTCATAGTATCTATTGTCTTCTATTTGAAGAAGCCTTAAAGAGATTGCAGTAGTGTCAATGTCTAAAAGCATACAGACAATGGTCTCTTCTCTCTCCTTTGCTCCATGTTGTTCATCTGCAAAAATCTCTCCTACTGTAGTTGAGCCAAAAACCATAAATGGGTAGTTGTTAAGCTCTACCACTAATTTTCGGATATTATATCTAGGTGAAGTATAGATAAATGCTAAAGTTGGTTGAAACTCTTCTGTAATACTTCTGTTTATCTTATTTGTTAAGTCGCTTATTGAGTAAGCGTTTACGATAATACTTTTCATTATGTTATTACTCTCTTTCTATATATTTTGTTTAACTATTTTTTCTCTTAGTTCAATAAAGTACTCAAAGTGATTCAAAAAAAGCTTTGTAATCTTTGGATGAAACCGTTGACCACTATTTGTCTCTAAAAGTTCAAAAGTCTCATCTGCTGTATGGAGTTTGTTATTTAAATAAGACTTTTGAGAAAGTAGAGCATTAAAAGTCTCCGTAAGAGATACTATATAGGCTATATTATGAATCTCATTCTCTTTTTTTTGTTTTGGAAACCCTGAACCATCAAAATGCTCCTTAGATTGCAATATTATTATTTTGGCTACTTTAATAAAGTTTGTCTCTATGGCAGAGTTCAATAGTTGATACCCTGCAAATATAGATGAAGTATGAGTCTCTCTATCTAAGTCAGATAGACTATAAAGCATAGGTATCTTCTCATCTATAGATAGAGTACCAATTTCACGAATTAAGGTAGCATAATAGATTGTATTTGCCTGTTCTTTATTGTATCCTATAAGTAGACTTAGTGCTTTAGAGAGCAGTGCTACTATTTGAATATCATTAAAGTTTTTATTTTTAGTACTCAACATTTTTGCCATAGAGTAGAAGAGCTTTTTTTGACTCTTTTCAATAGACTCTAAATTATAGCTATTTTGAGTATCTACCTCTTTTGTCTCTTTTAATACTTCAGTTTTTGATTCTATAAGTGTCTTTTGAATATTGTCTTTTGATAATTCATTATATTTTTTCCTATATTGTGATTTTTCTATATGTGCATATATTCTTGATTCGAGTTCAGAGAGTTTAAAAGGTTTAGAGATAAAATCGTCTGCTCCTAAAGAGTAGAGTTTGTTCATCTCCTCTTCATCAGTAGTTACAATAGCTACAGGTATAAGGTCATATTTTACTTCATGTTTAATAGCTTTTAATGTCTCATATCCGTCCATTATTGGCATATGTAAATCGAGCAGTACCATATCTATATTATGTTTTTCTAAAACCTCTAAAGCATCTTTACCATTCTCTGCCTCAGTAAAATGTATATTTTCTCTTTTTCCCAACAAATTTATAACAAGTTGCCGATTAAAAGGGTCATCATCAACAATCAATAAATTGATATTACCTAGAAGATTCCACTTCATATATTTCCTTGTTTAATAGTTGTAAGGGAAATTATACATTAATAAAATTAAGCTTAATTAAAAAAATATTAATTTTTTTTAAGGATATATTTTATTTATACATTTTTAACTATAATCAATTAATTTTGTTTTAAAAAGTTCTAAAATGGGACAGGTTTTGGTATAATAACACATTATAATATTTTTTATTAAAATAAAAAAGGATTTACAGTGACAAAAAATTACTTAGCAACACTACTTTTTAGTGCCATTGCATTAACAGCTTGTGGAGGAGGTGGAGGCTCTTCTGATACACCTAAAAAGAGTGACAATACGACTTCTGACATTAAAAAGTACAAGATAGTAGCAACTCCAACATCAGGTGAAAACTGTCGTGGAGCTAATGGGACAATGGTTATTAATGGTTCTGATGTATCTGGAACTATCAAGACAGGATGGGGTGACAATTTAGTTATATCTGGAACTTATACCTCACAAAGTGGTGACATAGATGGAGGTTTTGCAAAAAACAATAAACGCCTAGCAATTTATAATGGAAATATAAAAAATAACAGTGGTAGTGGAAATTGGTCAGATAGTTTAGGCTGTAGTGGAACATGGACAGCAACAGGATCGTCATTAAATAGTACACCACCAACTAACAATTCAAAAACATTCGATGTACAGAATCTTCAAGGCTATGAAATTAACTATAAATCTGATGGTTTAGTTTCAAATAAAATTGAGTTTACTTGTGATGGGTCATTTAATATAACAGTTTCAAGACATGGTGTAGATGTACCAATTATGAGTGGAGACCAAATAGATATTAGTGATACACTTATGGTGTTAAACAGTGCCATTGATGATGAAAAAAGAACCATTAGTTTGAAAGATGGTAACATTGTTCTTGGTGAATCAGTTGATGAAGATGGAAATATTATTAAAGAGATTAAAAAAGTTTCAAGTTGTAATTAAATTAGCATAAGCAAAACCCATATTTTTAACCAAACTCGAATTTTATAGGTTCTAATTTTTTCGATGAAATCGAACCTACAGAATTTGAGCTTATTTAATTGGCATTACCGCTTTATTCCACCTCCTTAACCCAAACCCTCTTACCATCAAACACCACACCAAAACTTAAAATACTCTCATATCCTCTCTTTTTAACCAAAGCAATATACTCTTTCTCTTTTATCTGTTCAACAGCACTAATCAAAGCATTCTCTTTAGTCTCGTCCATAAAATCATCAATGGTCTTTAACTCCATTACAATAGCTAACTTCTGTTTATCTGTTTTATGAAGTAAAATAATATCAACTCGTCCATATCCTGCCTCTTGATTTGAGATAACCTCATAATCACCAAGGTTAACCAATAATCCCAAGAAAAAAGCATGATATACACTCTCTACATTTTTCTTAGCTGTATCATGAAATGATAGTGTATCTCGTACAAACTCACTAAAGATTCGCTCAAATGTAAATAGGTCTCCTGTAATAAGTGATTTTAGGAGTATTCTTAATTTATAGTTAGAGAAGCTATCAGTAATCCAATTAGAGATAATATTTCTAAAGATATAGCGACACTCTTGATTGACAATAGCAAGTTGACAGATATGCTCACCCTCTACAAACTTTTTTTGGGTATATTTGAGATAGCCAGAGAAGAAAAGAAAAGAGTACAGCATCTCCTCTTTAAAGTTAAAATCTTTATCTCTAAAAGTAATATTAGGATTAACTATCTTCTCTACACTCTCTCCCTTTAGTAGTACTTTTAAATCACTTCTAAAATCTTCTGAATTCTCTACTAATGTTCGTATAATACCATTAGATGAAGTATTCGCCCAATAGACATCTATCTCTTTTCGATTGACAAAACTCAACAGAGACCAAGGGTTATAGATGGTACAGTCACCTATCTTGTAACCATCATACCACTTATCGACCTCTTCAAAATGCTCTAAGAGATTATAATCTTCTAAAATTGCTTTTACCTCATTTTCAGTAAATCCAAATCTGTTATTGAACTCTTTGTTTAGCAGAGTATAGACCTCAATATTATTCAAATCACTAAATATAGACTCTTTAGATACTCGCAAGATTCCTGTTAGAACAGCTTTATAGATATAAAGGTCATTATCTTTTAACACAGCCCCCATAAAGGTTTTAAAAAATCCTACAATTTTTTCATAATATCCTTGTAAAAATCCTGTCTGTATGGGGGTGTCGTACTCATCTATTAGAACTATACACTTTTGACCATAAGCTACAGTTAGTAGTTTTGAGAGGAGTTTAAAAGAGTTTTCATACTGCTCTTGTTTTGCTTCTCTATTTACAATAGCATAATAGTTTTCTCTATCTTCACTCTTTAAACCATCAATAATCTTTTCAATACTGCTTTGATGGTTTCCAAACTCCTCTCGAATGAGAGAATAAATCTTTCTTAAACTCTTTTCAAAGTTATCCTCTTTTATATCTTTAAATGAGATATAGATAATTGGATATTTGTTACAGTGGCTCATAGCCTCATTATTATTTGAGATACTAAGTCCACTAAAGAGTTCTCTGCTCTTCTCTTTAACATTAAAAAAATAGTTTACCATACTAAGATTGAGTGTTTTTCCAAATCGTCTTGGGCGTGGAAGTAGAATAACTTTTGCACTACTATCTATAATCTCACTAATAAAATCTGTTTTATCTATATAGTAAAAGTTATCTTCTATTAACTCTTTAAAGTTACTTCTTCCTATGGGTATCTTTTTCATCTTTTGCTCTTTGGAGTTTTTTTTGATTATACTCTATTGGGCTTAAATGGGAACTTTTTTTAAATATTGATTTTTTTGTGATGGGATTTTCCAACCACACTTCTTTAACAAACTCCTAATCATAAAAAAGTTACAATTCCAAATATAAGTATAATGGGCTTTTAAAGGTACTAAATGGAAAAATATATAGGTATTATGTCAGGTACAAGTTTAGATGGGGTTGATGTGGCTCTTTGTGATATAAGTCATAAAAAGTGTCATCTTTTAGCCATACACTTTGTACCATTTGAAGATTCTCTAAAAAATCAAATTTTAAACTTAATAGCCAATAGAGTAACTCTTAAAGAGATAGGTGAAGTTGACCATCAATTAGCTCTCTTTTTTGCAAAAGCAGTAAATGAACTCTTAGCTAAGAGTTCATTTGACCCTTTAGAGGTGGAGGCTATTGGACTACATGGGCAGACTTTATGGCATGAACCTTTAGGTCAACACCCATTTTCAATGCAATTAGGCAATGCTTCTGTAGTAGCTGTTGAGACGAAAATAGATGTTGTCTCAGACTTTCGCTCTAAAGATGTAGCTTTAGGAGGGCAAGGAGCTCCTTTAGCTCCTGCTTTTCATGCTTTTTTATTTTCTCATTTAGATAGAGTAGCTGTTGTAAATATTGGGGGTATGGCAAATATCTCTATTTTTAAGCCAAAACTTTTAGGTTACGATACAGGTTGTGGTAATGTTTTAATGGATATGTGGGTAAAAGAGCATCTAAATATCTCTTATGATAAAGATGGAGCATGGGCAAAATCTGGTCAAGTGCATAAGGAGTTGTTAGATAATATGTTAAATGACCCCTATTTTTTATTAAATTATCCTAAAAGTACAGGAAGAGAATATTTTAATAAAAGTTTTTTAAGAAAATATTTGGAAGCATTAGATAAAATATGTGCCAAAGATGTTCAAGCAACTCTCTTAGCATTGACAGTAGAGAGCATTGCAAACGAAATTAGACAATTTGATGTTAAAGAGCTTTTAGTTTGTGGTGGTGGGGCAAGAAACACTTTTTTAATGGAAAATTTACAAGAGGCTTTACAAGATGTTGAAGTTAGTTCAACACAGAAGTATGGTGTAGATGCTGACAATATGGAAGCGATGATATTTGCTTGGTTAGCCTACAAGAGAGTGCATCATGAAAAAGTTGACCTCAAGAGTGTCACAGGTGCAAAAGATAATACTATTTTAGGGGCAATATATGCAAAAGATTAAATCATGGTTAAATGATTTAGGTTATAGAGATTACAAAATAGAAGTGCTTGGT
The DNA here is from genome assembly GCA_027038275.1 of Campylobacteraceae bacterium. Taxonomy (GTDB): domain Bacteria; phylum Campylobacterota; class Campylobacteria; order Campylobacterales; family Sulfurovaceae; genus UBA1140. The sequence continues at coordinate 24,845 of JALVXC010000107.1, read as the reverse complement.
GGAGATGCAAGTTTTAGAAGATATTATAGAGTTATAGAGAAAGATAAAAGCTATATTCTTATGGACTCTACAGCAAACAAAGAGGTGCTTTACCCTTTTATTGATATTTCCGTTCGTCTGCTTAAAGTACAAGTTGAAGTACCACGTATTATTGCTCAAAATTTAGAGGAGGGGTATCTACTTTTGACAGATTTAGGCTCACGACACTTAGCAGATATTTTAAGTGATATGAGTGTTGAATTACTATATACTAAAGCGATAGAAGAGATTTTAAAGATTCAAAAGGCAGATACTACAAACTTAGAACCTTATGATAGAGAGTTTTTAATGTTTGAGATGAGTCTAATGCAAGAGTGGTATTTAGAGCAACACCTTAAAAGAGATTTGAGTCAAGATGAGCAGAAGATGTTAGATGATACATTGGAGTTAATTTGCAATGAAGTCTTATCTCAGCCACAAGATGTTTTTGTTCATCGAGATTTCCATTCACGAAATATTATGATAGAGACAGGACATGAATTAGCAATTATTGATTATCAAGATGCACGAAATGGTGCTTTGACTTATGATTTGGTCTCTCTTTTAAAAGATGTCTATGTCTACTTTGACCCAAAACAGATGGAGATGTTAGCATTAGAGTTTAAGAGATTAAAGGGCGTTGATGTTTCAGATGAGCAGTTTATTCGATGGTTTGATTTTACAGGACTTCAAAGACACATTAAGATTTTAGGGATTTTTGCTAGACTAGATATTCGTGACAAAAAGAGTAGCTACTTAGATAATATTCCCCAAACTCTACAATATATTGATGAGGTGTGTCAAAAGTATGATGAGTTAAAGCCATTGGGAGAGTTTTTAAAAAAAGGAAGCCATTTATGAAAGCAATGATACTTGCAGCAGGGTTAGGTACGCGAATGCGACCACTTACTAACCATACTCCAAAACCACTTTTAAAAGTAAGAGGAAAACCTCTTATTGTTTGGCATATAGATAGATTGCGTAAAGCTGGTTTTACTCAAATAGTTATTAATGTTGCCTACTTAGGTCAACAAATTATAGACTATTTGGGTGATGGTTCAAATTTTGGTGTGCAGATTGAGTTCTCTGATGAACAACATGAGGGGGCTTTAGAGACAGCAGGTGGGATTGTAAAGGCACTTCCTCTGCTTTCAGATACCTTTTTGGTGGTCAATGGAGATGTATGGACAGACTATCCATTTGATAGTAATTATAAGTTAAAAGATGGACTCTTAGCTAAACTCATTTTAGTAAAGAATCCTGAACATAATTTAGATGGCGATTTCTATTTGACCAAAACTCAAGAGAAGTATACTTTTTCTGGTATTGGGTACTACTCAAAAGAGATGTTTAAAGGGCTAAAGTATGGGAAACAGCCCTTAGCTCCTCTTCTGTTTGATGCAGTTGAGAAAAGTCAATTAAGAACAGAATTATATCAAGGAGAGTGGTATGATATTGGAACACCACAACGTTTGGAGTATTTAAATATGTTGGAAAATCACGGTTAATTCACAATATTATGTAATTATATTCTAAATTATTTAGATAACTTAAAAAAGGGAAAAAATGAAAATTTTAAAAAATTTGAATATATTATATATTGAAGATGAAGATGAGATTATTGATAAATATGCCTACTTTATTGGAGAGCTTTGTCGAGAGGTACATATTGCACGAGATGGTGAAGAGGCACTTCGTATTTATCAAGAGGAAGATATTCATCTTATTATACTCGATTTGCTAATTCCTAAAATAAATGGTATTAATCTAGCTAAAAAAATTCGTCAAGAAGATGATAGTGTGGCATTAATTGCATTAACTGCTCATTCAGATAGAGAGATTTTACTTGAGCTTGTAGATTTAAACTTTTCATCTTTTCTAATTAAGCCTGTTGGACGTTCAGACTTAATGAATGCACTCCTTAAGGTTTCTAAAAAAGTTGATGGAGGAAGAAGTGTTCCACTTCCTTGTAGCTGTTCTTGGGATAGTAAAAGTAAAACACTCTTTTGCGAAGAGAGAGCAGTAACTTTAACTAAGAGAGAGTCAAAACTCTTTGAGCTTCTTGTTGAGAAAGCAGGTGCTCCCTGTTCTGATGATGAAATCTTCTTTTATGTTTGGGGAGATGAGTTTAACAAGGTTATTACCAATTCATCTATTAGGACATTAGTTAAAAATTTACGTAAAAAGATTCCAAAAGATTTGATTAAAAATCAGTATGGAGTAGGGTACAAGATTAACTTCTAATCATCTGTTGCAAGTATTTAGCGACTCCATCTTCATCATTGCTCTCTTTTAGGATAACATCTGCTTCTCTCTTGACTTCATCTAGGGCATTGGCAACAGCAACAGCCTTTCCTGCTAGTCGAAACATCTCAATATCATTAACACTATCTCCAAAAACAGTTGTCTCTTTGATATCATAATTTAGATACTCATGAACCTTTCGTAGAGCATGGGCTTTGTCTGAAAGAGGGTGCAGTATGGTTAAGAAATAGCACTTCATATAGTTTTCAGGTGAGAGTTTAACCTCTATTTGAGAGCCAAAAACCTTTTTTAGATGTATTGAGAGTGGATGAAGTATACTCTCCTCGCCCATATAGACAAGCTTTAATGTATTGTCATCTCCCTCTATTCTCTTTTTATGGACAATCCGTTTGTCACTAGTATAGTGATTCTCAACAAGAAATTTTTGATAATAGTTCAAAATAGGTGGAATATCAAAACTCTCATCTAAAGTTTTTTTATCTTTAAGGGCAATAACATAGGGGTAGATACCAAATCTACTACTCTCCTCAATAATAGCATCACTAAGCTCTTTAGATAGAGTATTGAGTGAAATAAGCTTTTTGTCAGTTGTTGCAATCATAGCTCCATCTAGTAAAATAAGAGGAAGATTTAGTTCTAAACCCTCTAAAAACTCTTGGGTTTTAGAGAAACTTCTAGCTGTTGCTACACTAAGTAGGGCATGTTGACTCTTCTCATTCCATATCTGTTTTGAGAAGATACTTACACTTTGGTTACTGTGTAAAAAGGTATGGTCTAAATCGGTAATAAAAAGTTTTTTCACAAAGACTCTCTTTTTTAGAGTATTATAGCCAAGAGTTGGCTAAACTTTCACTATGGAAATAGTAATACAAATAGTCATAATTATGATATTTTTAGAAATTTTTGAACTATATATTCAAAAAGCAGATACATTAAGAGATATGATTGATAATCTCTATTCTTATTATAATAAGAGTGTTTTTCTATTCTTTTTAATACATCCTACTTTTTATTATGTTTTGGGAGTAACTATCTACTTTGATAGTTTCAATTTTTATAGTATTACAATTTTACTTTTAAAGGTATTTGACCTGTTTTTTAAAATATCTTTGATTAAAGAGAGATACTATGAACCTGTAATGGATGAAGAGTTAGAGAAGATGATGGAGTTAAAAATGACGTTGGGTGTTAAGTTTTTATCACCTCTTACCTATGTTCCTCTCCTATATTTATCGTTAATAGCATAATTTTACCCTAAGAATAAGGAAAATTAATAAAAAGTTGATTATAATAGCATGACTACAAAATTAAAACTACAAAATCCCCGTGATAGCTTTTAAGAGGACCAATGAGCGAACAACAATCAAAAAGACATAACAATCATAAGAAAAACAACCATAGAACACATGTACCTGTAGATGGGTATAAAGTTGAAGAGTTACAACAAAAATCACTTGAAGAGCTAGTTGACATAGCATTTAAAGTAAAAGTTGAAAATCCAAATGAGTATAAGCGTAAAGATTTAATATTTGAAATTTTAAAGTCTCAGGTTTCTCAAGGTGGATTCATCTTATTTACTGGTATTTTAGAGGTCATGAATGATGGCTATGGTTTCTTAAGAAGTGAAGATGGAAACTTTGCTAACTCTCAAAATGATACCTATGTGAGTAGTACTCAAATTAAACGTTTTGCCCTTAGAAATGGTGACGTGGTTACAGGTCAAGTTAGGCAACCAAAAGAGCAAGAGAAGTATTATGCTCTTCTAAAAATAGAAGCTATTAACTACTTACCTCCTGAAGAGTCAAAAAAGAGACCACTTTTTGATAACTTAACTCCACTATATGCTACAGAACAACTTAAATTAGAGTATAACCCACTTAAACTAACAGGGCGTGTACTTGATTTGTTCTCTCCTATAGGTAAAGGACAAAGAGCCTTAATAGTAGCACCTCCAAGAACAGGTAAGACAGAACTTCTTAAAGAGTTGGCTCATGGAATTACTCATAACAATCCAGATGCTTCATTAATGGTTCTTTTGGTAGATGAGCGACCAGAAGAGGTAACAGATATGCAACGTTCTGTTAAAGGTGAAGTTTACTCTTCTACTTTTGATTTACCTGCACAAAACCATGTTAGAACAGCTGAAATGGTTATTGAAAAAGCTAAAAGACGTGTAGAGATGGGCAAAGATGTTATTATTTTACTTGACTCTATTACTCGTTTAGCTCGTGCCTACAATACAGTAACTCCTAGTTCAGGAAAGGTACTCTCTGGTGGTGTAGATGCTAACGCACTTCATAAACCAAAACGTTTCTTTGGAGCAGCAAGAAATATTGAAGAGGGTGGCTCTTTAACTATTGTTGCTACAGCTCTAATAGATACTGGAAGTAGAATGGACGAGGTTATCTTCGAGGAGTTTAAGGGTACAGGAAATGCAGAAGTTGTTTTAAACAGATATGTAGCAGAGCGAAGAATCTACCCAGCTATTGACGTAACTAAGTCAGGAACAAGAAAAGAGGAGCTTATGGTTAAAGCAGAAGACCTCCAAAAAGTTTGGGCAATTAGAAACGCTATGCAAAATATGGAAGATGTAGAAGGCTTAAAGTTCCTCTACTCTAAAATGACAAAAACTAAGAACAATGCTGAGTTCTTAGCAATGATGAATGATTAAAATTTTATAACATTTTGAAAATAGGTGTTTTTGACTCAGGAGCAGGGGGGTTAAGTGTTGTAAAATCTCTCCTTGCTCATAACTTTTTTGATGAGATTATCTATTATGGGGATACAGCTCGTGTCCCCTATGGCCCAAAAGATAAAAATACTATTATTCGCTACTCACTAGAAGCTTTAGAGTTTTTTAATAACTTCGATATTGATTTACTAATTACAGCTTGTAATACAGTCTCTGCTTATGCTCTTCCTGATATGAATGCTCAAAGTAACTACCCTGTTTTAGGGGTGATTGAACCTGGGGTAATGGCACTTGAAAATAGCAACTTAGCTAAAGATGAACATATTTTGATTATGGCTACACGTGCAACTATTAACTCTAGGCGTTATCAGAGTGCGTTAGAGGATTTAGGCTATAGTAATATAACCTCTTTGCAGACAGGGCTTTTTGTCCCTTTAGTAGAGGAGGGCATCTTTTCAGGAGAGCTTGTTAGAGCAACTATGGAGCATTACTTTTCAGATATAGAGACCCCTAAGGCTATTATTTTGGGGTGTACGCATTTTCCTCTTATAGGGGATGCACTTTTAGAGTATTTTGAACATAAGCCAATACTTATTCATTCAGGAGAAGCTATTGTTGAGTATCTGGAGGCACATTATGATTTACAAAAGAGAGAGGAGGAAGCAAATCTGAAGATATTTGCTTCTGATAATGTAGCAGGACTTAGAAAAATAGCAGATAGGTGGTTATAGAATCCCCACAGCCTCACGCACTTGTGCCATCTTCTTATCTGCAATTTTTCTCATTTTATTAGCCCCTTCATTTAAAATATCTCTTACAACATCAGGATTATTTATATAGTACTCACGCTTCTCTCTAGCCTCTGCAAACTCTTCCCAAATAAGCTCTTTAAGGTATTTTTTAAAGTGTCCATACCCCTCTTTGCCACTCTTGTAGCGTTTTTGAAGTTCTAATCTCTCTTCATTGTTTAAAAAGAGTGAGGCAAGGTTATAGATATTACACCCCTCATACTCTAAAGGCTCACCAAGTGGTGTTGAAGAACTAATTATTTTATTACAGCGTTTTTGGAGTTTTTTCTCTGTTTCCATAAAAATATCAATGGCATTGTCATAAGATTTTGACATCTTTTGCCCATCTATACCTGGAATAGTAGCCACCTCTTCATTGACTACATGTTCAGGCAGAGTAAAAATCTCTCCATACTCATTGTTAAATTTAGTAGCAATATCACGAGTTATTTCAACATGTTGAATTTGGTCTTTTCCTACAGGTACTTTTTGGGTATCGAGTATAAGAATATCAGCAGCCATAAGTACAGGGTAAGAGAAGAGTGCATGGTTAGCTGTAATACCTTTTGCTACTTTATCTTTGTATGAGTGAGCCCTCTCTAGTAGCCCCATAGGGGTAAATTTTGAGAGTATCCAGTAGAGTTCAAGTACCTGAGGTACGTCACTTTGAACCCAAAAAGTGGTTTTTTGTGGGTCTATTCCTAAAGAGAGATAATCTACTGCTGCTTCAAATGTTAGCTCTTTTAAAAGTTTTGCATCTTTTGATGTAGTTAAAGAGTGATAGTTTGCAATAAAAGTAAAAAGCTCCTCTTTCTCTTGAAGTTCTATCATAGGCTTCATTGCTCCAAAATAGTTACCAATATGAAGCTTTCCTGAAGCTTGAATTCCAGTTAGTACACGCATAATTTCCCTTAATGTAATTATAAAATATTGATTGAATTATAGCAGAATTATTATTCTTTAATATATAAATAAAACTTTATTATTATATTTAATTTATATATTTTATATTGTTTTATGATGTTTTATAGTATTATTCTTAAATAAGGATAACATAATGAAAAATTTACTATATATTGCTCTTATTGTACCTATTTTTTTAGTTGCTGGATTAAATGTAGATAAAGTAAGTGAAGCTCTTGCAGATTTGAAATCTGTTAGGTCCAATAGAGTTTTAAAATTTTTCAATGATAATAAGAGTATAAAACTAACAAAAAGAATAAAGTTTACCTCTTTAGAAAAAGCTAATATTATTCTTTTTCCGAAAAAGAAAATTAAGAATAAGATGTTAATTGTTGACTCATATAGAGCTTTACAAAATAATAAAAATAGTATAGGAGCAATTTATCTTAAAAAGGGGCGGACTCAGATAATTTTTATTGAAGAGCGTTTAAAAAAAAATGGTTTAGCCCTTCCGAAGTCCTATAATAAGCATATTCTAAGTGAATGTCAGATTGACCCAATATGTCTATTAGCTGATATAAACTAATGTTTATAACAATAGAAAAATTAAATAAATATAAGCCTGTTTACTTAATATTCACAATTGGGCACATTTTTATGTTAAAATTTTAAATATATAAACTAAGATAGGGAAGAGATTTTGCAAAATAAACTGACTTTTTTTAACAGTGATAGGAGGTATTATTATTTAATATTTGCCTATATTGTGCTCTCTTTTTTACTTGTTTTCTCCTATAAAAGTATTGGTGGATATGAGGAGAGAGTTGAAAATTTTCTTTTAAATAGAGCTATTGGTATTGTTGATGATACCTCTAGTAAAATTCTTGACCAAATTATATTTAAAAATCCAAATTTTATTAAGACAAATTTACAGGATGAAGCATTAAGAGCTGAAAATGAGAAGCGACTCTCTGTCTTATCAAATCAAGATATTAAATCTATTTATGTTCTGTATCTGAATAGAGGAAAATATTTTTTTCTATTTGACATAGATAAGGATGAACATACAGAGGTTAGTGAACCTTTTATACCAGAGCATGAACAGTTTTTTAATCAGGTAGTAAAAGAGAAGCAAAAGAGAGTTTTTGTTCAAAGAGGTATTGAAGAACTATCTTTTACTCTACTTAAACCTATTGTTCAGAACAATAAAACAGTTGCTATTTTAGTTATTGACTATACTGAAAATCGGCTCTCTTCACTTTTAAGAGTAAGTGTTGATTTTTTAAGTTATTTTGCTCTAATCTTATTGTTTTTTCTGTTCTTCTTTTTGGTCTATATACTCTATACACACTATAATAAATATAAAGTATATCGTAATCCTAAAACAAATACCTATAATAGAGTCTATATAACAGACAATTACGATAAGATTAATTTTAAAAACTATTATGTTGCTTTAGCAGATATTGATTTTTTTAAGAGAATAAACAATCTGTATGGGCAAGAGAATGGAGATAAGATAATTATCTCTGTTATTAAAATTATGGCATCATTTTTAGATAAGAGTGATATTTTTATTCAGTATAGTGGAGAGGAGTTTTTAATTTTTTTCTCTAAAGAGAATAGAACAGAAGAGCAGATACGCACTATCTTGGAGAGAATACGTATTGCTGTAGAACGCTCAACTTTTACTGTTGATAATGAGAAGACCTCTCTAACCATATCTATTGGTGTATTACTACACACAGAGATAGAAAAGTCACTACAAGAGGTGATTCACAAAGCTGATACAGCTCTTTATGAATCTAAACATAATGGTAGAAACTGTATCTCTTACTTTGATATTAGTCAAACAAAAAGACTCTATAGAGAGAAGCTAAAAGAGTTGATAGAGTCAGATAAGTTGATTTGTTACTATCAGCCTATTAAAGATTTGGTGACTAAAGAGCTTCATCACTATGAAGCACTTTTACGTATTGAAGATGGAGACAATATTATCTTTCCTGATAAAATTTTACCTGATTTGGAGGATTCGTATCTATACACCTATTTAACAAAGAGAGTAATTGAGTACAATATTAAAAAGTTACGAGAAGATGAAAATATAAAAATCTCTATAAACCTTTCAGCTGATGATTTAATTAATGATTCCATTTTAGCAATATTTGCACAAAATTCGGATTTAGCTGATAGACTATATATTGAGATTTTAGAGAACAAGAGTATTGATTATAATAAAGTAGAACTCTCTTTACAGAAATTAAAACTATTTGGATATAAAATCTGTATTGATGATTTTGGTTCAGGCTACTCAAACTTAAATCATCTGCTTAATCTTTCTATTGATTATTTAAAGATTGATGGAAGTATTATAAAAGAGATTCATCATGATAAAAAGGCTTATAGCCTTGTTAAAACATTTGCCCTATTTTGTCAACAAAATAACATTGAAGTTATTGCAGAGTTTATTGACAATCAAGTTGTTGTAGATATTTTAAAAGGTTTTGGGGTTAAGTATGGACAGGGTTGGTACTTCTCTAAAGCAGTTCCCTATTCTGAATTGAGCAAAGAAGATAGGTAGAGTGCAATAAGTACTCTATTCATCATCCATTCGTTGACCGCGTTTTCTTCCTCCAATATCTAAAGGAACACCCTCGAAGTCAAACTTCTCTCTAAAAATATTAGTTAAATAGCGTTTATAAGAGAAGTGAAGCCCATCAGGTCGATTCATAATAAGTGCAATTTTAGGTGGTTTTATCTCATATTGCGTTGCAAACTTAATACGTACTACACCACCATTGATGGTTGGTGGGTGGTGTCTTGCAATAGCATATTTTAGAACTTCATTAAGTTTAGATGTTGGAATTCTCTTTTTATATCGCCCATAAATAGCAATAATCTCATCTAAAATTTTATGAACTCTAAGTCCTGTCTTTGCTGAAACAGTAATAAGTGGAGCATAGTGTAAAAACTTTAAGTTGTCTCGAATATCATCTACAGCTTTTTGATAGCTCTCTTCATTCTCTTTTTTAATATCCCATTTATTAAGTACAATTAGACAACCAAGTTTATACTTCTCTATAAGTCCTGCAATACGCTCATCAAGCTCAAGTACACCCTCTGTAGCATCAATAACAAGTAGAGCAATATCAGCTTCTTCTAACATCTCTTCCGTTCTACCAAAAGCATACTTTTCAATACCTACAATCTTACCACGTCTTCTAATCCCTGCTGTATCTACAAAGGTAATCTTATGCTCTTTATACTCAATAGACTCATCAACAGGGTCAATAGTTGTTCCTGCTACATCAGATACAACACTACGCTCCTCTTTTAAAAAAGCATTAAGTAAAGAACTCTTACCAGTATTGACACGACCAATAATGGCTACTTTTATCTCTCTATCTTCCTCTTCCTTCTCATCTAGTTGAACCATCTCAACAATATCTTCAAAAGATAGTTCATCATCCTCTTCTAGTTGTAGACCCTGTTCCTCATCTTTACGCTCAGGAATGTACTTCTCTAACCATGTATAAAAGTCATTCATGTAACGGTTATGGCTTACAGACATAGGAAAAGTTCTCTCTGCTCCAAATTCTAAAAAGTCCCAATAGCGTGTTGTTTCATCTTTGTCATTGTCAATTTTATTGACTACTAACGCAATGGGTTTGCCTAAGTCTTGAAGTTGGTAGAAAAGCTCTCTATCCTCCTCTTGGGGAATACTCTTACCATCTACCATAAAGATAATAATATCAGCCTCCCTAGCAGCACGTAAAGAGAGCTTTTTAACAGTTGAGAACATCTCTGTTGAGTCGTCAATCCCCCCTGTATCGATAATCTCAAAGTCTCTATTGCCTGAGATAGTAGCAACTCTTTTTTTTATATCTCGTGTAGTTCCTACCACATCAGAGGTAATGGCATCTCTTTGTCTAATTAATCGGTTAAAAAGGGAGCTTTTTCCTACATTTGGTCGCCCTAAAATAGCTACTTTTTTTAATTGGGTCATGGTTCGTCTTTCTATATTTGTTTGCTGTGTAGGGTGTAGTCCCCGACTACACCATCAAATAACAGTTTGATTTTTAAAGGGGTTTGGTTTTAATGGTGTAGTCAGGGGACTACATCCTACGGTTAAAAATTAGCCTAATTATAGCAGAGTTTTAATTATTGCTTGATGTTGGATATAATGTTTCGATTAATCACGGTTATTACACATAAATGTGATTAAATTCATTAACAAAAATCATTAAGGATTATTATGAAAAATATATTTTTAGTTTTAACACTACTTTTAGGTGTAACTTTAAATGCAGAAACAATCAAGGCAGACTATAAGGTAGAGTTTGGAATTATAGGTGAAATAGGTATTGCCAATGCTGTTTTAACAAGAGATGAAAACTCTTATGAGATTGATGTTCAGTTAAAAGCTACAGGTTTAGCTAAAACACTTTCAGGTGGACGAACAGAGCACCATATCTCTAAAGGGCATATTGAAAATGGGCTTATGGTTTCAGATTTATACCAAGTTATTAAGTCTCATGGTTCTAAAACAAGTAATAAGGTCTATACCATTGACCATAAGAATAAAACAGTAACAAAAAAGTATAAAAGTTGGAAAAATGGTAAAGTTAAGAGTGAGAGTACAGAGAAGTTAAAGTTCTACTCAAAAGATGACCTCTTGACACTATATTTTAATTTAAATAAAAAGATAGACAGAACTAAAGAGAACAAACACTACACTTTTCTTGCTGTAGGAGCTGAAAAGCAGGATGGGAAAGCTGAAATTTATATTCCTAAAAAGAGTGAATATAGTGAATATAAAAAGATGTTAGGAGAGAATAATAACTCTTGGTATGCACAAGCAATTATTCATCAAAATATCTTCTCTAGTGATAAAGGGGAATTAATGTTACGAATTGGAGATGATGGGGTTACTCAAAAAGCAGTATTAAAAGATTTGATTTTCTTTGGAGATGTTAGAGCAACAAAACTGTAACTAAACAGCGACTATAGTCGCTGTTTTCCTATCTCGGAGGTAGTTTCTTAAAGCAGTTCAAACACTTGCTACTCTCTTTTTTTATAATACTACTCTTTCTCTCTTTTACCTCTCTAAATTGAGGTCTAAAGTGTGACACACGCTTTCTAAGTTTTTTGTACTTTTTGCCTTTCAATTTTACCTTTTTGGCTTGTCTCTTTGCTACATATCTAGCAGGATTAATGGCATGACCATTTTTGTAAAGACCAAAGTGTAGGTGCGGACCAGTGCTTCGTCCAGAGCTTCCAACATACCCAATAACTTGACCTTGTTTTACATAGTCACCACGATTATATCTCCCAAAACGGCTCATGTGTGCATAGAGAGTTTTTAATCCACCTGGATGTTTTATCTCTACAACACGACCATAGCCACCTTTCCAACCTTTGAAGACAATTTTTCCTGAAGAACTAGCAACAATTCTATTGCCTCTTCTAGCTGCATAGTCAATTCCTAAATGGGCTCTATATCGGCGTAAAATAGGGTGGTAACGACTTTGGGTAAATCGACTAGAGATACGTTTGTATGAGACAGGAAGAATAAAACGTGTCTTATATGTACGTTGATATTTTACTCCTGTAGAGTCATAATATTTATTGTCATCCATTAAGAAGCCATAGTATGGTTTTCTATTAATCTCAATAAGACAAGCCTCTATCTTTGGACTTGTGTATGGTTTATTGTGTCTATATCTTTGAGTATAGAAGAGTATAACTCTGTCACCTCTTCTCATTTTATGTAGAGGCAGAGCTTTTGAGTAGACCTCTTTAATCTCTTTATAGTAGTAGTGTGTTTTGGTTGCTCTGTATAAATCTTTATCTAATCCATTTTTGATTCTAATAGAGATAGTCTTTTCTATAAGTTTATAGGGAATAGGGACATACTTAGCACTATAGCCTTTTTTACCTCTTTTAATTTGCAACATTAAATCATCTGAAACAGGAATATTAATTGTAGATATTTTACCTTTTTTCCAGTTGATAGTATAGTTTTGTCCAGCTTTAATCTCTTGAATAAGCTCTCTATCTTCTCTATCCATATCATAATATATCTTTTGAGGAATATGATGTTTTTTTAAAAAACCTAAAAAGGTAAGCTTTTTACTCCATTTATACTCTTGTGCAATGGAGCTAGTCATCGTTAGGGTCAGTAGAAAGAAAATTGATATTAGTTTTAAATTCATATAGCTTCTTTATTAATTAAATTTTAAAGTATTCTAACGGAAATATGCTAAACTTTCAAAAAAATAAAGGTTTTTTTTGAAAAAATATATTTTAGGCATAGATAGAGGAGTTCTTTTTATGCTTTTAGCTTCACTCTCTTTTGCTGTTATGGGTGGGTTTGCTAAGATGGTCAGTGAAGTACTTCCCCCTGTAGAAGTAACTTTTTTTAGAAATGTTTTTGGTGTCGCTTTGGTTGGTTTTGCTATCTATAAATCTCCTCTAAAACAGAAAGGTGGTAGACCACTTTTACTGCTTTTTCGTGGAACTATGGGGTTTGTAGCACTTTTGGCTTACTTTTATATTATTGCCTATATTCCTCTTGGAGAGGCAGTTACTTACAATAAAACTTCGCCAATATTTGTGGCTATTTTTGCCTATCTCTTTTTAAATGAAAAACTTAATAGGTGGGCTATTATAGCAATTCTTTTAGGCTTTACAGGTATGGCATGTATCTCATTGCCTCCAGAGGGGGCTAGTTTTAGTAAATATAGTATATTAGGAATCTTTTCAGGGGTAGGGGCAGCGTTAGCCTATACATCTATTAGAGAGCTTCGAGCATATTATGATACAAGAGCTATTGTTATGAGTTTTATGGGCGTGGGTACATTAGCACCTATGCTTTTAATGGCTCTTTCACCCTATGTTGAACCTCCAAAATATTTAGAGTTTATGTTCGATGAATTTGTTATGCCAAATGGGATTTTATGGCTCTATTTAATCATTATGGGTCTCTCTGCAACAGCTTCACAAGTGCTTATGACCAAAGCGTATGAGTATACCAAAGCAGGAATTGTTGGGACTATCTCCTACTCAAATATTGTATTTGCACTTATTATTGGTGTTGCTTTAGGTGACCCTATACCAACACCTTTGAAAGTTTTAGGTATAATTTTGGTCATAATTTCAGGGCTAATAGTTGCCTTAGGCTCCTCCAAGGAAATAGACAGATAAATAGAAGTCACAGAGAGGGCAATCTTCACAAAATATAATTTGTAGGACTAGCCTCAGCTAATTTAAGAATTTTATTTTGTGAAGATTGCCCTCTCTGTGGCTTCCCTACGGGCTTTATGAGGTTTCCCATAGACTGTGTTAATCGTTTTTGAATTAGCTGAGGCTAGTCCTGCAAACGATTGCCTTGCCTATGAAAAACCTCATAAAGCTATTTATCTGTCTATTTCCTTGGAGGAGCCTTAGTAAAGGATAAAAAATGATACTAATAGCAGGTCCATGTGTGCTAGAGAGCCGTGATAATGTTATGAGAATTGCAGAAAGCTTAAATAAATATCATGAAGATTGTACTAAAAATTTCTACTTTAAAGCTAGTTTTGACAAAGCAAACAGAACAAGCCTTGACTCTTTTAGGGGACCTGGGCTTGATGAGGGCTTAAAGATGCTTCAAGAGGTTAAAGAGCAGTTTGGATATAAACTCTTAACTGATGTTCATGACTATACTCAACCTCAAGTTGTAGCAGAGGTGGTAGATGTACTTCAGATTCCTGCTTTTTTATGTCGTCAGACAGATTTATTGGTAGCATCTGCTAAGACAGGAGCTGTAGTAAACATTAAAAAAGGGCAGTTTCTAGCTCCACAAGCTATGGAACACTCTGTTAAAAAAGTGCTTAAAACACGTGGTTTTAATGGTGAAGCCAGTTATGAAAATGCAGAGAAATATGGTGTTTGGTTAACAGAGAGAGGAACAACTTTTGGTTATGGTAACTTAGTTGTGGACATGAGAGGTCTAAAGCAGATGCGAGAGTTTGCCCCTGTAGTTTTTGATGCAACTCACTCCGTACAACAACCAGCCTCTGGTGGTGCAACTTCAGGAGGGGATTCGGCTTTAGTTCCATATCTTGCACGTGGTGCAGCAGCTGTGGGAGTTGATGGATTCTTTTTTGAGACACACTTTGACCCATCTATTGCTCTAAGCGATGGTCCAAATATGATAGAGTTAAATAAGCTAGATAGTTTAATAGAGCAGATTGATGCTATTAGAAGCATTGTAGAATAATTGGTTATAATTTCACAAAAATTTCTTCTCGCTCCCACGCTCCTGCGTGGGAGTGTATATGAGAGTATGCATTCCCACCGAGGACGGTGGGAACGAGCTAAAAAAATTTAAAGGTAGTAGATGAAAGTAGTTGAAGGTGATTTTCAAGTAGACAAGAGTAAAAAGGTAGCCATTATTAATGCAAGATTTAACCACTTTATTACAGATAGATTAGTAGAGGGTGCAAAAGATACCTACGCAAGACATGGTGGAGATGTTAATGATTTGGATTTAATCTTAGTTCCAGGTGCATTTGAGATTCCTTTTGCACTAGATAGAGCTTTGGCTTCAGGTAAGTATGATGCTGTTTGTTGTCTGGGTGCTGTTATTCGTGGAGCGACTCCTCATTTTGACTATGTTTCAGCAGAGGCAACAAAAGGTATAGCAACTGTAACTATGAAACATGGAAAGCCTGTTACTTATGGTGTTTTAACTGTAGATAGCATAGAACAAGCCATAGAGAGAGCAGGTACAAAAGCTGGTAATAAAGGTGGTGAGGCTATGGCAGGGCTTATTGAGATGATGAATCTCTATACGGAATTGGAAAAATAGATAAATTGGTGTGATGGTAATCACACCATAAAATATAGATTAAAATTCAATAACCTTTTGAATTTTCATATATATTTAAATAAGGCAATATAGATATGGCAACAAGACACCAAGCAAGAACAGCAGTAGTAGGTCTACTCTACGCTTACGATTTAGGTAATGAAGATATAGGACTCTTTTCAGATACTATTTTAGAAGAAGATAAAATTCGTAACAAACAAAGAGAGTTCTCAAAAGCTCTCTTTGCAGGAACTGTTAAAAACTTAGCAACCATTGATGCAGAGATTCAGAAACACCTCAAAGGGTGGAACTATGACTCTATTGGAAAAGTAGAGAAGTCAATTATGCGTCTAGCAGGGTATGAGATTATGATAGAGGGTGTAGATAAAAGAATTATTATTAATGAAGCAATTGAGTTAGCAAAGGCATTAGCTGACGATAAATCTCCACGCTTTATTAACGCTGTACTAGATGCCATTGGTAAAAAAGAGTCAGCAAATATTGAAAAACCAAAAGAGCAAGAAGTTCCAAAAGAGAAACCACTGTAGGGGCGACCTCCGTGTCTGTCCCCCATAAAGGAGACCAATGAGTGCATTAAACCAGAATAAAAGAATGACCATAGATGAAGCCGTAGAGCTAATTGAAAAAGCAGACCTAAAAACACTTGGACGTATGGCAACCGAGGTAAAAAAGAGGTTACACCCAAAAGGGGTAACAACCTTTGTGGTTGACAGAAATATCAACTACACCAATATCTGTTGGGTAGACTGTAAATTTTGTGCTTTTTACACTCATGAGAAAAAGGAAGATTCTTACATTTTAACCTTTGATGAGATAGATGAGAAGATAGAGGAACTCATAGCTATTGGTGGAACACAGATTCTTTTTCAAGGTGGAGTTCACCCAAAACTTCAAATTGAGTGGTATGAAGATTTGGTAGAGCATATTCATAACAAGTACCCGACTATTACTATTCATGGGTTTTCAGCTATAGAGATAGACTATATTGCAGGGCGTTCTAAGCTCTCAGTTTCAGAAGTATTGGCTCGTCTAAAAGCTAAAGGTTTAAGCTCTATTCCAGGAGCAGGTGCTGAGATACTCTCTGATAGGGTTCGTGATATTATTGCTCCTAAAAAATTGGGAACTCAAAAGTGGTTAGAGGTTCATCGTGAGGCTCATAAGCTTGGCATTAAATCAACAGCTACCATGATGTATGGAACAGTTGAGACAACACGTGAGATTGTGGAGCATTGGGACTATGTACGACAACTTCAAGATGAGACAGGTGGGTTTAGAGCCTTTATTATGTGGAGTTACCAGAGTGACAATACACAACTAAAGCGTGAACTCCCGACCATTACAAAGACAACTCCTAACCAATATTTACGCTATTTAGCTGTAGCACGGCTATTTTTAGATAATATTCCCAACATTCAAAGCTCATGGGTAACCCAAGGAAGCTACATCGGTCAGATGGCTTTAAAGTTTGGAGCAAATGATTTAGGCTCAACCATGATGGAAGAGAATGTAGTCTCGGCGGCAGGAGCAGCAAACTCTATGAACCAAAAAGAGATGATAGAGTTGATTCGTGATGTGGGTGAACACCCTGCAAAGCGAAATACAGCTTATGAAATTTTAGAGAGATTTTAGGTCAAGAGATGAAAAAAATATTACTTTTACTAGTTACAATACAAGGAATTTTAATGAGTGCTAACCTTAGCAATATTGAGGTTAATGGTACTAAAGTACCTTTTATATTTGAAGAGGATAAAAATCTACCAATTGCCTCTATGCAACTTATTTTTAAAAATGCAGGTTCTCTAACAGACAGCAAAGATGGTTTAGTAAAGATGACAGCCTCTTTGCTTAATGAGGGGACAAAAAAAGATGGAAGTACAGGTTTTGCAACAAAACTTGACAACCATGCCATTTCACTTTCTGCTCATGCAGGAAAAGAGACTTTTGTTTTAGAGGTTGGTTCACTAAAAGAGCAGTTTAGTCAAGCAATAGATAGACTAAAAGAGCTACTTTTAGACCCTAACTACTCAAAAGATACTCTCCAAAAGATTAAGACAAAGACCTTAGGTACACTAAAGAGAAAAGAGAGTGACTTTGACTACATCTCTTCATTAGAGATGAAAAAGATGTTGTTTCCAAATACTCCCTTGGCTAAACCATCACTAGGAACACTACAGAGTGTTAAAAGCATTACTTTAGAAGATATTGAGACACAAGTTAAAAGCTATTTAGGAGTTAACAACGCTATTGTGGTTATGGGTGGAGATTTAAATCAAACAGAGGCTAAAAAATTAGCAACTTCTGTTCTTGCGTTGCTACCTAAAGTAGAGGTAAAATCTATACCAACAATGAAGCCTATTGCAAAAGAGCAGATAAAAAAGAAGATTGTTCCAAGTAAACAGGCATATATCTACTTTGGTTCTCCTTTAGATGTACCTTATGACTCAAAAGAGCGATACCTATCTAGGGTTGCATCTTTTATTTTAGGAAGTTCAGGTTTTGGTTCGCGTCTTATGGAAGAGATAAGAGTTAAAAAAGGTTTAGCCTACTCTGCCTATAGCCGTTTTAACATTAACAAAACACATAGTTACTTTTCAGGGTATCTTCAAACCAAAGTTAAGAGTAAAGATGAGTCTGTAGCTTCTGTTAAAGAGGTAGTTAAAACATTTTTAGACAAAGGTGTAACCCAAGAGGAGTTAAGCTCTGCACAGCAGTTTCTGCTTGGCTCTGAACCTCTTAGAAATGAGACTCTCTCTCAGAGACTCAACAGAGCTTTTCATGAGTACTACAACAATCAACCTTTAGGACACACTAAAGAGGAGTTAAAAAAGATAGAGGCTATTAAACTTAAAGAGCTAAATGATTTTATTAAGAGACATAACGAGATTTCAAAGATTTCTTTTTCTGTGGTAACAGGAGAGTAGGGTAAATATAATAAAATAGCTTTAAACCTCTTTATTTAGTGCAATAGTAGTCATATCTTATTTGTTTCTTAGGTTAATTTCATTAAAATATCTTTTAATATTATTTTAAGGATATTTTTTGAAAAGAACTAATACCTATATACCTACAGACGTTACATCAGAGAGTGGTAAAGAGGACTCTGCTAATCTTCACTCCAAGACAATTAAGATGAATCAAGTTATTTGGGATATGATTAAGATTTTAAATAAAGCTGAACTCTATGGTTTCCATTTTGAAGCCAAACTAGGTGCTAGAAAAACTTTTGTTACTTTAAATCATGAAGATGAAGAGTTAATTGAAAAGGCTAAAGAGCATCTAAAAACAATCGCCCATAATGAAAATATGGTACTTTTGTCTAATGTAAAAAAGAAAAAAAGTAGTAAAACAGTTTGGATAATATTGGGAATTATTTTAACTTTTGCTACTATTTTTTGGATACTCTTTAGTATCTATGGAGACTCACTCTTTACTATATTTAATGGCTCAAATAAGAGCTATCAAGAGACCAATAGACAACAATCTAAAGCAGTAGTTGAGCAGAAAATAGAGATAGATATTGAAAAATTAAAAATATTAAAAGATAGTTTTTCCGAGAGCAATAGTAATTCGCTTAACCCAAAAGTAGCTAAAGCGATGGAGATTACTACCTCTATTGTCTCATCTATGGTTTCAGATGAAGAGAAAGCAAAATATAGTTCAGAGAGTGTTGTTAAAAATTTTAAAGGGAAAAGTGGTTTTAAGTTTGTCTTAAAAGATGGTAATTTAAGTGAAGATTTTAATGCAACAGTTAAAGAGCTTAATAGTTATGCTATGCAGTTTGTTAAAGAGAATAATCTCTCTTTAGCAACAAAGCTTTATGATAAGGCTTTAAAGAGTAAAAAGATAACTAAAGAGGAGTTAATAACTACACTTGCTAATCAAGGAGAGCTTTTTGAAAAGATGGGAGACATGAATGCTACAGAGAAAATCTATCATCAAATTTTAGAGGAGATTTCACCTTTAGTTAAGAGAGATTTTGAGAAGTATTCCATAGCTAATGCTTTAGTAATTTCAAAAATGCGAACATTTACTAAAAATAAAAAAGAGAAGCAAAAACTACTACAGCAGTCAGATAAGATATACAAAAAACTCTTAGCAAAGCTCAGAAAAAAGGCAAAAGATGGACAAGAGAGTAGCAAAATACGTCTAGGTATGGCTCTAAATATTATGGCTAATTTTTATGCTTATGATAAGCAAGATTTTAATTCCTCTATTGAGTTAAGAGAAGAGGCAATTGAACTCTATAGTATTATGTCAAAAAATAGAAAGTCTAAATTTGCACTACTTCATTACAAGAGTCTAAATAGTTTAGCTAGAACCTATCTACTTATGGATAAAAGAGAGTTGGCTTTCAAAAAATATTTTAAGGCTATAGAGATTATTAAACCTATATTAGATAAAAAATCTATGAAAAATTATGCCTATTTAGCACTATCTTATCGTACATTGAGTCAGCTTAAATTGGAAGATAAAGATTTTAAATCTGCTAAAATATACTATAAACAGGCATTAGATATCTATAAAAAACTCTTTGAGATAAATAGAAATAATCTATATAGGGTCTATTTAATTGAGATGGAGAGATTACTTGCTAAAATAGAGGCAAAACAAGGAGAGTACTCTATAGCTAAGAGACACTATAAAAGAGCTCTTCTCTCCTATAGAAAGTTAAACAAATCAAGTCATTTAAAGTATAACTTAGAGATGGTTAGAGTACTTAATGATTTAGCTCTGTTAGATTTGGAAAACAATAAGCCAATAGAGGCAGGAATAGAGCTTCATCAAGCTATTGCTTTAGTTCAAAAGAGTTTAAAAATAGAGTTTCCTTTGGCTAATCATAGTTTAGCACGAAGTTATGCTTATAGAAGTTATTTAGCTTTTTTGGAAAAAGATAAAGATAATGCTTCTGAGTTTTATGTAAAATCAATAAATTTAAAAAGAAATATTGTATAAAAGATAGGAAGAATTAGATTGGTGCGATAGCACAATCGCACCCTACAGTTAATGAATTAGTGCCTCTTCTAAAACATCTTCTATTTCTGAAATAGCAATAATCTCTATAGCCTCTTTTACATCACTAGGAATATCTTCTAAATCACGTTCATAGTTTTTTTCAGGAATAAGAGCTTTGGTAACTCCTGCTTTATATGCTGCTATGAGTTTCTCTTTTAGTCCACCAATAGGTAGAACCTTTCCTGTTAGGGTTAACTCTCCTGTCATGGCTATTTTGTTGTCTACCTTTTGTTCAGATAAAATTGAAGCAATAGCAACAGCCATAGTGATTCCAGCACTTGGTCCATCTTTTGGAGTAGCACCCTCTGGAACGTGAATATGTAAATCGAAACGCTTAAAGATTTCATTTGGCTCAACACTCTCTATAGACTCTTTCTCTTTTAGGGGAATTAGATTTTTATCAATAGTTAAAGAGCCATCTTCTATGAGTCTTTTTACAACTGAAAAGGCAATATGAGCTGACTCTTTCATAACATCACCAAGGCTACCTGTAAGTTTAACAGAGCCTCTCCCTTTGAGTTTAATGGCTTCTATTTTGAGTACATCTCCACCTACAGATGTCCACGCTAGACCATTTACTACTCCAACAAGAGGTTCTTTGTCAACATTTGAGATTTCAAATACCTTTTTGTTGGCAAATTCAGGTAAATCTTTGATTTTAATCTTTACTCTCTCTAGCTCATTATCTAAAAGTAGTTTGGTTGCTACTTTTCTCATCATACCTGCAATTTTACGGCGTAGCCCTCTTACCCCTGGTTCTCTTGTATACTCATCAATAAGTAGCTTTAGAGCTTTGTTAGTTATCTCAAACTCATCCTCTTTGAGTGCATGTTTTTTTAACTCTTGAGGAATGAGATACTGTTTTGCAATCTCTAGCTTTTCATTTGGTGTGTAGGAGCTTACCTCAATAAACTCCATACGGTCACGAAGTGGAGCAGGTATCTGTGCTACATCATTAGCAGTTGCTATAAAGATAGCTTTGCTTAGGTCTATGTCAAAGTTTAGGTAGTAGTCACGGTACTCTTTGTTCTGCTCTGGGTCTAGGATTTCTAAAAGAACAGATGTTGGGTCTCCACGGTGTCCTCGTCCTACTTTGTCTATTTCATCTAAGACAACTACAGGGTTCATGCTCTTAGCTGTAATAAACCCTTGAACTAAACGCCCAGGCATTGCTCCAACATAGGTTCTTCTATGTCCTCTTAGCTCATTTACATCTTCTAGTCCACCAAGGGCTATTCGTACTAAAGGTCTATCTAATGCTTTAGCAATAGACTTAGCAAGTGATGTTTTCCCAACCCCAGGAGGTCCCCAGAAGCAAAGAATTGCTCCTGCACTTCCATCAAGAGCAATGTCACGCTGTTCGGCTAGTTGTCGCACAGAGAAGAACTCTACTATTCTCTTTTTGGGCTCTTCTAGTGAAAAGTGGTCAAGGTCGAGTCTCTTTTGAACCTCTTTTACTTGTAACTCTTTATCACTAAACTTACCAAATGGCATCTCAAAGACATACTCTAGGTAGGTTTGAATCTGTGCTGCATCGGCTGACTCTGGGTGCATTCTTGCAAAACGGTTGAGCTGTTTTTCTATCTCCGTATAGGCATCTTCTGTAAGATTAGGTTTTAGCTCCTCTAACCTTTTTCTAAACTCCTCTATCTCCTCTTCACGTTGTGTATCAACACCTAGCTCTTTATTAATCTCTTTGAGTTGCTCTTTTAAGAAGTACTCTTTGTTAATCTGCTCAATTTTTGAGTGTACTTTAGAGCGAATTTCACGCTCAACTCGTGCAGACTCCATCTCATTGACAATAATGTCAATAACTTTAAGTAGTCTCTGCTCTACATCATCATTGGCATAAAGCTCATAAGCTTCAGTTTTTGAGAGTTTAAGCAAAGATGAGACTAAGTCTACAATTCGGTATGGGTTATCGGTCTCTGAAATAGTTTTAAGTAAATCAGATGGAATAGAGTTGTTTATTTTAGATAGAAGTTTAATTTTTTCGTTCAATAGTGCTATTAGTGCATTAGTTTTTAGCTCATCATAAGGTTTGTTCTCAAGTAGGTATACCATAGCACTTTGAAAAGTAAGATTTTCTATCTCAACACTCTCTAAATCACTAATAATTTCACCTCGTGCAAGTCCTTGAAAAAGAATCTTGACACGACCATCAGGAATATTTACCTTACGCATAATAGAGCCAATAACTCCAATCTTATGAATATCTTCCTCTTCTCGTGAACCCTCAAAACTCTCTTTAGTAGTAGTAAGCAAAATTAAGGAGTTCTTCTCCATGGCAAAAGTGGCAGCATCTATGTCCTCTTTTTTTGTTAAAAAAATAGGGGAAATCATAAAAGGGTATAAAAAGAGTTCATCTTCTATGATAACTGGTATCTGAGTTGGAAATGGTTCGTAATTACTTAATTGCATACTCTTTTCCCAATATTTTAGTTAAAGATACTTTCTAAAAAGCTAACTTCTGGAACTTTAATGTCTGCCATGTTAAGAGGAGAGTGTGCATTTTTTTCTTTATATTTTTTAAATCCTTTCTCTTTCCCCAGTCGCTTATAGAGATTAGCAATGTTTTCATTAAGCATATATTGAGCCATATGAAGGCGAACTTTAATGGTATCTACAACAGGTAGATAGATAGAGTGAGGATAGCGTTTAACAAACTTATCTACATTGGCTAAGGTGTCAAGCATCAGTTGCTGATCTTTGTTAATATCTTTTATACCTAAAAAAGCTGCTTTGAT
The DNA here is from genome assembly GCA_027038275.1 of Campylobacteraceae bacterium. GTDB lineage: Bacteria > Campylobacterota > Campylobacteria > Campylobacterales > Sulfurovaceae > UBA1140. Next base: position 1,544 of record JALVXC010000107.1, on the reverse strand, counting down.
TTTTAAGAATTTTGCCTGTTCTATCTTAGTTCCTTTTGCATATTTTTTAAGATACTCATCGAGATAGTAGTCTGCCATAATATACTCCTGCTCCTCCATGTGAGCTTGTGCTAAAAGCATAGTGGCTGTAGGTAAAAGAGGAGAGTGAGCATGTTCACTTCTAAGTGAAATATAGTAGTTGTCTGCTTTGTCTAGGTTAGATGAAGCAATCTCTTTTACAACTTGATTATACCAATAGATTGCAGGTCTATCATATTCATTAACTGCATCTTTGTTGCTACAAGCTGTGAAAAATAATATAAAGAGCAGAACTGCTCCTAATTTTTTAATATCTAATTGAATTCTCATCATTAACCTTATATTGAAACTTTTAAAAAAATATAATACCTCAATATCTATTATATTTTGCTATAATCACCAAAAATCAAAAAGGGGTTTTGTTTTGACATTGACAATTATTGGACCTGGTTCCATGGCAATGGCGATTGCTTATGGACTAAAAGATACCTATAAATTAGAGTTTGTAGCACGAGATATAACTAAGTTAGAGAAGATAAAAGAGGAGTTTTCAGCTAAGGTTTATGCTTTAGAGAATTTTGATATTACTAAGAAAAATATTTTACTAGCTGTTAAACCATATGCCCTAAAGAGTGTAGGAGAGCAACTTAGCGGTGAAGCAGACTCACTCTACTCTGTTTTAGCAGGTACTACAATAGAGGCTTTAAGAGCTAATATATCTACTAAAAATGTAGTAAGAGTTATGCCTAATGTTGCGGCTAAGTTTCAAGCTTCTACTTCTGTAATGACGGGAAATGTTGCTAAAAAAGAGGAAGCAAAAGAGATTTTTTCTGTTATTGGAGATGTCTTTTGGGTAGATAGTGAAAAGGAGGTGGATATAGCTACTGCCATAGCAGGTTCTGGTCCTGCACTTTTGACTTTAGTTGCTGAGGCTATGATGGACGGTTTGGTTAAAGAGGGAATGAAGAGAGTAGATGCTATTGGGGTAACTAACTCTCTGTTTAAAGGTTTTGCACCACTTATTGCCTCTAATCACCCAGCACTCATTAAAGATTCGGTCATGAGTCCAGCAGGAACAACAGCTGCTGCTTATGGAGCGTTGGAGGAGGGGGCTGTAAGAGGTGCTTTTATTAAGGCTGTAGGGGAGGCTTTTAGGGTTACACAGAAATAAATATTAAAAATTATTAAATTAATTTTATATTATTTATCTAAATTAAACTTTAAGAAATTATAAAAATATTATAATAAAAATAATTTATATTTCTTAAAGGAATAACATTGGATACTTTTTTTAAAAAATTTCTATTTTTATGGATAATCATTTTTAACACCTCATTGTTTGCTGATAATATTTTGTTAAAAAATATTAATATTTCTGATGCTTCATCTATTCATGAACCTGATGGCTATTTAGAGTTTAATGTTACTATTGAATCTCCTCCCTCTTCTCTATTTGGGTCATTAACTGTTCACTATAAGACTGTAGATAATGGTTCGACTGTAGCAGGAAGTGACTATATCTATAC